>CAYTHS010000005.1:0-56071 GCA_964437665.1 uncultured Oscillospiraceae bacterium
CAGCGGCAGCATATGCTGCTGGAAGATTACGAAATTTACCACTACAAAGACAGCCGGGAACTGCACGTTTCGCTGCATTTTCATGACTTTTATGAATGCTACCTCCTGCTTTCGGGCAATATCAGCTATCAGATCGACAGCGCTTCGTTCACAATCGTCCCGGGCGACCTGCTGCTCATCGGGCCGAACCAGCTCCACCGGCCGCTATTCACGCAAACGGACCGTCCTTACGAGCGGCTCGTACTCTGGCTTTCCCGCTCGTTTGTGGAGCGGCTCTCCACGCCGGAGACCGATCTATCGGCCTGTTTTTCCGCACAGCGCCTGAGCGTGAACCGCCTTTCCGCCGAGCAGCGCGAGAGCATCACGCGGCAGTTTTTCGCGTTACTCGGCGCCAACAGCAGCGAACAGTTCGGAAAAGACGTGCTCTGCAATTCGCTTGCCGCCGAACTGCTCGTTACGCTCAACCGCGCCTGTGCGGGGCGTGAGCGCGCGCTGCCCAGGCCGGACGTACACATTAGCGTGCTGATCAAGAGCGTTTCCAAATACCTGGACGCGCACATCAGCGAGCCTGTTTCGCTGGACGATCTAAGCAAGACCGTGTTTCTCTCAAAATATTATCTGGAACGCGTCTTCCACCGCGAAACGGGCGTTTCGATCTATCAGATGCTGTTGCAGAAGCGGATGATTCTGGCCCGAAACCTCATGCAGCAGGGCCTGCCGCTCACAAGCGTCGCGCAGAAATGCGGTTTTTCGGAATACAGCGGGTTTTACAAGGCGTTCCGCAACGAATACGGCATGTCCCCGCGCAAATACGTTACGCGGCAATAACGCGATAAATCGAACAATCAGAACATGCAGGCAGCCTTATTTCAGCTGCCTGCATGTTTTGTAACACCCAAAGGGGCTATACTCTGTCCCCCGGTTATATTTTTTAGCGGGTTTCGTACTTCCCGTACGCGCCGCTCCAGCAATCGGCAATCTGTACAAACGCATCGTAGCCGTGCGCGCGGATGTATTCCGTCGCCTGGCGATACTTGCCGTATTTCACGCTGTCGTGTCCGTAAAATCCCTGCAGCATTTCACAGACCGCATACCGTTCGCAGTCCGCGCAGGTAGCAAGGCCTTTTTTGATGCAGCATATCTTCATTTTACATCTTGCCCGGCTTAACGACCGTTCATCGGTGGTATAGCCTGTTTTGCATCCTCTGCAGACATGCGTCGTAAACGCCTTGCAGGTTTTGCAGTACGCCCCGCAGCACCCGATTTGTTCCACTGACATATCCGTAACCTCCCGTCGGTTCGTATGTTCGCACTACACAGTATATTACGGATTCCAGCTTAAGACAACCGGCAGCAGCGCGTTGTACAGTGTATCCCGGTTCTGCTTCGTGACGGTGAACAGCCGCGCGTTTTCGTGCGCGCGGACCGCGTTTAAAAACGGCACGTCGAATCTCGCCTTAACCGCCGCAATCACCGGAATATCCCCGTCGAGCGCCGAAAACACGCTTTTGACAAAAGCCTGTGCGCCCGCCTCCATGAAGCCGAGTTCGTCCATGACGATCAACCCGCCCGGCTCGGCTTTGAGATATTCCACGCCGAGCGTATTAAACGTGTCGGTCACGATATTATGCACCTTGCTGTCGCAGGTGCCGATAAGATTCTTTTGCTCGTGCGCGCGGATTTGCGCGCCTGCCGGATGGATATAAATCGGATGAAATCCGGTTTCATCCGCTTCCAGCCGTTTGGTGATAAACCCGTATACGGGACGACTGTTTTTCTGAAGCAACTTTTGAATCAGCGTGCTTTTCCCAACGCCGACTTCGCCGCAGATCAGGATATGCCTTCGTTCGCTCATTTGCCGCCGCCGTTTCCCGCCGCCCGGTGCAAAACCAACTCCGCGGCGATGCTTATGGCGATTTCCGCCGGGGTTTCCGCCTGAATCGGCAGCCCGATCGGCGCATGGATACGCTTGAGTTCCGTTTCCGGAATGCCGGATTCGAGCAAACGCTTGTTGGTCGCTGCAATCTTGCTCCGGCTGCCGATCACGCCGACATAGCTCGCTTCGCTCAGCAGCGCCTGGCGCAGCACGTCAAAATCCGCCTGATGCCCGCGCGTCATGATCACCACATAGTCGTCTTTGGTGATCGAAACGCTCGCGGCCAGATTGGTAAACGAACCAAGGACCATTGCCGCCGCATCGGGGAAAAGCGCCTGTGCGGCAAACTCCGCGCGGTCCTCGTATACGACAGGAGAAAAGCCGAGATGCGCAATCACCGGCACAAGCTCGCGGGAGACATGCCCGCCGCCGAACACATACGTATGTCCCGCGACCGTCAGCGGTTCGACATAATAGGTCGGCTCCCCTCTTTGCAGGACCGCGCGTGAACGGGCCATCGGTCGTATCGTTTCCTTAGAAACGCCGCTGATGAATCGCAAGCCGTTTCCTTGCGAATACACGCCCGTCTGGGTCACGCCGCCGTCGCTGATCTGCGTAATCAGCCAGGTGTTTTTCCGTTCGGAAAACAGCGCGGAGATCGCGGTGAACAGCTCGATTGCGCGCGCGTCCCCGCCGGCAAAATACTGGAAATACACCACCACCTGCCCGCCGCAGATCATGCCGATATCCGCCGTCTGGTTGGGGGAAAGGTTGAAGCCGTGTGTAAAAGCGGATTTCTGCTCGATCGCCTGTTTGGCAAGGCGGATGCTGTGGTACTCCACCGCGCCGCCGCCGACGGTCCCGATTGAGGAGCCGTCCGCGAACACAGCCATCTTCGCGCCGCTTCCGCGCGGCGTGGAGCCGGAACTTGCAATGATCGTGCAGAGCGCAAGGTCTTCGCCCCTTACGAGGACATCCCGTATGCCGGTGAATAATTTTTCCATAAAGCCCCTTACTTATGCCGCGGGTTCAAGCGCCTGCCGGACGCCGATGGAGTTGGCGACCAGCGCGTCATACTGACCTTCCGTCAGTTCGCTGTGATAAAAAAGCTTGAAGTATTCGGCAACTTCCCCGTAAAGATTATACTGCGCGGTATCGGGATAGAGCAACTGCGCCATCCACATCATGCCGAGGTAGCGCTGCACCGACGGCGGGAATCCCAGCCAGTTGTACGGTCCGTAGGGGACTTCGTAGTATGTGCCGTTTTTGATCGCGTTCACCTGCTGCCAGGCCGGGTCGTCGCCCGCGGTTTCATAAATGCTGCCCGGGGCGAACAGGATCACGTCCGGGTTCCAAAGCAGGATCTGCTCCATGTCCACTTCGTTGCCGGTGCCTTTACTGGAGGGCGAATCCACGGCCGCCAGATTGTTGGAAAGCAGGTCGATCACTTCCGCATGGTAGCTGCCCTGCGCGATCACATTGAGTCCCGCGTCGCCGAGGCAGTAAAGCAGGTCGGCTTTTTCAGCACTGTTTGCAATCTCAATGGTCTTGCCGTACACACGGTCACAGTAGGCCGCAAGGACCGCCGCATCGTCGGCCATGTTCAGCAGTTCGCCGAGCTTGCCGTATGCCTCTCCCATGGTTTCCGTGGTCGCCGTGATATGCACAAACGGGACCCCCGTCTGCTCCTGCAGCGCGTCCAGGTCTTCGGCGACGGTGTCCTTCGGTTCACCGACGTCGATCACGACTTCGGCGCCGCTGGCCAGCAGCGTTTCAAGGTTGAGTTCGCCCTTGCCGCCGTAGAGCTGGCCGAGTTCCGGCAGATAATAATATTCGGTCGCGAGGTACTGCTCCGCCGCCGCATCCCAGGCGCTGGCAATACCCACAAGCTTGTCCGGACAGAGCGCAAACAGCACGATCTGCGCCAGCGGGCCGGAAACGGCAACCTTGGTGATGTCCGAAGGCACCTCGACCGTGCGTCCTGCGGAATCGGTAAACGAGACCACAGCCTGCGCGGGCTCTTCCGCCGGGATCGTCTCCGCGGCCGGTTCTCCGGTTGCTTCGGCTTCCACTCCCTTTTCGGTGCAGCCGAATGCGGAGAGCGCCATCACGAACGTCAGCAGAAGTATCCATATTTTCTTCATCGTATTTTTCTTCCTTTCAGTTAAGCCGATTCCAGACCGGACCGGGCCTTCCGGCTCTCCGCCGGGTCCGCGCGCCGAACGCCGAACACCGGTGAAAGCAGCGATCCATGTTCGGTGCGTACCATTTCGGCCTCCACGCCGTAAAGCCGCCGGATCAGGTCCGCGTCCATCACGTCCTCCGGCGGGCCGAACGCAGCCGTTTCCCCGCCGAGCAGCGCGAGCGCCGCATCCGCATACCAGAGTGCATGCTGCGGGTTGTGCGTGGAAAGCAGCACCGTGTAACCGTCGTCCGCAAGGGTGCGCACCTGTTTGAGTACGAGCGCCTGATTACCATAATCAAGGCTTGCGGTCGGTTCGTCCATCAAAAGCGTTTTTGTCTTCTGGGCAAGCGCGCGGGCAATCAGCACCAACTGCTGTTCGCCGCCGGAAAGATGCGAAAAGTTCTTTTGGGCAAGATGCGGAATTCCCAGCCGCTCAAGCGCCGCCAGCGCGGTTTTGCGTTCGCGCTGTCCCGGAACGGACAGCGGCGAAACCTGGTGCGTCGTACCCATAAGCACCATGTCCAGCACCATATAACTGAACGCCTGCCCGTGTGTCTGCGGAATGTATGCGACCCGGTGCGCAAGCTCGCGCGGCGCCATATTGCGCGCGTTCTCTCCATCGATGAGAATGCTCCCGCCATAGCGGTGCTGCAGTCCGAGAATACAGCGGAACAACGTCGTTTTGCCTACCCCGTTCGGGCCGAGCACCGCAAGCAGCCGCCCGTCCCCCGCGGTAAACGAAACGTGCCGCAGCACCTCTCTCGTGCAGTAGGCAAAGCTCAAATCCCTTACTTCGATACCCAAACCGGCACCTCCTTGTCGTACGGCGGAAATGTTAAAGCGTTTTCTCCCGTTTAGAGATCAAGTAAATGAAGAACGGAGCGCCGATAAACGCGGTAAGAATCCCTATAGGGATCTCGACGGCAAGCAGGTTCCTCGAAACGTCGTCAACCAGAAGCAAAAAAACAGCGCCAGCCAGCATGGACGCCGGCAGCAAATAACGGTAATTGCTTCCCACGAGTTTACGGCTCAAATGCGGGATCACAAGCCCGACCCATCCGATTACGCCGCTGACGGACACGCTCGCCGCGGTAACGAGCGTCGCGCAGACGATTACGAGGAAGCGCAGGCGATTCGTATTGACGCCAAGCGTTCTGGCTTCCTCGTCGCCCAGCGTCAACAGGTTGATCTGCCAGCGAAGCAGAAACAGCGGAATCAGCCCGACCGCCATCGGTACGGCTATGAACGCAGCGTCCCGGAGCTTAACGCCGGAAAGACTGCCCATCATCCAGTAAGTAATGGCGGGAAGCTGGTTGCTCGGGTCGGCGACAAGCTTAATATAGGAAGTGCCCGCCGTAAACAGCGAGCCGATCATAATGCCGGCAAGGATCAGGTTGACTACCCGCAGGCCCGGCGCGCGCTGTGCGATGAAAAACACCAGGCACACGGCGATCAGGCTGGAAACGAACGCGGCTGCCGTGATAATCCGCGAGGACGCGCCGATCAGAATCGCCAGCGCCGCGCCGAACGCGGCGCCGGACGACGCGCCCAGAATGTTCGGCGCCGCCATCGGATTTTGGAACACGCCCTGAAAGGAAGCGCCCGCGGCGGAAAGCGCGCAGCCGACGAAGCACGCAACCAAAATGCGCGGCAGGCGGATGTTGATCACCACGGCCTCCATCTCCGCCGTCCACGTCTGCCGCAGCGGTGCGATCCGGTCAAAAAGGATGCGGATTACCTGCGGGACCGGGACGCCGTAACGTCCCAGCGAAAACGATGCCAAAAATACGAGGACCAGCATCAGCCCCAGCAGCATCAGCACACGGGCAGGGTTCAGCCTGCGTCTCTGCACCGTCTTCTTTTTTTCCGCGCGTTCCGGTCGGTTTGCCATAAAGAACTACTGTTATGTCCTTTGTTTCATTATTTTTTTAAAAGAATAACGCAAATTGATTATAATCGTTTTCAAAGAAAATGTCCAGATTTTTCAAGTCGCGAAAGAAAAAATCGTTCGCCCGATCGAAAACCGGAGGAATTGTCCGGGTACACGGCGGTTGATACCGCATAGTCCGTCCCTTTTGCGACAATCCGGGGTTCGCTTCTTATGCCGCAGGACATTGGCCGGCGTTATTGCAAAAACCCGTCTTCAGCGATATTTCCGCAATGACCGCCGCGGGGAAATTGACACGGACATACCGCGCACGATACAATAATTTCCAGCAAGTTCGCTCATCTTAACGGCAATTCGACATGTTTTTCAGAAAGGGGTTATCCTATGCTCTTTGGCGATGCATCCTACCAGTCTCTGGCAGACGCCGCAAAAGCGGCCGTACGCGATCCCGGCAATTTCAACTGGACGTTTATCGCGTTGCTCGCATTCGTTGTGATGATCTATGTGGACGAAATCCATAAAAAGAACTATCAAGCCATTGCTGCCGCGCTGATGCTTTACAGCGTACACTGGCTGTACGAGATCGCCAACGCGGTGATCTGCCATTTCTCCGGTTACGCGCTCTGGACGGTTTCGCCGGAAAGCACGTCGTTTATTCTGCTCATCGGCGTAAGCTGGGAGCTTTCCATGATGTTCGCGGTGGCGGGCTTTACCGCAAAGCTCCTGCCAAAAGACAAAAACCTGAAAATCCTCGGCGTCAGCAACCGTATCGTATTCGCTATCGGCAGCGCTCTGTTTTTCTCGCTTGTCGAGATTTTCCTTGCCTGGACGCCGGCGTTCATCTGGGTCTATCCGTGGTGGGGTGCGATCCCGGTGTTCATCACGACCTATATTCCGTTTTTCCTCGCGAGTTACCTGATCTACGACAGGGAGCCGAAGGTGCAGAAGAAATGGATCGGTTCACTGGCGGCGGTCAACGTCGTGCTGCTCGCAACGCTGATCCCGCTCGGCGTCATCTGAGCGGACGTTTCGAAACGGAAGACGGTATACGCGGCCGCAACAGGCGGATTTTAGAAACACACCTAGTCTCTTTTGACAAGTGGAAAGGGAGTCCCCGCGGCTCCCTTTCTGTATATCCCGCACCTTTCTAAGCGGCGCTGTACCATCCCCGGCCGGACGCCATGCCGGCGCGGCAAACGCCGTCCGCTCACACCGTGACAATCACCCTGCGCAGGAAAGCTTTTCCAGTGCTTCTTCCAGCGTCGCCACAAAAAAAACATCGTTGCCTGCATTGCTTTCACGGATAAAGTCTTTCAGTGGTTTGCTGGTATATCCGCAATAGTCGCCGATTACGGCCAGCTTCATATGGTAATTGACGAACTTCTGCAGTATTTCCCCCGCAAGCCGCGTGCTGAGGATAAAAAACGCCTCCGCGACCGCCTCTTGATAAAGCACAACGCGCTCGCAGCCGGTTTCATAGCGCACCGTCGCCATCAGGTCCAGTGCGTCCCGCACGCTTTCAAGCAGCTTTCCTTCCGCCGTAACGACGGCAATCCGCCGCCCGTTTCTGGTTTTTACATCGGTTTGCATTACATATATCCTTTCCGGCATGCTTACATTCCTTTTGTCAGCGCGCGCATATCCTCCGGCAATTCCGCGCGCAAACATATCCGCTCGTTTGTAACCGGGTGCGTCAGCGCCAGTTCGGCGGAGTGCAGGGCTGGCCGCGCGATCAGGGTTTCGTTCTTCTCGCCGTAGAGCCAGTCGCCAGCCAGCGGATATCCGATCGCCGCCATATGCAGCCGGAGCTGGTGCGTGCGTCCGGTCAGCGGCAGCAGTTTCAGCAGCGTAAACCCGTCGGAGCACGCAAGCGTTTCATATTCCGTGCAGGCATAAACGCCTTCCCGCGTAACCGCCCGCTTGTAAGACGAGCCTGCCGCCATGCCGACGGGCAGCTCGATCTTCCCCGCCGGCGGCTCCACGCTCCCGACGGCAACGCCGCGATACGCACGGAAATACGCCTCCGTATGCATCGTTCGCCGCAGTCGTTCGTGGATGTACCCGCTTTTCGCGAACGTCATTAGCCCGCTCGTACCGCGGTCGAGGCGGCTGACCGGGTGCGGCGAAATGTTGCCTCCTAAATAGTAACAGACCGCGTTTTCGAGCGTACACTCGTCCGGATCTCGCGTGGACTGGTGCACGGCGATCCCGGCGGGCTTATTGATCATCAGTAAATCCTCGTCTTCATAATAAACGTCGAGCGGGAACGGCATCGGTACGATGTGGCCGTCCGGCCGATCCCCGATTTCCATGGTCAGAACGTCCCCGGCGGAGACGCGCGCGGTTACATAACTCTTTTTCCCGTTTAGCAGGATCCCACACGCCCGGCGTTTGAGCCGCGAAATATGCGCGGACGAAGCGGCAAGTTCGTTTTTCAACAGGCTCTTCACCGTTCTTCCCGCCTGTGTTTCATCGACGGAAAGCGTCAGCACACGCATATCAATCTCCTCCCCGCGTTCGGCGTTTTGCTTCGTTTTGCCGGCAGTTTCGATTATTTGCGGCTATTGTCCCCGCAAACGCGGCCGGCACGTAAATACAGACCCATTTTACATTATTTTCGTCCACAAAGCGCCTGAAATGCGGTATACTGTTATTATAAAGCGGTCGCTCGGCAGCAAATCATATCAGAAAAGGAGTCCTGCGCATGGCAATCGTTAATCTGACAAACAGCAATTTTCGCAATGAGGTTTTAGAGGCGGAGCTTCCCGTTCTGGTCGATTTCTGGGCGCCCTGGTGCGGCCCGTGCCGCATGGTTTCGCCCATCGTGGACGAAATTGCCGAGGAAACGCCATCGGTCAAGGTCTGCAAGGTAAACATCGACGAACAGCCCGCTCTCGCGTCGCAATACGGCGTAATGAGCATCCCGACGCTCATGGTTTTCCGCAAAGGAGAAATTGCGGACAAGGCCGTCGGCGCACGCAACAAAGCGTTCATCTTAAAGATGCTCGAAGGCTGAGCCGGAAATCGACCTGCATCCCATCAAAACGATGCGTGCCAGCCGCACGCAATGAAGTCGTCTGGAAACTGTTTTCCTGACGAAGCAATAGTTTTACTGTTTTTTCTTCTATTTGGGGGTAGTAATGCAGGCGGGAAAACCCGGCTGAACGCGACCGCCCCCGCTTCGTCAAAGTTTGCCATTTCAGCCGCAGGAGTCCGGCCTCCGAACCCTTCGCGGGGCTTTTTTGAGAGATAACCGCTCTTTGGCTCTCGTGCTTATGGACTTCAAGCGGCAAAACGCACAAAGCAACAGTCCGGGACGGGCGATCCGCTGCGCCGCATCAACCGTCGCAGCCGGAATATGCGGAGCTAGGGTTGCGTTTCTTAACAATTTCAAAGACTATTTTGGCAGGCTGCAGCCGCGCGGAATCCGCGCGGCTGTATTGATCGGCCTTGTCTGAAAATACGGCGGGGCAAAGACGGCTTTTTCACTGTGTTTTTGTCGCCCGCCTAAACAACGCTGCCGTCCCCGTTAAGCCTCGCAATCCGGCAAGATACCCCCGCCTTTTTTATTTGAGGGCGGGGCCACATTCCGGAGCACAGACCGCTATTACTCGTAAACGGATTCCACCGAAACCACGCCTTCTATCCTGGAAAGGCACTCCATCAGCGGCGTGAGGTCGTTCCGGTTTGGCAGCAGCAGGTGCAGATAGACATGCCGCTTAAGATGGTTTGCGTCGATTGCGAAGCTGAACTCCTCGATGACGCAGCCCATCCGCTGCAGATCGCCCTGCAGCGATACCAGGCTGTCGCCTTCCATGGAAAGCACAATCTGCATGATGATCCGGTTGCTCTTTTTGCGCTGTTTATGTGCGATATTGCGCAACACGCGCAGCACAATGATAACCACGGCGCTCACGGCGATTGCCAGCAGGTAGCTGCCGCAGCCCGCCGCAAGTCCGATACACGAAACACACCAGAGACTGGCAGCCGTGGTCAGCCCGCGCACGGATATGCCCTCCTTGATGATGGTGCCCGCGCCTAAAAAGCCGATGCCGCTGATAACCTGGGCGCCCATACGCGCGGGGTCAATGTTCGTTGACCCGAATTTATTCATCAGGTATTCGCCGCAGCACATCACCAACGCCGCCCCGACGGCAACCAGGATATGCGTACGCATGCCCGCGTTGCGCTGTACATGCTCCCTCTCATAACCGATCACCCCGCCAAGCGCGGCGGCAAGCAGCACACGCCCGAACATGATGAGCATTTCCAACCCGTTTGCTAGGTTCAGCGTCATGAACAACCAACTCCTCCCTCAGTTCCTTCCGGGAATACAATCATTAGCCCGTTTTGTGTTTCCGCTTTCAACGGACGATAAAATACCTTTCAATTGACATGTATATAAAACGATTGTAAAGCCCGCGTCAAGTTTTCGTCAAGCGCGAGAAACAAAAGACGGCCGGCCTTCCCGATGTCCATACGGGAGAAGACCGGCCAAACACGCCGCGGGGGGAGCGAATCCCCGCGGCGCACGGGAGCGTCAAATCGCCGGCGCTAAACCGCGCTTGCGCCGTAGTTGGAGAGCACCCGCGCGGAAGGATCGCTTACGTCGCAGCCCTCCCAGGCACGGTTCGGCATCCAGAAGTCCTTTACCATATGCGACTGCCCCGGGTATTCGGCCTCAAAGAGTTCCCGGTAGAGCAGCGATTCCTTGGTGAACGGCTTTGCGAACGTGTATTTCGCACTACGTTCTTCAAACTCTCTGTCCGAATAAAGCTTCTCGGCATACGCTTTGATCTGGTCCACCATAGAGTGTCCAACGGCGTCGGAAAACGCCGCCTTTTCACGATACAGTATATCGTGCGGCAGATAGTCGCCTTCAAATGCGCGGCGGAGCAGGTATTTTCCCTTCCCGAAGCGATTCATCTTAAGCGCCGGATCGACCTGCATCACGTATTTCACAAAATCCAGATCGCCGAACGGCACGCGCGCCTCCAGCGAATTGGCGGAAATGCAGCGGTCCGCGCGGAGCACGTCGTACATATAGATTTCGTCGATACGCTTTTTGGCTTCCTTCTGGAACGCTTCTTCGTCAGGTGCAAAATCCGTGTACTTATACCCGAACAGCTCGTCCGAAATCTCGCCGGTGAGCAGCACGCGGATATTCGTGTTTTCGTGGATGTATTTGCACACGAGATACATCCCGACGCTCGCGCGGACCGTCGTGATGTCATAGGTTTCCAGTACGCGTACAACCGTACGCAGCGCGCCGACAACCTCCTGCACCGTCATGATGACGTCGGTATGTTCGGCTCCAAGGTATTCCGCAACCTGCCGTGCATATTTCAGGTCGATCGCGTCGTCCCGCATACCGATGGAGAACGTACGGATGGGTCCCGGCAGGTATTTGTTGGCGATTGCGCATACCAGCGAGCTGTCCAGCCCGCCGCTGAGCAGAAAACCGACCGGCACGTCCGCGTCCAGGCGCTTGACGACGCCAAGCGAAAGTTTTTCGCGGATATTGTCGCAAACCGCGTCAAGATCGTCGTCGGAATAACGCGCAACGTCCGTAAGGTTTGCATACTGAACAAACTCGCCGTCTTTCCAGTAATGTCCCGGCGGGAACGGGCGAACGGTCTCCACGAGGCCCACGAGGTTTTTCGCCTCGCTGGCAAAGAGGATTTTGCCGTCCACGTCGTATCCGTAAAACAGCGGACGAATGCCGATGGGGTCGCGGGCGGCAATGAGGGAGTCGGTTTTATGATCGTAAATAATCAGCGCATACTCCGCGTCCAGCATGGCAAACATGTCCGTTCCGTAACGCTGAAACATGGGTAAAAGCAGTTCGCAGTCCGAGCCGCTCTTGAAATCGAACCCGGAAAACAGCGCGTCGCGCATCTTCCGGAAGCCGTAGAGTTCGCCGTTGCACACAACCGCGTCCCCATTGAGCTCGAACGGCTGCATGCCGCTCTTTTCCAGCCCCATAATCGTAAGACGGTGAAACATCAGGTATCCGTCTCCGACGCTCAGCATCCGCGAAAGGTCGGGCCCCCGCGATATCGTTTTATAAAATCCGTCGACCAGCAGGTCCAGCGAGATCCGCTTGCCCAGATATCCCATAATTGAACACATTTGTCGTCGCCTCCCGCGGTTTCTATCTCACGCCGAAGAGCAGTTCGCCGTACGTCGGGTACGGCCAGTCGCTCGTAGCGATCAGGGTTTCCAGCGCGTCGGCGCTGGCACGCAGTTCGTTCATCTTCGGCAGCAGTCCGTCTTTGCAGAGTTGCGCCGCTTTTTTCGTATCTTCCTCGGCCTCGGCTTTGACTTCGGTCAGCACGTCTTCCAGCGCCTTAACGCTTTCATAAGCGGCCTTAGTCAGCGCCGCCGCCGTTTCCATCGTTTCAACTTCATATGTGCAGTCCGCCATGCTGCCGGCCGCACGTTTTGCCGCGATGGTTTCGGCGAGTTTGCGCTGGTACGAGCAGGACGCCGGCAGCATATCGCGCCGCGTCATATCCAGCATCGTCATGGCTTCGATGCAGACGATCTTCTTATAATTCTCCATCATGATTTCATAACGTGCTTTCAGCTCGCTTTCGCTGAGCACGCGGTGCGACCCGAAGAGTTCGATATTCTTCGGCGAAATCAAATACGGCAGGCAGTCCGGCGTGGTTTTCAGGTTGAGCAGGCCGCGTTTCTGCGCCTCTTTCACCCAGGCTTCGTCATAACCGTTGCCGTTGAAGATGATCCGCTTATGCTCGTGAATCACGCTCTCAATCAGCGCGTGCAGCGCGCTCGGCAGGTCCGTGGCGGATTCCAGCGCGTCGGCATATTTGCGCAGGGATTCCGCAACCGCGGTATTGAGCACCATGTTCGCATCCGAAACCGACTGGCTCGAACCAAGCATGCGCAGTTCAAATTTATTGCCCGTAAACGCAAACGGCGAAGTCCGGTTGCGGTCGGTCGTATCCTTCGGGAAATGCGGGATCACATGCACGCCGATCTTCATCTGCTTCTTTTCACGCCCGCCATAGGCGGCGCCAGTGTCAAGCGCCTCCAGGATTTCAAACAGCTCGTCGCCGACAAAGATGGAAACAATCGCCGGAGGGGCCTCGTTCGCCCCGAGGCGGTGGTCATTCCCTGCGCTCGCCACCGAAACGCGAAGCAGATCCTGATAATCGTCCACCGCCTGAATCACCGCGCAGAGGAAGAGAAGGAACTGCGCGTTCTCGAAAGGCGTTTCCCCCGGTTCAAGCAGGTTCACGCCGGCGTCCGTCGACATCGACCAGTTATTGTGCTTACCGCTGCCGTTGACGCCGGCAAAC
Organism: uncultured Oscillospiraceae bacterium; assembly: GCA_964437665.1. Taxonomy (GTDB): domain Bacteria; phylum Bacillota; class Clostridia; order Christensenellales; family CAG-138; genus UBA7703. Next base: position 13,275 of record CAYTHS010000005.1, read on the forward strand.
GGTTTCTCATGCAGCAGGCAGACCAGCCCGTGCTTTTTGGCGACGCGCTGCATGACCTCCATCGTCAGCTGGTTATGGTCAGCCGCAATATTTGTCGTAGTAAAAATCGGCGCGAGTTCGTGCTGTGCGGGCGCAACTTCGTTGTGCTCGGTCTTGGCAAACACGCCGAGTTCCCAAAGCTCGCTGTTGAGGTCTTCCATAAAGGCCTGCACCCGCGGCTTAATTGACCCGAAATAATGGTCGTCAAGCTCCTGTCCCTTTGGCGCGCGCGTTCCGCAGAGCGTCCGGCCGGTATAAATCAAATCCGGGCGGCGGTCGTACAGCGCCTTGTCGATCAGGAAATATTCCTGTTCGGTCCCGACGGTAGTGACGACCTTAGTCACATCCGTGTTGCCGAAAAGCTTGAGGATACGCATCGCCTGCTTGTCGATGGCTTCCATGGACCGCAGCAGCGGAGTTTTTTTATCAAGCGCTTCACCGCCGTAGGAACAGAACGCCGTCGGGATACAGAGCACTTTTTCCTTTATAAACGCGTGACTGGTCGGGTCCCACGCGGTATAGCCGCGCGCCTCGAACGTCGCCCGGAGCCCGCCGGAAGGGAAGCTGGACGCGTCGGGTTCCCCGCGGACAAGCTCTTTGCCGGAAAATTCCATGATAATGCCGTCGCCGGGGATGGGCGAAATGAAACTGTCGTGCTTCTCCGCTGTAATGCCGGTCAGCGGCTGGAACCAGTGCGTGAAGTGCGTTGCGCCCTTTTCGATCGCCCAGTCCTTCATCGCATTGGCCACGACGTTCGCCACGGAAAGATCCAGCCGCCGCCCCGCGCGGATTGCGGTTTGCATCGCCTCATATGTATCTTTCGGCAGCCGCGCCTTCATCACCGCATCGTTAAACACCTTGCAGCCAAAAGCTTCCGTTACCTTACCCATTTTAAATGCTCCCTCCTGTTTCCTCTCTATGCCTCTTAAAAAAAGAGGCAACGACACCACGGTCACTTCCGCGGCGCCTTTGCCGTTTTGAAATAATATGCGGGTATTATACAGCGGGGCGGAAAACTTGTCAATCCCAAAATTATGCAGGATTTCTTTCATATCACTTCACTTTCCTGCACGTATTTCTTTTTTGTAACACCAAAAATATTTAGATTGTTGATTTTTGCAGTTTTTAAGTATATATCATTCATTTTTACTTGACATTCATATTGTGAATTATGTATACTGCGCAATAACAACGGCGTTCATCCTGCGGGCCAATCGCCCACTGTGTGAGCGCTTTTTGCGCAAGCGCGGCCGATTGGCCCGTTGTATAATTTTTTGGAGCCGCCGCGGCAGCGAAACGCACCCCGCTGCACGCATGGCAAAGCCGTTGTATAACGCGGAAGGGGAAACAAAAGAAATGGCGTTGCGGGAGGGAGAAATCCGCATTCCGTCCGGCTGTGCGATCGCCGGGGTTTTCGCAAAGGATGGCTCGCTCATCCCCGGGAATCTGGTGTCGCGGGCGATGACAAGCATGCACGAGCGCTCCAACGGCCTTGGCGGCGGGTTTGCCGGATACGGCATCTACCCGCAGAACAGGGAGTTTTACGCGCTTCATATTTTTTATAACGACACGGACGCCCGGTCCGCCTGTGAAAAGTATCTCGACCACGTGTTCGAGGTGGTCAACCTTTCGAAAATTCCGATCCGGAAAACGAAAAAAATCACGGACGAGCCGCTCATCTGGCGCTATTTCGTCGCGCCGCACCCCAACCGCCTGCGCGACAGCCAGCTCGACGAGAAGGAGTACGTCGCGCGCGCGGTAATCCGCATCAACTCCACGTTTACCGGGTGTTTCGTCTTCTCCAGCGGCAAGAACATGGGCGTGTTCAAAGGCGTAGGCTACCCGGAAGACATCGGCAACTTCTACCGGCTTGACGAATACGAAGGCTACTGCTGGACCGCGCACGGACGTTACCCGACCAACACGCCGGGCTGGTGGGGCGGTGCGCACCCGTTTGCGCTGCTCGACTACTCGATCGTCCACAACGGCGAGATCTCCAGCTACGACGCAAACCGCCGTTTCATCGAAATGTTCGGCTACCGTTGCACGCTGCAGACGGACACCGAGGTTCTGACCTATATCGCCGATTATCTGCTCAGAAAGGTGCGTCTGACGCTGAACGAGTTTGCAAGCGTGATCGCCGCACCGTTCTGGAGCACCATCGCAATGAAGGACGAAGCCGAGCAAAAACGCCTGACCTATCTGCGCAACGTCTTCGGCAGCCTGCTCGTCACGGGACCGTTTTCCATCCTGCTCGGGTTTGGGGGCGGCATGCTCGCGCTCAACGACCGGCTCAAACTTCGCTCCTTGGTGGTCGGCGAACGCGGCGAAATGGTATATGTCGCCAGCGAGGAATGCGCTATACGCTATATGGAGCCCGTGCTCGACCGTCTCTACGCACCGCGCGGCGGCGAACCCGTAATCGTTACCCTGAACGGAGGTGCCGAGCAGTGCCTGTAATGGAAATTTACCCTGAATTTGAATTAATCCGCGACGAAAGGCGCTGCACCAACTGCCGCATCTGCGAACGCCAGTGTGCAAACGGCGTGCATCGTTTCGACGCGCGGACGGGCCGCATGATCGCGGACGAAACCAAATGCGTGGACTGTCAGCGCTGTGTGGCCTACTGTCCGGCGCATGCGCTCAAAATCGTGAAAAATCCCAACTCCTGCCGCGAAAACCGCAACTGGAGCTGCGATACCATCAAGGAAATTTACCGTCAGGCGGACAGCGGCGGCGTGTTGCTCTCCTCCATGGGAAACTCCCGGGACTACCCCGTTTACTGGGACCGTCTGCTCGTCAACGCCTCTCAGGTGACCAACCCCTCCATCGACCCGCTGCGCGAACCGATGGAAACGCGCGTTTTCCTCGGCAAAAAGCCTACGTCTATTGCACGCACGGAGGACGGCGCGCTCGTACCCGACCTGCCGCCGCAGATCAAACTTGATCTGCCGATCCTGTTTTCGGCAATGAGCTACGGCTCGGTCAGCCGCAACGTACACGAGGCGCTCGCGCGCGCGGCAACGGAACTCGGCACCTGCTACAACACAGGCGAGGGCGGGCTGCATGAGTCGCTCTACCCTTTCGTCGGCAACACGATCGTACAGGTCGCTTCCGGCCGTTTCGGCGTGCATAAGGAATATCTCAACGCCGGCGCTGCCATCGAAATCAAGATGGGCCAGGGCGCAAAACCCGGCATCGGCGGCCATCTGCCCGGCGCGAAAATCGTCGGCGACGTGTCCAAAACGCGCATGATCCCGGAAGGATCGGACGCGATCTCCCCCGCGCCGCACCACGATATTTATTCCATTGAAGACCTGCAGCAACTCGTGTATTCTTTAAAGGAAGCGAGCGGCTATCAAAAACCGATTATCGTCAAGGTCGCGGCCGTGCATAACATCGCCGCAATCGCAAGCGGCATCGCGCGCAGCGGCGCGGACATCATCGCCATCGACGGCTTCCGCGGCGGCACCGGCGCGGCGCCGACACGCATCCGCGACAACGTCGGCATCCCCATCGAGCTTGCACTCGCCTCGGTGGACGCGCGCCTGCGCGAGGAGGGCATCCGCAACAACGTATCCCTCGTCGTCGGCGGCAGCATCCGCTCCAGCGCGGACGCGGTCAAAGCAATCGCGCTCGGCGCAGACACGGTCTATATCGGCACCGCGGCGCTGATCGCGCTCGGCTGCCACCTCTGCCGTTCCTGCCACAAGGGCATCTGTAACTGGGGCATCGCAACCCAGCGGCCGGACCTCGTCGGCCGCCTCGACCCGGAAGAAGGCGCGAAGCGTCTCGTCAACCTCGTGACCGCCTGGAACCGCGAAATCAAGGAATTCCTCGGCGGCATGGGCATCAACTCCATCGAGGCGCTCTGCGGCAACCGCGCCATGCTCCGTGGCGTCGGCCTCAACGAAGCGGAACTGCGTGTGCTCGGCGTCAGGCACGCAGGAGAGTAGTAAGTAGTTTTTAAACGCGCTGTTCCTTTATACGGCGTCTCCGGTTTCCACATGGACAAAGATTGAAAAGGTGAACGATATGGAACAAAACCAACCCCGGCAAGTACGTCGCATCGACGCGCGCGGTACGGACTATCAGGCGCTCAACGCCTGCATCCGCCAGGCCGCTTCGGACGTGGAAATCGTCGGCGCGCTCGGCCAGCGTTACCTCGGCGACGCGCTGGACAGCGGCACGCTCACTATCCGCGGAACGGCGGGCAACGCGCTCGGCGCATACCTCAACGGCGGCAGAATCGTCGTTTACGGCAACGCGCAGGACGCTGCGGGCGACACCATGAACAAGGGCGAAATCATCGTCCACGGCTCGGTCGGCGACACGGTCGGCTACAGCATGCGCGGCGGCTGCATCTACGTGCGCGACAGCGCGGGTTACCGCGCGGGGGTGCACATGAAGGCATACGGCGACACCGCGCCGGTTTTAGTCGTAGGCGGCCGGTGCGGGAGCTTCCTCGGCGAATATCAGGCCGGCGGCACCATCATAGTGCTCGGCCTCGATCAGGCGGGCGAAGTGCTCGGCTATTTCTGCGGAACGGGCATGCATGGCGGGTCGATTTACGTGCGCGGTGAAATCAAGCGCGAAAAATTCCCGCGGCAGGTGCGCGTATGCGAAGCAAACGCGGAAGACCTGGCCAAAATCGAACCGTACCTGAAACGCTACACCGCGCTTTTCCACAGGAAAATCCCAAACGACGGCAAGCCGTTCTGGCTGCTTACACCGAATTCCAACGATCCATACCGTCAGCTTTATGTGACTAACTGACGCAGCCGGTATTCCAGCAGATTAAACTAAGAGAGGATGCAGAAACAGGATGTATACCGCACAGGACATCATCGATTATGCCGCCGCGGAGGACGTGAAGTTTATTCGTCTCGCCTTCTGCGACGTTTTCGGCACGCAAAAAAACATCTCGATTATGCCGGAAGAACTGCCGCGTGCATTCTCCAGCGGCATATCCATCGACGCTTCGGCCATCCGCGGGTTCGGGGACGAAGCGCACAGCGACCTTCTGCTGCATCCCGATCCGCAGACGCTCACCGCCCTGCCCTGGCGGCCCAGTCACGGCCGCGTCGTGCGGCTTTTTGCAGATATTCTGCGCTCGGACGGTACGCCGTTTCCGCTGGATGCGCGCAGCTTCCTGAAAAACACGATCGCCAAAGCCGCCGGAGAGGGCCTTGTCGTCAATTTCGGCGCCGAATTTGAATTTTATCTCTTCCGCCTCGACGAGGCAGGCAATCCGACGGACGTACCCTGCGACAACGCGCGTTATATGGACATCGCGCCGCTTGACCATGGCGAAAACGTCCGCCGTGAAATTTGCCTCACGCTCAGCGAAATGGGCGTCCATCCCGAGAGTTCGCATCACGAAAACGGGCCCGGTCAGAACGAAATCGATTTCCGCTATGGCGACGCATTGAGCGCGGCGGACAATGCGGTCACATTTGCGGCCGTCGTACGCACCGTCGCCATGCGAAACGGACTGTTCGCCGACTTTTCACCCAAACCGCTGCCGGGGGAAAGCGGCAACGGCCTGCATATCAACCTTTCGCTCGCCGCGCCGCATACGCAGGACGCACGCGACGCGTTTATGGCGGGGCTGATGGAACATATCGCGGAAATCACGGCGTTTCTCAATCCCACGGAGGCGTCTTATGCGCGTCTCGGCGAGCACAAAGCGCCGCGGTACATCACCTGGTCGCCGGAAAACCGTTCACAGCTCATCCGCATCCCCGCGGCAAAAGGGGAATTCGAGCGCATCGAGTTGCGTTCCCCCGACCCCGCGTGCAATCCCTACCTTGCGTTCGCGCTGATTCTGCGCGCCGGCCTGGACGGCGTAAAGCGCGGGCTCGTTCCGCCGCCGCCGACCAACGTCAACCTTTTCACGGCGGACGCTTCGGTCACAATGGGACTAAAACAACTCCCCGCAACGCACGAGGCTGCGTTTGCCGCCGCGTCGGAGAGCGAATTTATCCGCGCGGTACTGCCGGAAGGGATCCTGAACGCTTACGCTTCCTGCGGCAATTGAAATTTTAACGGGAGGCGAACTATTTGGCGTCGGGCTGTGAAAAACAGAATAGCGTATTGATCGTTTCGGCAACCGAGCGGGCGCGCGCCGGCATTGCGGGCGTTCTTTCGCCGTCCCGCTATTCGCCGATCGTCATGCGCGGCTCCGCCGCCGAAACGCGCAGGCTGATGCTCGACACGCCGTTTTCACTCGTATTTATCAACACGCCGCTGCCGGACGAATTCGGCGCGCAGCTCGCGCTCGACCTCGCGTCAAGCCGGATGTGCTGCGTGGCGCTCGTCGTCTCCAGCGAAGCCTACGAGCAGGTGAGCGGCCAACTGGAAGACGCGGGCGTGATCACGCTTTCCAAACCCTGTTCGGCGCAGAACATCCGCCAGGCGGCGGCGCTCATGGCCGCCACGCGCAGCAAACTCGCCGCAATGGAGCGCAAGACCGCCACGCTGGAGGAGAAGATGGAGGAAGTGCGCCTCGTCAACCGCGCCAAATGGATGCTCATCGAGCGGCGCGGCATGGACGAAGCAACCGCGCACCGCTATATTGAAAAGCTCGCCATGGACGCGCGGCAGACGCGCAGGCTCGTGGCGCAGACGCTGATCCGTTCGCTCGAAACCAGCGACTAAACGTTTCTTTCAGCGGCTCTGCCCGTGAGGACACTTCGCTTTTATGACAGAGTAAAAAAGCATTTTCCGGCAGCAAAAAACAGGCTTGTTTCGGGCGGGGGTGTGTCCCGTCCGTTTTTCTTGTGTTATACTTTTATTAACTTATGACAACAGCATATCGGACTTATCAGAAACGACATCGTTCGGAGGGTTAAAATGGAGCAATATGATGTTTTGATCGTCGGCGCGGCAACCGCCGGCAGCTTTTTTGCGCGCAGGATCGCCGAAGCGGGACACAGCGTACTTGTGCTCGACAAGCTCGGCAAAGATTCCCTCGGACACCGGCTGGACATCTTCCATGTCGGCAAGCCCGACTTTGAACGATTCGGCCTCCCTTTACCGGAGGAAAACGATGATTTCGCGTTTGAATTCACCGGCGGGCGCACCTTTTCCGCCTACGGGCGCTACCCTAAGAAAACCACCGGCACGACCGTCGGCATGCACATGCCGCGCTACATCGCCCGCCTGAACCGCTGGGCGGAGGAAGCGGGCGCAACGTTCCTGCTCGGCGCGGCGTTCACCGGTTTTCTCTGGGAAAACGGCCGCGTCGCAGGCGCAACTTACGAAAAAGACGGCGTTTCGCATGAAGTACGCGCAAAGCTCGTTGCCGATTGCTCGGGCATCCCATCCGTGGCCCGGCGGCAGCTGCCGGACGGCTACGGCGTGGAAAACTTCGCCATCGCGGACACGGACAAGTTTTACGTGACATTGCGCTATGTTACCTATCACGACCCGAACGATTATGTAAGCGGCACGCGCGGCTGGACCTACTACAAAACCTGGGAAGCACCGGAGGGCAGCCCGGACTGCGCGATACTCGGCGTCGGCGCGAACTTTTCCTACGACGAGGGCGAAAAGGTCTTCGCCGCGTTTGAAAAAGCGGTCGAATTGCCGCGCTATACCCTCAAGCGTATTGAACGCGGCACGACCCCTTACCGCCGCCCGCCGTACAGCTTCGTCGCGGACGGGTTCCTTGCTTCCGGCGACGCAGCCTGCCTGACCAAACCGTCCGCGGGCGAAGGCGTGACCGCAAGCATGGTTCAGCTCGAAATCGCGGCGGACGTGGTCAGCCGCCTGCTCGATGAAGGCGAATCCCTCACCCGCGCACGTCTCTGGCCGATCAACAAGCGATATGTCGACGCGCAGGGCAAGGCGTTTGCAGGACAGCTTGCAACGCTGATCGGCGCAATGTCCACCAGCGCGGAGGAAAACGACTTCTTCTTTGAAAAGGACGTAATCTTCAGCGACAAAACGTTCGCCAGCCTCGGCAGCGGCGAGCCGCTCGCTTTTTCCACCGGGGAAATGCTGAACATGGCGTTTAAAATGCTCGGCGGCGTGCTCTCCGGCAGGCTCCGCGTTTCCACGATCCGTTCGCTGCTTTCCGGCATGAAAAACGGCGGCCGCGCCGAGGCGCTCTATGCCGAATACCCGGAAACCGAAGCGGGTTATGCGGCCTGGACGAAACGCGCGGACGAATTCTGGCGCAGCTGCGGCAGTATGGCGGACAACGCGGTGGGATGAGGCGGTTTGGCCGAGATGCGCAATTTCCCCGCGGGAGTATCGGAATTGGTAAATAAGCAAAAACCCTCTCGTTTCAAAAACGCGCTTTCTCTCGCCGCGTATTCCGCAGGGCAGGCAGGCGCCCTATTTGTCCTGGCCTGTTTCTGCGATAGCATGAGGACAGCGATTATACTTGTGTTTTTCGATAATTTGCTGTTTTCTTTATGTAAAATCGACCACTTGGGGGAACCCGGCAAATGATAATAACGAATCTCAATAAAGTACCGTTCAAATACATCGTTTTATACGGCTTATATCTTCTTGTTCCAATCGTATGTTTTTTCATTTTCGCCTCCGTGTTTCTATCCGGCGGCGCGCATGGACGGCCATACGCCTTTGCGGTGGATAACGAACAGCGCCTTTATCTAAGCTTCGGCAGTGGTCTGGTTGCCGTGGAAGACGGCCAGTTTCGGTTCCTCACGCCGTCAGACAGATCCGATTTTGCGCTTTCCGTGTCCGAAGAAGCTATCCTTACAATAGCGGGTCCCGTGGACGTGCGGTTGGTCGACCTGAACCAAAGCGATATTGCATCCGGCAGCCAGCAGGTTATCGAACGTTACTCCGATCCGGACAACGCCCTGTTCGGCAACCGCGAAGAAAACTGGAGGACCGACGTGCAAAACGGCGTTACTTATCGCTATGAAGGCACTTCCTTCTATTACGAGATTCTCCGGGACGACGGCGCCGAAACGAGCGTGTTTTTCGCCATGCCGCATTCAGACTATGTGTGGCACATCGTTGCGGTTTCAGCCTTCGCGTTCTTTTTCATTTATGTCGGTGCGGGGGTATTGTTTATAAAGCTATTCGTCATAAAACGGCATCCGGAGTTTTATCGGCACGTAAAGTATCCCTGGCAATAGCACAAGCAGCATTAGAGACGATGTTTACGCCTCCGCAGAAATGCGGAGACGTGAGACCGTCAAAAAACCCGGGTTTTTCGTTGGTCTCCGGCGCGGGCTTTTGCCCGCGCCGGTATAATTTACGCCTTAGTAGTCAAATAGCTCACCGGGAACGATATCCGCCTTATGAACCGTCGTCGTGATGTCAAACGTGCCGATGAACACCTGGTTATATTCCTTGTCCCGGTCGTAGACGTCCCACACAAGCCGAATTTCGAATGTATCGGGCAAGTACTGCGGCACAATCGGCATAGTGTTTCCGTTCGTACTGCTGTCCCACCCCGTTATTTTATCGAACGTTCCGTAGCTTTCCACCCACAGCTTTGCCGCAGAAGCCGAATATTGGCTGCCTTCATACCAGCCTTCCAGCTCTGTACCATCCAGATATATATGCTGGGCTGAGGAGTGTGACTCCGGCGGACAGTACAGCCCGTCGATCGTATAACGTATATACAAGTACCTCTGCGCAGGGTCAAACCCAAGCCGTTCCAGCGTGAGCGAAACGCCCCCCACCGTTTGACTGCCTTCCAGCGGGCAATACGACCTCTCGTTACGGCCGTCTTCCGCCAGCCGCAGCGTCTCTTCGCGCCAGGCCTCGCGTTCCGCGTCGTCTTTCGGCAGCGTGATTTCGCCCGTACGCGGATTGACCCGCAGCAACAGTTCCACGGCGTCCCAGGTATACGTAACCGATCCTTCTTTATACCCGTTGATATCGGCCTTTTGCCGCGTACTGGTACCCGCGTCGCGCAGCACGGCGATCAAGACCGTCTCCGGCAACTCGTCCATCGGCGCATACCACGGGTAGCGCGTAACGGATTCGATCGTCCCGAAATATTCGGGTTCCCATGCGGCGTCCTGCCGGAGCCGCGCCATATCCGGCGTAAAAATATGACTGATCGCCTCTCCGTAACAGTGGTAGCCGTCCATATAGAATTCTGCCGCGTCGGCCCCATACGTCACTCTGGTTTGACCGAGTATAAAGCCGTCTTCGGTCGTCTGCGCATCGTTAAAGGTATACTCGTCCTGCGTAATGTTGAGCTCGGTCATTTCATCCGGCAGCTGTTCCAGCGCGGCATTGTTTTCCGCCGCTTCGGCGTCCAGTTGGTCCAGTATTTCGGTGATCAGGCGCGCGCGGTCCGCTTCGATCTGCTCCGTCGCTGTGTCATAGACAAAGTCGAGCGAAAAACTGCCGAGAACATCGCCGCGCAGCCCGTTTTCGTCATACGCATACAGCGTGCAGGTCAGCGTCATCAGCATGCCCGCAGAAATCGTTTGGTCGCTTATGCGGAACCAGATTTCGTATTGTGCGCCGAGCGCCTCGCTGTCCGCGCGCGCAACCGCGGGCAGTTCGCGCGCCGTCCCGTCGGCCTTCCCATAGGCGGGGTAGTCTTCTCCGCCAACGGAAAGTACATATTCAAAATCGGTCAGGCGGCTGTCGTCGCCCGTTTTTGCGTCGGTGGCATTGAACGCAACGTTCAGTTCCGGCGGATCGTCGTTCGCCCAATAGGAAACGCCTTTCAGTGCAAACGAAATACCGTCCGCTTCCCCCGTTCCGTCAATGGCAGAATAGTACATGGTGCCCGCGATAATCGCATCCGCGCTTTGCTCCGCATAAGCCAGACGGTCGTCCACCGCCTGTTCGCTCTGTGAATATTCTTTCGCCCGCTGGGTGCTGCTCCAGTAAACGGCATATGCCGCGCAGGCCGAAAGCAGCAGGAGCACCGCAGCAATTAGAATCAGCAGCGCTCTGCGTTTGCGTGTCATCCCCGCAGGCCGGTATGCTTGTTCCTCCCGCCGCGGCATCCGGCTGTATGCCGCCGTTTGTTCCGCCAGCCGGGACTTAAACGCACTGGACGCGTGAACGCCGTCAAACCCGATTAGATACCGTTGCATAGCCGTCTCCTTTCAGCAGCGTTTTGAGCTTTTTGCGCGCGCGGGACAGCCGCGAACTGACCGTCCCTTCGCGTTCGCCGAGAATCGCCGCAATCTCCCGCACGGGGACGCGCTCGTAATAGAAAAGATAGACCGCGTACCGGTCGTTCTCCGGAAGTCTGCGCACCGCGTCGAGCACCTCGATCGTCTCTGCGGGGAACGCGGAAACCGCCTCCTCGTCCAGCGGCATGTTCCTGCGGCGCGCGGCGGACTTTTGATAATCCTTGCAGAGATTGACCGCCGTGCGGATCAGCCACGCTTTTTCGTGTTCGCGGTTCTCAAAACGCGGTTTCACCGTTACAAGCCGCTCGAAAACGGACTGCACGATATCCTCCGCCTCGGCAAGGTTCTGCGTCCGGTTCAGCGCGATCCGCAGCAGCATGTCGGCATACGCGCCGACCAGCCGGCCGATCTCCCGTTCGTCAAGCCATTGTGTCTGCTCCATCGCCGCCTCCTTTCAGCAGTAATACGAATCAAACCGGCGTTTCCCTGCATCGAATCTTAAAAAAGTCTTTCTTCTTCCCGCAGGCAGGAAAAAAGCGCAGCGAGAAGCTGCGCTTTGGGCGGCATACGTTACGCCTGATCGAGCGGGACGAAGACTTCTACGCCGTGCTTGCAGATCGGGCAGATGAAGTCCGGGGGAAGCACTTCGCCTTCGTAGATGTACCCGCAGACGGTGCAGAGCCAGCCCTTTTTCTTTTTTGCCTTTTCACCGGGCTTCGGCTTGATGTTCCTGCGGTAATAATCGTATGTAACCGAGGGTTCGCCCGAAAGTTTCTTCGCCTCCGTCAGGTCGGCCACGAACAGCGTGTGCGAACCATAGTCCACGGCGGAAATCACCTTGCAGCTCATCAGCGCGTTTACGTTTTCGGTGACGTACATCAACCCGTTTGCGCTGCGCTCACAGGGCAGGAAGTCCTCAAATTTCTCGGCGTCCCTGCCGCTCTGCAGGCCGAAACGCTCGTAAAGGTCGAACTTGGACGTTTCGGTCAGAACAGAGATGTTGAATACGCCGGTGCGAAGGACCATATCGTGCGTAAGGCTGTCCTTGCTAACGGAAATGGAAACGCGCTTCGGCGCGCTCGATATCTGCGTGACGGTGTTGATGATGCTGCCGTTGTCCTTTTCGCCTTCACGCGCCGTTAGGACAAACAGACCGTAACTGAGCGTAAACAGCGCGGCCGGTTCGATTTCACCCTTCGGCACGTCGACAATCTCCGGCCGGCTGACCGTCGCCGAAATGGCGCTCACCAGCGCGTCCATCTCCTTGCTCTGGCTCTCTTTGAGCGCGGAACGGATGGTAATCGCGTTTTCGAGGAACGTCATGTTCTTCTGCCCGGCAAGCATGTCGCGCATGAGCTTTCCGCTCGCGGGCGCCCACGTGCCGTTTTCGATGAAAGCGACCGTGCGGTTCTGGATATTATGCAGCACGAGATCGCGCAGCACCTCTTCCATCGTGACGAACACGCCCGCGTTGTAGGTGGACGCGGCGAATACGAGATGGCTCATGCGAAACGCCGCCGAAACGATCTTGGATGCGGGATCGACCGAAACGTCGAACATACGCACCTTGATCCCCGCGTCGAAGAGGCGGCAGGCAAGAATCTGCGCCGCGTTGGCGGTGTTTCCGTAGATGGAAGCATAGGCGATCATCACGCCGGTCTCTTCGGGCGTGTAACTGCTCCAGAGACGGTATTTTTCGATATATTGATCAAAGTTTTCGCGGTGAACGGGCCCGTGCAGCGGACAGATCATGGCGATGTCCAGCGCGGACACCTTTTTGAGTGCGGACTGCACCTGCGGGCCGTATTTGCCGATGATGTTCGCATAATACCGCCGCGCATCGGGCATGTATTCGCCGTAGAAGTCGATTTCGTCGGCAAACAGCGAGCCGTTGAGCGCGCCGAACGTACCGAACGCGTCCGCGGAAAAGAGCACGCGGTCGGTTTTGTCGAACGTGAACATCACTTCCGGCCAATGCACCATGGGCGCGAACACAAACTGGAATTCGTGTTTTCCGGTGGAGAGCGTGTCGCCCTCCTTCACAAGGTGCGCCCGCTCGCCGATGTCCTCGCCGAAAAACTGTTCGATCATGGCTTTGGTCTTTTGATTGCAGACGACCTTGACTTCCGGATAATGGCAAAGCAGGTCCATCAGCGTAGCCGAGTGGTCCGGCTCCATGTGCTGCACCACGACATAATCCAGCTTGCGCCCGGAAAGGACGTGCTCGACGTTTTCAAAGAACACCTTTCCGATGGCTTTGTCCACCGTGTCGAAAAGGATGGTTTTTTCGTCCAGTATCAGATAGGAGTTGTAGGAAACGCCGTCGGGGATGGAATACACGCCCTCGAACAGGACGAGCCTCCGGTCGTCGCCGCCAACCCACGTAATGTCTTCGTTTACTTTTCTCGTGCAGTACATGTTATATGCCCCTTTCCAAATGTGCTTCTTATGTAATGCCATATCCTGCGGTAAATACCTTTTTTAACCCAACACGCGTCATTCCCCGTTCGAAACGACGTATGCCTCAAATCCCGCGCTTGCCGTCTGCGTCCCGTCGGGAAGCACCCAAAGCGCCTCCACGCCGCCGAGCGAATCAACGAGCGCTTCGCCCTCCTCCGGCGGCATACAGAACAGCCCCGTGGTCAGCGCGTCCGCCAGAGCGGAATCCGCGCAGAGCACTGAAACCGAGTCGTAATACACGGATGGATAGAGCGTCTTCGGGTCGATGATATGATGATAATCCTTTCCGTCCACTGTGTAATAGCGCTCATACGTCCCGCTGGTGACAAGACTTCGGTTGTCCACGCGCACCGCAAGCAGGTATCCGCCCGAATACGGGTCCTGTATGCCAACTTTCCAGTTCGAGCCGTCCGCCTTTGTTCCGACGGCGCAGACGTTGCCGCCCGCGCTGATAAGCAGCGAACCGGCGCCTTCGCTTTTGAGCCGTTCCATAACGCGCTGCACGGCGTACCCTTTGGCGATCGCGCCCACGTCGAGACGAAGGTTTTCGTCGGCCAGATACAGCGTCCCCGCGGCACGGTCGATCACCACGTCGCCGATATCGATATGCCGCCCGGCTTTTTCCAGTTCGTCCGCCGGCGGCAGCGCGGCATGGTCTGGATCGTCCAGCCCCGCTTCGCGGTATTCCGTCCAGAGGGCGGTCACGCCACCCATCGCAATATTCAGCGCACCGTCCGTGGTTTCGTACATCTCCTTGCCGAATGCAATAAGATCCAAAATATCTTCATCCACCGGCACCGGCGCGTTCCCCGCGTTTTGATTGACGGTGCAGAGATTGTTCAAGCCTTCATACGTGTTGTAAATATCAAACAGCTTGTGATACCGAACCAGCATTTCGTGCGCTTCGTCGATTGTCTGCTGCGCGGCGTCTTCGTCCGCGCTGTAAACGATCACCGTGGTCACGGTGTCGAACACGTCGAAAAACGTCTGCTCGTAACGCGCCGGCTTTGGCGAGCACCCGCAGAAAGGCAGGCAGGCCGTCAGCATTAAAACGACAAAAAATTTATATAAAAACCAGCGTTTACTGTTGGCATTATTCCATGTTTTCGGTAATTCCGCAAGACTAACCTTGTTTTTCAATGGGCTTTGCCTCGTCCTCTCCACGGAAACGTTCCCGTCGTTTTTCTCCGTTTCCGCCGTGTTTGGGGTCGAGTCCACGAAATGCGTATTTTGCGATCACACCGTTCAGCGCGCCCGTAACAAGCGCGGCAATCAGCAGAAGCGGCAGATATGCCAGCGCCGCGCGCACGCCCACGACCGCGCACGCAACCGCCGTCTGCGCGATATTATGCGCCGCCGCGCCGCATACGCTCACGCCGATTACGCTCACCCCGCGCGCCTTTTTGACCAGTATCATCACGGCAAGGCTGAACACACCGCCTGCAAAGCTGTAAATCATGGCGGAAAACCCGCCAAAGAGCAAACCGCTTAAGCCCACCTTGAGCAGCATCAGCAAAACGGCGCTTTTCACATCCAGCAAAAACAGCGCATAGAGTAAAACCGTATTGGCCAGCCCCAGTTTTACGCCGGGAATCGCCGTTACGGGAATCAGGTATTCCACATATCCAAGGACAAGCGCCACCGCCGTGAGAATTCCAAGACGGGCGATTGTGCCCACGTCCATCTTTCCCGTGTTCAACGCCCGTTCTCCTCCCCGCCGGCGACCTCTATCGCAATGCCGTTCGGCATGCAGATAATCCAGTTGTCCAACTCCAGTCCCTCCATATCATATGGGTCGATCGTACCGTGCTTAACGCAGATTTGGTTTTTACAGGTGGAGTGCTCCATCCGCACGCCGGTTTCGTCGATTACGATCACATTGACCATGCCGTTTCCCTGATCGATGGTGATGGTTTGGTAATCGTCCGCCGAAACACTCGCATACACTTCGCCGTGCAGATAGATCGTCACCGTCGCACCGGCCGGGGCGGCCATGACGAAGCGCGAAACAACAAATGCCAGCGCCGCCAGCAGCAGCACGCCGCCGATAATCAGCCAGTCTTTTTTCCGCATTTCGCCACCGTCCTTTGCCGGAATGCACCGGTAACCGTATTGTACCATTTTTACACGCCCGCCTGCCACACGTTGCGCAAAACCATTCTGAAAAACGGCACGAAGCGCTGCGCCCCGTGCCGTTCTGGTTCTTGAGCGCCTACTGCGCTTTTGTGCCGGCGCCGCCGCAAACAGGCCGGTTTGACGCATTTTTTAACTAAATCGCAGACGAAGACATATTGTTACGATATAATAATTACAGAAATCTGTTAGGAGGTGCTGACATGAAGATACTGATGATCGGCGGAACGGGGCTGCTCGGCAGTCAGGCGGCGCGCGAGCTGATTGCGCGCAGTCATAAAGTGCGCTCCATTGCGCTGCCTCCTTTACCGGAAGGCGCGCTGCTGCCGCCCGAAATGGAACTGACGCTCGGCAACGTAAACGACATGACGGACGGGGAACTCGAGGCACACTTCCGCGGCATGGAAGGTTTTATTTTCGCCGCGGGCGTAGACGAACGCATTGAAGGCCCGTCGCCCATATACGACTTCTTTAAAAAGTACAACATCACGCCGCTGGAACGGCTGCTGCGCATTGCAAAGCAAAGCGGCGTAAAGCACGCCGTAATCGCCGGGTCGTATTTTACTCACTTCGCCAAAACGCGTCCGGAACTGGAACTGACAAAGTGGCATCCTTACATCCGAAGCCGTGTCGATCAGGAAAACATGGCGCTCTCTTTTGCAAGCGATACGTTCGACGTGTCCGTGCTTGAACTGCCGTACATCTTCGGCGCGCAAAAAGGGCGCAAACCCGTTTGGGTGTTCCTCGTGGAAATGCTCCGTGGCATGAAAGGCGCGGCGTTTTATCCGCGCGGCGGAACTGCTATGGTCACCGTCCGGCAGGTCGGCCAGGCGTTTGCGGGCGCACTCGAAACAAACCGCGGCGGTAGTGCGTACCCCATCGGCTGGTTCAACCTGACCTGGAAAGAGCTGCTCGCAATCATGTACCGCTACATGGGCGAACCAAAAAAGAAGATCGTCACCATACCGGACTGGATGTTTGCGCTCAGCGCAAAAAAGATCGACCGCACGCGCAGAAAGGCGGGGACCGAAGGCGGGCTTTTGATGCGCAAGTTCACCGCCATGCAAACCGGCGAGCTGTTCATCGACCGTTCGCTTGGAAGCTGGCAGCTCGGCGTGACCGACGACGATATCGACGCGGCCATCGGCGAATCTGTACGGCTGAGCCTCGAAGTGCTTGAAAAGAAGACACGCGTAATCGATATGAAGGGCGAATAAGCGCCTAAACGAGCAATAAAAAAGGCAGCCATACGGCTGCTCAGCTTGTCAAAAAAGTCCTTGGGATTGTTAAGGGCCGCAGCCCTTAACCCGGTTTATCCGGCGCAGCCGGAAAAATCGGAACGGGCGATTTCTCTGTGTTCTTTGCCGCTCGGGAGTCCGAAGGACGAGAGGCAAAGAACGGTTGTCCCGTCAAAAAACCAGTTTTTTGACGGCCTCAAAGCAGCCATACGGCTGCTATTGCATTTTCGCATCTTCACACATTAAACCGAAACAGCGTCACGTCCCCATCCTGCATCACATAATCCTTGCCCTCGCTGCGAACAAGGCCTTTTTCCTTGCAGGCCGCAAGCGAACCGAGTTCCGCGAGCGTTTCAAACGGCACGATCTCCGCACGAATGAACCCCTTTTCAAAATCCGTGTGGATTTTACCCGCCGCCTGCGGCGCTTTGGTGCCGCGCGGGATTGTCCACGCACGCACTTCCTTCGGCCCGGCGGTCAGGTAACTGATGAGCCCGAGCAACCGGTAACAGGCTTTCACAAGCTGGTCGAGTCCCGACTCCGGAATGCCCATCTCCGTGAGAAACGCGCCTTTTTCGGATGGGTCGAGCGCGGAAATTTCCTCCTCCAGCTTGCAGCAGACGGTCAGCGCCTCGGCGTTTTCCGCTTTGGCGATTTCATAGAGCGTTTTAACGTGTTCGCCCGGCTCCGCGCCGATCTCGTCCTCGCCGACATTGGCGACATAGATGACCGGCTTCGACGTGAGCAAAAACAGGGTGCGCATGGTTTCGGCCTCGTCGTCGGAAACCTCCATGCTCCGCGCAGGCTTCCCGCTCTCCAGATGCGTCTTGACCCGCTCGAGCAGCCCAATTTCCGCAAGCAATTTTTTATCGCCGCTTTTCTGCATCTTCCGCGCGCGTTCCAGCCGTTTTTCAACGGTTTCGACGTCCGCAAAGATCAGTTCGATCGAGATGGTTTCCACGTCCCGCTTCGGATCGACGCTGCCGTCGACATGCACGACGTTTTCGTCCTCAAAACAACGCACGACGTGCACCACCGCATCTACTTCGCGGATATGCGAAAGAAACTTGTTGCCGAGGCCCTCGCCGCGGCTCGCGCCGCGCACCAAACCTGCAATATCGACAAACTCGATCGTCGTAGGCGTGTATTTTTCCGGATTGTACATCTCCGCCAGCACATCCAGCCGTTCGTCCGGCACCGCCACGACGCCGACGTTCGGTTCGATCGTGCAGAACGGATAGTTCGCCGCCTGCGCGCCCGCCTGCGTAATGGCGTTGAAAAGTGTGCTCTTGCCGACGTTCGGCAGGCCGATTACACCTAATTTCATAAAAGAACCTCCTTCTCCTTTTCTTACATTAAAGAAAAGAAGTAAAAGAAACATACGTTTTTTTTCTCTGTTCCTTTTCTTGAAAGAAAAGGAACCAAAAGAACTTGCATTAAATAGTTGCGTGTTTTAATAACGGCTCTCGTAAAACAAACTGCCGTGTTTTGCAAGAAAGAGTTTTCTTTGTTTCTTTCTTTTTCAAAAGAAAGAAAGGAAAGAAAGAAATCTCAGATCACAGCTTCTCCCTGCCGAGTTTCAGCCGCCGGAGCGACTCTTCCCGCCCGATTAGCAGTGCGATCTCGATCGCTCCGCCGGGCGTAACGGCCTTACCCGCCATGGCGATGCGCACCGGCCAGAGCATGGTGCCGTTTTTCATGCCGTTTTCCTGCGCAAGGCCGATGAGCGTATCGTGCAGACTCTCCTGCTCCCACTCCGGCAGCGCGCTCAGTGCCGGAATCGCCAAATCCAGCACCGCGGCGGCAACCTCCGGATTGGTCTTACTTTTCTTATTCGTAAAAAGTTCCGTATCATACTCCGGCAGTACGGTCAAAAAGCCCACCATGTCCGGAATCTGCGTGAAAACTTCCACGCGCGGCTGCAGAATGCGGCAAAGCACATCCTTGTCCATTTTTGCTACGCCCGCCTGCTCATAGTACGGCAGCGCATGCTCCGTGAACGCTTCCGGAGTCAGGCGGCGCACATACTCCGCATTCATCCAGGTGAGCTTGTTCACGTCGAAGATCGCGGGGGATTTGGACATGCCCGTCACGTCGAACGCCTCTTTCAGCTCGTCCAGCGTAAAAAACTCCCGCTCGTCGCCGGGATTCCAACCCAGCAGCGCAACGTAGTTGACGATCGCCTCGCGCAGGTATCCTTTTTTCAGATAGTCTTCGTAATACGCGTCGCCATCGCGCTTGCTCAGCTTATGCGTCGCGTCGCGCATAATGGGCGTCATGTGGATATACACGGGCTTCTCCCAGCCGAACGCCTCGTAGAGCAGATTGTATTTCGGCGTGCTGGCGAGATATTCGTTACCGCGCATCACGTGCGTAATGGCCATAGCGTGGTCGTCGATTACGTTGGCGAAGTTATACGTCGGCATGCAGTCCGCTTTGATGAGAACCATGTCGTCGAGCTCCGAGCAGTCCACGCTGATGTGGCCGTAGATGAGATCGTCGAACGATACTTCGCCCGAAAGCGGAACGTTCTGGCGAATTACATACGGTTCTCCCGCGGCCAGCCGCCGCTGCACTTCTTCCGGCGAAAGATGCAGGCAATGCTTGTCGTATTTCCAGACCCCGCCTTCCGCCGCGGCTTTTTCGCGCCGCGCGTCCAGCTCCTCGTTGGTGCAGAAGCAGTAATACGCCTTGCCAGACTTAACGAGCTGCTCGGCATACGGCAGATACATGCCCTTGCGCTCGCTCTGGACATACGGGCCGTAATCGCCGCCGACGTCCGGACCTTCGTCCCAAAGCATGCCGATGTCTCTGAGCGTGTTGTAAATTACGTTCACCGCGCCCTCGACGTAACGCGACTGATCGGTATCTTCGATGCGGAGGATGAATTTTCCCTTGTGCTTTTTCGCATAGAGATACGTATACAGCGCGCTGCGCAGGTTGCCGAGGTGCATATAACCCGTCGGAGACGGGGCAAAGCGGGTTCGAACCATGAATAACTCCTAATTTCTCTTGCTTTTCCTAAAAGAAAAGCAAGCAAAAGAATTTTCCCAAACTCCTCTTACTTTTCTTAAAAGAAAAGTAAGCAAAAGAATTCTCCTTCCAGCGATGCAAAGAAAGCAAACAATCGCTATCTCTTCATCATAAAGAAAGTTTCTTTTTGTCCTTTTCTTTTTAAAGAAAAGGACTATCCCTTATAGCTGTCCTTCAGCCCGACCGTGCGGTTGAAGACCGGCGCGCCCGGCTTGCCGTCCGGATCGGCGCAGAAATACCCCTGCCGCATGAACTGGAAACGTTCGCCGGGCGCGGCGTCTTTCAGCACGGGTTCGATATAGCCCTGCAGGATGGTGAGCGAATCCGGGTTGAGCCGGTCGGTGAAGTCTTTTTCCACCATGTCCTCTTCCTCCTCGGCGTCGTCCTGCGCGGCGCTTTCGCTCTGCATAAGCGTGTCATAGAGCCGGAATTCCGCCGAAACAGCGTCCTCAGCGCCGACCCAGTGCAGCGTGCCCTTGACCTTGCGCGCGCATTCGCCGCTCTTGCTGTCCGGATCGAACGTGCAGTGGATCTTCGTAATCGTTCCGTCGTCATTCGCTTCCCAGCCGGTGCACTTGACGATATACGCACCCTTTAGGCGCACTTCGCCGTCCGGCTTGAGCCGGAAGAATTTTTTCGGCGGATTTTCCGCAAAATCGCTCCGTTCAATATAGACGCGTCTGCCGAAACGGACGGTGCGATTGCCGAGTGAAGGATCGTTCGGGTGGTTCTCCAGTTCGATCTCCTCGAACCGGCCTTCCTCCCAGTTGTCGATCTCCAGCAAAACGGGGTCGAGCACCGCCATCCTGCGCGGCGCGGAAGCGTTGAGCTGCTCGCGCACGCAGTGTTCGAGCATGGCCGCGTCCACGACGGAATCCGCCTTGGCGACGCCGACGCGGTCGAGGAAATCCCGTATGGCTTCGGGCGGATAGCCGCGGCGGCGCATGGCGCAGAGCGTCGGCATGCGCGGATCGTCCCAGCCGGAAACGAAACCCTCCTCCACGAGCCTGCGCAGGTAACGCTTGCTCATGATGGTGTCCGTTATGTTCAGGCGCGCAAACTCGATCTGGCGCGGCTTGTGCGTAAATTCGCACTCGTCCACGACCCAGTTATAGAGCGGGCGGTGCGCCTCGTATTCCAGCGAACAGAGCGAGTGCGTCACGCCCTCGATCGCGTCCTGAATGGGGTGCGCAAAATCGTACATCGGATAGATGCACCATTTGTCGCCCGTTTGATGATGCCGCACATGCTTGATGCGATACAGCGCAGGATCGCGCATATTGATGTTCGGCGAAGCCATATCGATTTTGGCGCGCAGCGTCTTTGCCCCGTCCGGAAATTCGCCCGCGCGCATCCGCGCAAACAGCGCGAGGTTTTCTTCGACCGAGCGCTCGCGGTACGGGCTGTTTTTGCCCGGTTCGGTCAACGTGCCGCGGTAGGCGCGCATCTCCTCTTTGGAAAGATCGTCCACGTACGCAACGCCCTTTTGAATGAGCCTGACGGCAAGATCATAGCATTGGTCGAAGTAAGACGACCCGAAAAGGACCTGATTCCACTGAAATCCCAGCCATTGGATGTCCGCCTGAATGGCGTCGACGTATTCCACATCTTCCTTGGTCGGGTTTGTGTCGTCGTAGCGCAGGTTGCACACACCGCCGTACTTTTCCGCCATGCCGAAATCAATGCACAGCGCCTTTGCATGGCCGATGTGCAGATAGCCGTTCGGCTCCGGCGGAAACCGGGTCTGTACGCGCGCTTCCTTGGTGCGCATATCCTCCTCGATGAACTCCTCAATGAAGTTTTTAGGGCGTTTTGCTTCTTCCATTGCCGCTTCATCCCCTCCGAATTTTTACTTTTACCATTATCGTGTACCAGCCGTAAAATGTCAACGCAAGGTCACCGTTTTCTGCGTTTTGCCAGCGCTTTGAGCCGGAGCGGCGTGTTGTCCTGCGGATTTTTCACGCAGTGCAAGTAGAGTTCGTGCTTGAGCCGCCCCAGCGCTTTACCCTCCGGCAACCCGGAGACCGCCATGAGTTCTTTCCCCGTGATCTTGAGCTCCTTTTCGGAAAACGGCGTGCTGTCAAGCAGCATCTGCCGGAACAGCGTCCGCCAGCGGCTTGCAACATAGTTCGTATTGTATCCGCAGCCGCGGATGTCCGCCTCCCGCAGGAAAATCTGGTTCATCGTCCGCTCGCGTCCCCATTCGGAAAAGCGGGTGCGCAGCGTCTCCGGTTTGGCCTGATTCTGGATATCGTACATGTGTCCCCCGACCAGTGCGGACACTTCGCTGATCGTGCGGTTGGGAAAACGCAGGTCGCTTAAAATGCGCCGGGCGATTTTCTCGCTGTATTCGTCATGCGCGTAAAACCGGCCCGTTTCGTGCACACAGTCCGGCTTGCCGACATCGTGCAGCAGCCCCGCAAGCCGCAGCGCTTCTTCCGGCGGCGTTTCCGCGCAAACGTGGAAACTGTGTTCCAGAACGTCGTAACGGTGATGGTCCGGCCGCTGCGCCATGCCGCGCGCATGCTTAAACTCCGGCACAAGCGAATCCCAAACGTCCAGCTCGTCCATAAGCCGCAGCGCGCGCAGCGGCGAACGCTGTTCGTCGTTTCCAAGCTGCACATACCGCGCGTCGCAAAGTAAAATTTTCATGAGTTCCTCGCGTCTGCGTTCCGGCGCGATGTCGCAAAGCTGCGCGGCGCTGCGTTTGGCTGCGAGCCAAGTGCCCTCGTCGATTGCAAACCCCAGTTCACAGGCAAAGCGAACGAGCCGGAGCACACGCAGTGCGTCCGAGCGCATGATCTCATCCGGATCGTCGCTTGTGGCGCGCAGGATTCGTTTATTCAAATCCTCCACGCCGCCGGTCGGGTCGATCACTTCGCCCGTATGCAGGTCGGCATACATTGCGTTGACGGTAAAATCCCGCCGCCGGGCGTCATCGTCCAGGTTCGTGCCGAATGCAACGCGTTCCGGCCGGTGCGCGCCGCCGCTGGCGTACGACTCGCTGCGAAACGTCGTATGCTCGACCCGCACGTCGTTGAAATGCAGTTCCACCGTGCCCATCTCCGCCGCTTTGGGAACAACGCGAACGGCCTGCCCCGGCATCAGTTCCTCGATTTCGGCGGGCGTGAGCCGCGAGCAAACGTCGATATCGGACGGCGGGAGCTTGAGCAGCGCGTTTCGCACCAGGCCGCCGACGGCGTACGCCTCGACGTTCACGTGCCGGAACGCCCGTGCGAGCGGCGCTAGATTTTTCGGAATTTTGATCTTCATGCAGTTCCCGGTTTCCTTCTGCTCCTCTTGAAAAGCAAAAAACACTTTCTTTCGTGTTCTTATTGTACCGCAAAGAAACGGTGTTTTGCGGTTTTCCTCCCAAAAAGCAAAAAACAACAACAAAACAAATTCTCCTTTTTCTTTTAAGAAAAAGAGCAAAAAAGTTCTTTTCGCGTGCCTTATACCGCGGACGGCGGCAATTCGCGCCTTTCTTTAAGGGAATCGTCTTTCCCGTACGTTTGCAGCACATCCATAGAAATCTCTTTTTGATACTCTTTCTTTTAAGAAAAAGTAAAAACCCCGCAAAAAAGACCTTCCGTCCCACGCTTTGCAACGCGGATTCGGAAGGTTCTTTTTGATGCTTTGCGTAAACGCGGAAAACAGCTTTACTTTCCGCTCAGTTCCTCATGGATCGACTTCGCCGCAGTCTTGCCCGCGCCCATGGCGAGGATGACCGTCGCCGCGCCGGTGACGGTGTCGCCGCCGGCATACACGTGCGGCCGGCTCGTTTTCCCGGTTTCTTCGTCCACGATGATGCCGCCCCACTTCTGCGTTTCCAGACCGGGCGTGGTGTTTTTAATCAGCGGGTTCGGGCTGTTGCCAATGGCCACGACCACGGTACCCACGTCCAGGCGGTGTTCGCTTCCGGCCTTCGGGACCGGTCTGCACCGTCCGCTCGCATCCGGCTCGCCAAGCTCCATTTCCACGCACGTCATGCCGCAGACATGCCCGTTTTCGTCGCCACTGATTTCCGTCGGGTTCGTGAGCAGTTTAAACACGACGCCTTCTTCTTTGGCATGGTGGACTTCCTCGACCCTCGCCGGCATTTCCTTCTCGCTCCGGCGGTAAACGATATACACGTTTTCCGCGCCGAGGCGCTTGGCGCTCCTGGCCGCGTCCATCGCCACGTTCCCGCCGCCGATGACCGCAACGTTTTTGCCGACCTGCACGGGCGTGTCCGTCTCCGGGAAGGTATACGCCTTCATCAGGTTGATGCGCGTTAAAAATTCGTTGGCCGAATACACGCCGTTGAGGTTTTCGCCGGGGATTTTCTGGAACCGCGGTAGTCCCGCGCCGCTGCCGATGAAGACCGCGTCGTAGCCTTCCTCTTCGAGCAGTTCGTCCAGCGTGATCGTCCGGCCGATGACCATGTTGGTTTCAATCTTTACGCCGATATCCTGCAGGGTTTTGATTTCGTCGCGCACCAGCTGCTTTGGCAGACGGAACTCCGGAATGCCATACACCAGCACGCCGCCCGGCGTATGCAGCGCTTCAAAAATCGTCACTTCGTAGCCGAGCTTGCGCAGATCGCCCGCGCAGGTCAGCCCCGCCGGACCGCTGCCGACAATCGCGACCCGCTTACCGTTGTCCGGCAGGGGTTTCGCGGGCGCGGCGCCATGCGCCATGGCGTAGTCCGCCACAAAACGCTCCAGCCGGCCGATGCCCACCGGCTCGCCTTTGATGCCGCGGACGCACTTTTGCTCGCACTGCGTTTCCTGCGGGCAGACGCGCCCGCAGACCGCCGGCAAAGCGTTCGTCGAACGGATTACCTCGTATGCTTCAAGGAATTTCCGCTCCGCCACCAGCTGGATAAATTCGGGAATCCGCACGTTGACCGGGCAGCCCGATACGCAGGGTTTATGCTTGCAGTTGAGGCAGCGCTTGGCTTCGTCGACCGCCATTTCCTCGTCGTATCCCTGCGACACTTCAAAAAAGTTTTTGTTCCGCACTTCAGGGTCCTGCTCGCGCGAAGGCAGTTTCGTCATCCTCATATTCGGCATGTCAGTTCCCTCCCCGCTTCGTCTGCAGGTCCACGTCCATAAGGTTGCAGGCCTTGCGCTCCATACTCGTGGCCTCTTCCTTGCGGTACATCCGGCTGCGGGCGATCGCTTCGTCCCAGTCGACCTCGTGTCCGTCGAAGTCCGGCCCGTCCACGCAGGCAAACTTCGTTTCGCCGCCGACCGTCACGCGGCAGCTGCCGCACATACCCGTGCCGTCCACCATGATCGGGTTCATGGAAATGACCGTCGGAATATCGTACTGTTTGGTCAGGTTGCAGACCGCGCGCATCATCACCAGCGGGCCGATGGCGATCACGTGGTCGTATTTTACGCCGGCTTTGAGCTGTTCTTCCAGCGCGGTGGTCACAAAGCCCTTGTGACCGTTGCTGCCGTCGTCCGTCATAATGTAGAGGTTCTTGCTCGCGGCTTTCAGCTCGTCGATGAGAATCATCAGGTCGGTATTGCGGAAGCCGACGATCGTGTCCACGTCCGCGCCGAGCTCGTGCAGCGCCTTTGCCTGCGGATACGCGATCGCCACGCCGAGGCCGCCGCCGATAACCGCGACCTTCTTCATGCCTTCCAGTTCGCTGGCTTTCCCCAGCGGTCCGACGAAATCCAAAATGGAATCGCCTTCTTTCAGGCAGTCCAGCCGCTTGGTGGTATAGCCCACCTTCTGGAAGATGATCGTCACCGTTCCGCGCTCTTTGTCCGTCCCCGCCACCGTCAACAAAATGCGCTCCCCGTTTTCGTCTACACGCAGGATGATGAACTGTCCCGCCTTCGCCTTCCTCGCGATATACGGCGCGTCCACCTCCATCAGCGTCACCGTCTCGTGCAACGCCCGTTTCTTTTCGATCCGATACATGCTCTCTCCTTTCGAATCAGGCAACAGAAATTGAAATCCCGTTCAGTATAGCGCATTCTTTCGCAAAATGGAAGCAATCGATAAAAAAATATCGATTATTTCCCCACGCACCCTCTTTTGCGAAGCAAACGACCGGAAAACCTGCGTTTTTTCAGCGTCAATCCCAATCGATCAGGCCGAGGCTATCGAGATAGCGTTCACCGTATTCCATATAGTCCTCGACGAGCCGGAGCATGTACATCTTATAGTCGGGGAATCGTTCGCTCATACGCGCGTGCATGTAATCGTAAGCCGCGTCGTCGTCGTATACCTCGCCTTCGTCCACGCGGGTTTCGTGCATAAACGCCTCGTCCAGCGCCATCACCGCGTCGAGCATACTTTCGAAGGTTTTTACGTCCGTCACGTCCCGAAAATCGCCCTGTTTTTCAAAACAGTCCAGGATATACTCTTTTGCCTCGGCTTTGTCGTATTCCTTTTGTTCGGTGTTGTTTTCCATATGTGTTTTCGCTCCCTGCAGAAAAATTCCGCTTTATTTAAGCAGTTCGTCCAGCTCGTCCACATACGCGGTGAACACGTCGAGCGAAGCCAGAATGCTTTCCTTCTCCGTGAGGTCCACTCCCGCGGCCTTGAGCTCCTCGATGGGGTAGTCGCTGCCGCCGCTCTGCAGGAACGTCAGGTAACGCTCCAGCGCGCCGTGGTGCAGGATATCGTCGGCCAGCTTGACCGCCGAGCAAAGACCGGTGGCGTACTGATAAACATAAAATGCGTTGTAGAAATGCGGCACGCGCATCCATTCAATGGCGATGTTGTCGTCCACGTGCGCGCCGTCGTAATAAAGCTCGTTCAGCGAACGGTACATTTCCGAAAGGCTCTCCACCGTGAGCGGCTCGCCCTGTTCCGCCATGCGGTGGGACTTGAGCTCAAACTCGGCGAACATGGTCTGCCGGAAGCATGTCGTGCGGAACGATTCGAGAAACTGCGTGATGTAATACGCGCGTTTCATCTTGTCCGTCTCGTTGGCCAGCAGATGATAGGTCATGAGCGTTTCGTTGACAGTGGAAGCGACCTCCGCAACCATGATGCGGTACTGCGACGTTTCATACGGCTGGGCGGCGTTGGAAAAATACGAATGCATCGCATGGCCGAGTTCGTGGCCAAGCGTGAACGCGTCGTCCAGCTTGCCCTGGAAGTTCAGCAGCACATACGGGTGCACGCCGTACATGCCCGCGCAGAACGCGCCGCTGGTCTTGCCCGGCGTTTCGTAAACGTCGATCCAGTTTTCGGTGTACGCTTCTTCGAGCAGTTTCCCATAGGGTGCGCCGAGCGGCGCGAGCGCTTCCTTGACCAGCGCCTTTGCGTCGCCGTACGGCATCGGGATGTCGCAGTCGGTAACGATCGGCACATACAGATCGTACATTTCCAGCTGGTCCACGCCAAGCACGCGCTTGCGGATTTCGAGATATTTTTTCAGCGTCGGCAGTTTTTCATGCACGGCTTCGATGAGCTGCTCATACACCTGCACCGGCACGTTGTTGGAAAACAGCGCCGCTTCCAGCGCGCCGTCAAAGTTATGCGTGCGCGCGCGAAACACGTCCGATTTGACGGAGGTGGCGTAAGTCGCCGTGACCGTATTTTTCACGGTGCGGAACGCGTTGTAAAGCCCTTCATACGCCTCTTTACGCACGCGGCGGTCCGGGCTGACCAGAAACATACCGTAGGTTCCGTGCGTAAGCTTGACAGTCTCGCCGTTTTCGTCCGTGACCGTGCCATAGTCGAGGTCCACGTCCGAAAGCATGGTAAAGATGTTGTCCGCGCCGGAAAGCGCGTCTTCCGCCATGGCGAGCAGCCGCTCTTCCTGCGTGGAAAGCGTGTGCACGCGGCTGCGGTCGATATCGGACAGGCGGAACTGGAACGGCGCAAAGCGCGACTGCGCCGACCACTCGCACAGCGTTTCTCCCGGAATACTCAAAATTTCCGGCCGCACAAACGAGGACGCAGCTTCCGCCGAAACGTAGAGCTGGATCGCGCGGTCGGCCATGCCCTGGTAACGCACATTGCCGTTATCCTCGTCCTTTTTCAGGTGTGCATAGGAATACAGCTTTTCGACCAGATAGCCAAGCCTGCTTTCGTCGCTGAGCGCGGCAAACAGCGCGTCCGCAGACGTATGCAGCTTGCCCGCGTGCGCCCCGAACGCCGCCGCAAGTTTCTGCGCGCCGGCGTAATCCGCCTCCCAGAGGTCTTCATTTTCGTAGATATCGCTCAAATCCCATTTCAGCGCAGCTTCGATTTGTTCCCTTGTTTTCATCTGTACTCTTCCCTTTCGTTGGTAGATTTTACTCTGTAATCCCGTTGAAGCGTAATACCATCGTCGTCCGTCCGCCCTCCCGCAGCACGCCGCCTCGTACGCCACCGTGTCCGCCGCGGCAAGCAGCAGAGAAAGCACAGGCGTCGTCAGCGCCACAAGAAACGCAAGCACCGCGTACCGTGAAAGCATCGTTTCCGTAACGCAAAGCGCGACCACCATCGTCAGCATCATAAACGCCAGCACGGCAAACGCCGTTATCATCCCAACAACATCCGTCGTATCCCTGCTTTGGCGGTAAAGCCGGAACCCGCGTTTGAGCGCACGGAAACCACCGGCGTCTTCCTGCGCGGCCACCGCGAGCGCAAGTCCCAGCGGCGCGCGGCTCAGCCAGAACAGCATACCGCAGAGCATCCAAACGCCGATCTTAAGCCAGCCCCCGGCACTCGCAATCGTCTCAGCCGCCGCCGCAAGCAGCGCCGCAATCCCCGCCGCGATTCCGGCGGAAACGATCCTGCACAGTAAAACAGCCCAGTATACGCCCTTTATGCGCAAAAACGCCCGGTGTGCGGAGGCCCCGATCGCACGTTCCGTACGCGAAACGCCGAACGTCGCCAGCGCATACGCTTCATAGGAAGCGATCATCGCGCGCGGACGCAGATATGAAACATACAGTGCGGCAAGCAGAATAGACGGAACGCCGCAAAAAATCAGCAGCGCGTCCGCTCGGTATCCGCCGCGTACGCTGCCGAACAGTTCCGGCTGCACGGCCGCCGCCGCAAGAAACGCGCCCGCCGTTGCGAGCACAAGCAGCGCAAGCCCCGATTGCAGATAGAAAAAGCGCAACATTGCGCCCAAACGCATGCAAAAAAGCTTCCCCACCATATGGACCAGCTCCCGCACGCCGATATTCGTTTCATTACGAGGTTGTTTTTGTTTCATCCGTTTCGTTTCCGCCCTGATGACGGTAGTATAACATATCCCTATGCTCCGAAGCGAGAAAACGCCGTTTTTTCCGCAAAAACCTTCTCTTACACGCAGCATCGGCACGCCGCCGCAGCCAGGAACGATACGCTTGACAAACGTGAAAAATGCGTTATACTATAGATACGAACGTGTGTTCGCATCTCGGATTTCGGCAACGCCGAAGACGTTACCGTTCCATGCAAGGCAAGGTGAGTACGATGAGCCGCCGGATTCTCCATTCGGATTTCAACAGTTTCTACGCTTCCGTAGCGTGTTTTCTCGACCCCGCGCTTCGTTCGCACCCCGTCGCCGTGGCGGGCGATCCGCAGGCGCGGCATGGCATCATTCTGGCCAAGAACGAGACAGCCAAGCACTTCGGCGTAAAAACGGGGGAAACGATCTGGCAGGCACGAAAGAAATGCCCTCTTCTCGTCACCGTTAAGCCGGACTTTGAAATGTATCAGAAGTTTGCCGCGCTCGGACGTGAAATTTACGGCGAATACTCCGACAGGGTGGAAGCCTTCGGGCTGGACGAAAGCTGGATCGACGTCTCCTCCGCCGCGGACACCATAGAGGATGCGCGCCGCCTCGCGGAAACCATCCGCGCGCGTATCCTGCGCGAACTGGGCATCACCGTCTCCATCGGTGTCGCAGACAACAAGATTTTCGCCAAGCTCGGCTCGGATATCAAAAAACCCAACGCCGTCACCGTCGTCTCGCCGGAAAATTATAAAACGGTCGCCTGGCCGCTGCCCGCCGGCGATTTGCTCTACGTCGGCCGCGCAACGCAGTCGAAACTGCGCGCTCTCGGCATTATGACCATCGGCGATCTCGCCGTCACGCCCGCTTCGTTCCTCAAAGCACAGTTTGGCAAATGCGGCGTCATGCTCCATGCGTTCGCCAACGGGCTGGACGCCGCGCCGGTGCTTTGCGCGCACGACCAGCCGCCGGTCAAATCCGTCGGCAACGGGATCACCACCCCGCGCGATCTGGTCGACAACGAGGACGTATACCTCACCATTTCCATGCTCGCCGAAAGCGTGGCCGCGCGCCTGCGCGAGCACGGTCTGCGGGCGCGTACGGCGGCGCTGTGCATCCGGGACGTGAACCTCTTCTCGTTTGTGCGGCAGACAAAGCTCGCACGTCCGAGCAGCATCACCAGCGAGCTTGCCGGCGCCTGCATGCGGCTGTTTGTCGAAAATTACGAGTGGCCGGCGCATGTGCGGTCGCTGACCGTCTCGGCTTCGGACCTCGTGCCGGCAGCCACCCCCGAACAGCTTTCGCTCTTCGACGACGAAGCGCCCCGCCGCCGCGCCGAGGCTGCGGAATCCGCCGTGGACGATATCCGCCGCCGCTTCGGCTACCATGCAATCGGGCGCGCTATCTTTTTAAAGGACGCCAGCATTGGATTGCTCAATCCCAAGGACGACCACGTCGTCCATCCGGTTGGGTATCTGCAGAATAACACGATGGATCGTGTCATCGGGAGAACATCATGAAGACTTATGTCGCCGTGGAACTTACAATCGACGAAGCGGGCGTTATGCACCCCCACCGGATCGTCTGGGAGGACGGACGCAAGTTTGAAATCACGTCCGTTTCGGACGTGCGGCGCGCGGCGAGCCTCAAAGCCGGCGGCTGCGGCCTCCGCTACACCTGCCGCATCGGCAGCAGGGACACATATTTGTATTACGAGGATCCGAAATGGTTTGTAGAAACATGAGTTTATTTTTTCCGAAGCTGGAGGTTTTCTTCTTTCTGACGGGAATACGAATCCGGAAAGCCCTTCTGGTTTGCCCGTCGGGACAAGCGGGCGTAAAAAAATAGCGCCCGCTTCCCGCGGCATGCGCCGCAGGCTGAAAACCGTCCCCGCTACTTCAAATAGGCGATCATCTCGGCAAGCGACGTAATATCCCAGTCCGCCTTTGGCTCGCTTTCACGGCAGATATGGAACGCCGTCATACCGAGGGCGCGCGCACCTCCGGCCTCCACGTCGTAATCGTCCACATAGAGGCTTTCCGACGCGCAGACGTCCAGCGCATCCAGCGCGGCCTGATACATGCGCGGGTCAGGCTTCATCGCTCCGACCTGGTCCGAACAGACATAGCAGTCGAAATACCCGCCAAGCCCCGCCGCTTCGACGGTCAGCCGCAGGGACGGAAACGTATCGCTGATCACGCCCATCCGGAACCCGCGCTCGCAAAACCACCGCAGCACGGATTCCGTTTCCGAATAAGGCGTAATTCCTTTGAGCCAATATACCGAAAACAGTTCCCCTGCGCGCGCTTCAACCCACTCGTCGATTCCCTGCGAGCGCAGCAGAGCGGCAAAATATTCTTTCCAGAACGCAATCTCGTTTTCGACCGTCAGCAGCCGCCGGTCGGCCAACACCTGAAAAAACAAATCTTCCGGCGCGTCCAGCGGTCTGCCGGACCAGCGTTCGACCATCTCGCGCCGCGCTTCGCGCACGCCCGGGTCGCTGTAAACCAGCGTACCGTCCCGATCAAAAAACACGGCGCGAAAGGTTTTTTCCGGATTATTTTTTAATAACATAGAACCCTTTTTTTTTCATTTATTCTTTTTTCATTTCTCTTTCTTACAAAGAAAAGAAACAGAAAGAACTTTCTTTTCTTAGGTTGTGTTTCTAAAGTCTAGAAGATGCAGTTTTGCTGGACCGGCTTGCAGATTGAGGCGAAAAACGCAGGCGCAGTGGTGCTGCGGCGAGGCTTTTCAACAAAATATGCAAGTTGAGGCGGTGGAAATGCGCTTTTGTGATTTTAGAAACACACCCTAATATTCCCAAATACAACCGTAGAACCCTTACCGCAAAATCCGCAGTCCCTTGGGGATTTTGTTTTTCAGCACGCCGTTCACGGCTTTTCCCCAGCCGACGGAATGGCCGAACGCGGTAACCGCACTCCAGCCGGAAAGCGCCGGACCACACGC
The DNA here is from genome assembly GCA_964437665.1 of uncultured Oscillospiraceae bacterium. GTDB lineage: Bacteria > Bacillota > Clostridia > Christensenellales > CAG-138 > UBA7703. Next base: position 45,404 of record CAYTHS010000005.1, read on the forward strand.
GACCGTTTCTCCAGCGAGAAACCTCCCGAGCGTATCGCCGTCAAGCGCAATACTTCTTTGAAACCTGTCGGCGGGAAATGCCATGGCGAGCGCATGGCCAGGCACGAACCTGCGCGCGCGCACCTCGCCCGCGAACACGCCCGCGCGGAGGATACGCAATCCCCGCGTCTTTTGCGGCAGCCCTTCGGGCGGCAGGAAGACACGCCCGTCCGGCAGCGGCAGCACCTCCGGCGCTTCGCCGGAAAACGTCTCGCGGTAAAACGCTTCCCATTCGGGAACGCGAACCGCTTCCGGTTTCCCAAACAGCGGGGGAAGCGTCCCTGCGCGGGGTTCTCTCTCGAACGCCGCCATAAACTGCCCCTCGCCGGGGAATGTGTGCGGATACAGCCGCCGCATCTGTCCGCAACTGAAATCGCTGTGCCGCAGCAGGAACGCTTTCACCGTGTCCTCGTTTTCCTCCCGCGAAAACGTGCAGGTTGAATACACCAATCGGCCGCCGGGTTTGAGCATCTCCGCCGCGCTTTCCAATATCTGATGCTGGCGCGCCGCGCAAGCCGCCACGTGTGCCGCCGACCATTCGGAAACCGCTCTCCCGTCCTTTCGGAACATCCCCTCTCCCGAGCAAGGCGCATCCACCAGAACACGGTCAAACCACGCCGGCAGCAGCGCCGCCAGCGCATCCGGGTGCATGCAGGTAACCATCGTGTTTCGCACGCCGAGCCGCTCAAGATTGCCGCAGAGCGTTTCCGCACGGGAGCGGACAGGCTCGTTTGCAACAAGCCCCCCTGTGTTTTTCATCCGCGCGGCAAGCTGTGTCGTCTTGCCACCGGGGGCGGCGCACAGGTCCAGCACAGCCATGCCGGGCTGGACGTCCAGCAAATCCGCCGGCATTTGCGCGGAAGGTTCCTGCACATAGCAAAGCCCCGCCGCATGCAGCGGGTGCCGGCCGATCGCAGCATCGTCTCCAAAAAGAAAGCACTCCGGCGAAATGTCCGCCGGTTCAAGCGAAAAATCCGCCAGCGCACAGAATTCGTCCGCATTTATTTTCAGCGTATTGACGCGCAGCGCACGTTTCGGCGTGCGTTCCATTGCGGCGAGATAAGCGGCAAACGCGGCTTCGCCGAGCAGGCTGCGCATCCGTTTGAGATATGCTTCCGGTAATTCCCGCATCCCTGCGCTCCCTTCCCGCCCAATACGCGCTGCAACAAAAAAACCGGCTCGGCCGCCGGAACGGTTTCTTTGTTTTATTCCGCGCCGAGCGCCTGCACGATTCTGTCGATCACTTCTTGATCGACGGAATCGTCAAATTTACGCGCAAACAGCATACCGGAAGCCGTCAGCGCATCGTAATCGTGCATCGTCAGCACACGCGGCGAACGCGCATTCTCCGGCCAGTCGATAAAACGCATGGTGGCGGCCGGTTCGTCGTTCCATCCCATAAAGAAACGATTCTGCATAAACGGAGAATTGGCCAGTATCGTCTGCAGCCATATTTCGTCCGCGCAGACGGAATGGCGGTAATAGTTTCGGTATTGCGGGGCGTGCGCCAGCGCATAGACGGCAAATGCGTGCGTAATGGAGAACCAGACGGCGCCTTTTTGGAACACGACATCGCAGTTTTTCAGCCGATTCACGCCCAAAAGGCGCTGCAGCCGAAGCCAGCCGGAAGCAACGTAATGGCACGCCCGCCGCCAAACCGGCCTTGCAGGTATCGGCATATAATACAGCCCGATACGCTTTTTGAGCATCTTTTGATCAACCGTTTCCCGGTCGAACGCAACAAATTCGCTTCCCGCATGCGCGCGGAAAAACGCGCGGATCTCACTTTGGGGCTTCAACGGCAAGTCCACGCCGGACAAAAAATGGTAATACGCGTGTTCCGTCCGCGCCGCAGCCTCCAGCAACGACACGATAACGTCGATAAACACCTCGGAACCCCAGTTCGCATCCATACGCGGCACGAAGGATATCGCCGCGTGTTTTACCTGCGCGCGAAGCATATCCGCCGAAATATCGTTTGCTTTGCGGTCGATATGAAGATACAAATCGTTCTGCACGTCGTCCAGCAAGCGAAGCAGCCTGCAGAGCTGTTCCGGCTTGTTGTGCGCGGCAATCAGATAGGCGTGCCGTCCGGCTGTGGTATTCATCGAACCGGTCTCCTTCCCCGTCCGCCAAGTCATGCTTTACTCCGTCTTTTTAGCCTTCCGTATCGACCGAACCCTGATAGTGCGCGCGCAGGCCAAAGATCTGCTGCATCGCCAGATATCCTTCGTTTCCCTTGCACCAGAGGCTTTCGGCGTACTCCGGATTCGTCGGCGACGCTTTAAGAAGCGTGTCCGGCAGGGCGGCTTCGAGCTGGGCGACCTGATCCTCCGTAATATTCGTGCAGTTGATCCAGAGCCGCTCCAGATTCGTTAACGAAAGCAATGCGTCGATCTGCGATATTTCGTTGTTGCTGCAATTGAGGAACCGCAGCTTCGTCATCCCCTGAATCGGCGTTATATCTTCAATATAATTGTATTTGATTTCGAGAAATTCCAGCTCCGTCTGGGTTGCGATTGGTGAAATATCCACAATATCGCATAGCGAAACGACCAGGTATTTCAGTTTCGGCAGGTCCGCAATAAAATCGATGTTACCGATCTTCACACAATGCCCAACGTCCAGCGCGACAAGGTCGGTGCAGTACAATAGATTCTGGAGGCTTTCGTTCGTAATCGCGCCGTAAGAATAATTGTCCGAAACGAACTCACCCGCCCCGTCCGGAAATTTTCTCTTATTGCCCGTGCTGAACCCCTTGATGTCCGTGCGGATGACCCAGCCGCTCACACGTGTAAGCCAGACGAACTTCACGTTTGGATAGCGCTCCCGCATGGCGGCCATTTCCTCGTCGGTCGGGCCGCATCCGCACATATCGAGGCTGGTAAGCCCTGGCAGCAACACGAGTTTGTCGGAAAACGCCGCCGCATCCTCAACCGTGTAATCGCGCAGATCCAGATCGGCCACATCCGAGCGGACGGTAAGATCGTCGAGCAGCCGTACGTTCCAAACGAACGTTGTCTGCGGATATCGCTCCACAAGCGCAAGTTGCTCATCCACGGAAAAAACAGCGTTTTCATCCGTAACGACCTTTTGCAGGTCCGGGAAGCCCGCCAGTACGGCGCCAAGACCGGCCGCATCAATCTCCGTTCCGCTTAAATCCAGCAAAACGGCGTCCTGCGGATAGGTTTCCTCCCCGACGGCAACGTCCCACGAAAAACGGACCTGCGGATACCGCGTGCAAAGATCGTTCAGCGCCGCGTAGTCGTCGGTCTTTGAAAAGCGCACGTTTTCCAGATTTGCAAAAAATGTCAGCGCATCCGCCGTTTCCTCCGGCAGTCCGGAAATCGAAATCGATTCGGAATCACTGTCGTAACGCTCGCTGCCAATCGGGACGCTCCAGCGGATATCGCATTCCGGCAGCGCCGCGGCGAGCGTTTCAAACGCCTCAACGGAAATCGGGTTCCCTCGCAGGTCCAGCGAGGTCAGTTCCGTGCGTTCCAGCAAAGCCGAAACGTCGCTCAGGCCGGAATCGCGCATGTCAAGCGACACCGGTTCGGCTGTTGCGGAAAGCGCGTCTTTGTCCGCGTTCATACCGCATCCGGCAAGGCACATCAGCAACGCCAACCCACCGGTCACACAGAACAAACGCAACTGCCGGAAAAGTCCCCTGTTATTTTCTTGCATTTTGAAACGCTCCTCCTTTTACTGCTTACGGCGTAACGCCGAACTTCCTGTCAATCATATAAATATTCCACCGTCCCGGAATAAACCCGCGGGTCGTCTTCCGCCGGGACCAGTTCGGAATACCCCCAGAGCAGCTGGTCGGGTACCCTTCGGTAATGCTTTTCGGAGCGCAGGTTGAGATATTCGCCCATAAACACCATCGTCGCCGAAGCGCCGCCGTCGAGATTGTAGGCCATCACACAGTTTTCGTCCTTGAAAATCTGTGCGTATTCCGAAAGAATCACGCCGTGACTGTAGCCGGACAGCCGGCCGTCCACAACGATTGCCACAAAGTGCCCCGGTTCGACAAGTCCCAGCCCGGCGCGCGGATTCCGCCAGCCGACACGGTCCTCGTCCACATTTTCGCAGAGCTCTCCGTCGATAATCAGCGCCGGGCCAAACGCGTAGGTCGTCTGCGCGCCGTCCTCAATTTCATTAAGCATGGTACGATCTTCCTTTTGGTAAATGCGCATGGAAAGGTCGTCCGTAAGCACCATTACCGGGACTGCGGTCATAGAGCGGAACACCCGTCCGTCGCGGATGAACAACCCGCGGTTATATTCGCTGTGCATGAGGTTATCGCCCGTTATGCCAAGCACTGCGCGGTAGCGGCGCGCCATGGTGCAAGCGTCCAGCGGGTCCCTGCCATTCTGCCGCGCGGACCCAAACCCCGAACGGTAAGCGTCCACGTCCCGCATATAAATATGCGCCACAAAATAGACCAGCGGAGGATCGGTTTTCGTGACCCTTCGTATTTCAATGCCCAGCGTATCGCTGTGATATTCATAAATGCCGTTGTCCGCGTCAAACACAACCACTTCCTCCGGATCGTCCTCCTGGCGGAAATGCCCGGTAAACGGGTGCGGCGTCGGCGTAGCCTCCACAACAGCGGTCGGTTCCGGCGCGGCCGTGTCCGTAGCTGCCGGGGTCGGAGTTTGTTCCGCTTCGATTTCGTCCGGGGAAAAAAGCGTTCGTACCACCAGCGCCGTGCCGGCAAGCAGCAGAAGCACGGCGGCGCATGCGCAGAGGATCCGAATCGCTTTCTTTTTTTCTTCTTTCCGGCGAAGCGAGAAGTAGCAGCCGGCAAGCGCGGTACCAAGCACGAGCAGGCTGACGCCGACCGGCAATACAAACGCGCTGAAATCCAGTTCTTCCGCAGCGGTTTCCGCCTCAGGCGTCGCGGTCGGCTCCGCGGTTGGTTCCGGCGTGGCAGTTGGTTCCGGTGAAACGGTCGCAAGCGGCTCCGTTTCCGCAGCCGTGCTTTCCAGCAGCGAAAGCAGTCTCTCTGCGCTCTCCTCTTCCGAAACGCCCGCGCTTTCCGGGTATGTCCGAATAAAATACGGCGTATCTGAAACATCCGCGTGATATACCTGCAGGAACGTATACCGATCAAAGCAGGCCTGCGCCAGTTCCACCGCGCTCAGGCCATCATATCCGCCCAGAGCGGCGCTCGTATCGTACAGCGGCGCGGTTCCCTGCAGAGCATGCTGATAAACCGCCGAAACCTGCCAGGGTCCATACTTCGTCAGGCTTTCATAATCCTTGGTTTCGCTGGCCGCCTGCGTTACGGCAAGCAGGACGTGCAGGGCGGTCATCGCATGCGTGCAGTCCCCGTTTTCTCCGTCGTCGGCATGCGTAACCAGCGTTTCGGGCCGGTACCGGCGCAACAGACGCAGCATATAGGTCGAAATCTCCTGCTTATCGATCACGGCATACATCCCAGTGTTATCCGTATAGCTCCGGAAATACTGGAATCCCGCAAAGATCGGCTGCGTACGCGAACCAAGCGCATATTGCATCTCGATTGTCTGCTGCTGCGCGGTGCGGCTGCGCGCCATAATAAACACGCAAGCCACATCTTCACTGCTGCAGAACGGCAGCAGGCTGCCGAAATTGTAGGCCTCGTCGCCCGTGTGCGTCATAACGAGCATGACCTTCGGCTGCGCTTTCTGCGCGGTCATAATACAGAGCGCCTCGGGCGGCGTTTCGGCGTCGTACACGCCCAGTTCCGAGACGGCAAACGCACGTTCGCCGGAAATGCGGACGGAAGCGCAATTTCCCGGCAGTGCATAATATCCGTTCAGCAGGTCCGGATTTACAGCCGCGGCCCGCAAAACATTTCCGATTTCATCCAGCGATTCCACAATGCAGGATTCCGGCGCGGTATACCAGGCTATGTACAGCCCCGCCGCGCCGTCCGGCACGTCGAGGGTAAGCATCTGTTTTGCCGTAAAGGATACCCGCGAATCATACCGCCCGTCGGTGAACCGCGAAACAAATCCGGCGGAATTCTCCGGCAGATAAATTGTGCATTCCTCCGTCAGGTCCCTGGCGTCCGCCGCGGAATCCGCCTTCGCTTCACGGACGCAAAGCGGCTGGACCAGCAAAGAAATCGCCAGTACGGCTAGCAGAACGCCCTTCCCCAAATTGGATATCCGAACGTTTTTTTTATCCATCCCGGCGAACTCCTATCGTTTTCATGACTTGCATTTATTTCCTCCATACCGCCGCAAATCACGGCGGTATGCAACTCGGTTCATTATAGTAAATCCACTTTTCGGCTGTCAAGAAAGCCTCTGGCCGTGCCGGGACACCCGCCAGGCCGGATTCTCTTATTTGGCGATATATACGTCGTTTTCAAGCGGATCGTCCTTAGTCGGGACCAAATCGGATTTCCCCCAGAGCAGCATGTCCGGCAGTCTTCGCTGCCCGGGCGCACCGCCTTCCAGTTCCCGGTGCGCATTCAGGTATTCGCCCATGAATACCATAGCCGCCGAGCTGCCTCCGTCAAGGTTATAGGCCTGCTTGCAGCCAAGCGAATAAAACAGGTGCATAAACGTATTAAGCGTGACGCCATGGCTGTACGCCGCAATCCGTCCGTCTACCGCAATCACGACGAAATGGCCGGGCTCGATCATGCCGACGCCAATGCGCGGATTGCGTCCGGTTATTTTATGACGCGTGGCGTTAAAATTGACCTCGCCGTCCCGCAGCAGCGTCGGCCCGAACGAAAACGCGTTCGTAACGCCCATTTCGAGCAGTTCCTCCGCGGTTGTCTCGCCGGGCGAGAAGATTTGCATCGAAAGCCCCGGCATCAGCGCCATCGTATCCGCCGCCGTACGCTGGTTATAGACTTTTCCATTGCGTATGATAATGCCTTTATATTCCGGTTCGTTTACGCTCAGATTGTCGCCCGTTACGGCAAGTACCGCCTGATACCTGCGCGCCATTTCGTATGGGATTTCGTTGGACTCCGTTCCGCCCTCTTCACCGCGCACCGCCGCGCGGAACGCGTCCTCTTCGCGCATACGCACGTGCGCCACAGAGTAGCAGATCGGCCTGTCTTCCGCGTCGAGTATATGGATGCGGTCTATTATGATGGAAAGCGTATCGGTTCGATACTCCCAGTGTTCGTTGTCCCAGTCTTCAATCACGACTTCTTCGGGGTCGTCCGCCGCGCGGAAATAGGAGTCCTCGTCCACTTCAGGCAGCGCCGGCGCGTCCGCCGAAAGCGTGCCGGACGCAAGCACGCCGAACGCATCCGGTCCGTTCAAGCGGCTCTGATTCAGTCCGTAAAAGAAGTCGTTATCCTCCGGTAGCACACGCAAATCCGGGTCGGAATCAATCAATCCGTATTCCGCGCGGCTGTATACGGGATCGTCCACGTCGAGCGGATAACGGTATTCTTCCGAAAACGACTCGTAAAGGTCTTCCTCAATCTCGATGGCCGTCCTGCCGCCGAATGCGGCAAGCGGCGTATTCCGGTCGATCGACACTTGTTCCCCTTTTTCATAGTAGTGCAGAAACAATCGGAGCGTCTGCCAAACGCCGTATTTTTCCAGCGACGCCCTGTTGGAACGCGTGCTGGCCGCGTCCTGCACCGCTCGCTGAACATACCGCGACGTCAGCCGGTGCGCGGCATGCCCGTATTCGCCGTTCAGATCGTGGGAAACGACGACCGCCGGACGATACTTCCTTATGGTTTCCGTCAGGAATCCGATGGCTTCGGATTTTCCCCAAAGCTCTTCCAGCACGTAAGTATCGGCCGAATAAACATCGGAAAACCCACCGAACACAGGTTCCTCGGTTACACCGAGTTTTTTCAGTGAAACACGCGCCTGTTCGCGCTGCGTTTCGTCCGTGCTGCTCATATATACGACAACGGCGGTATATCCCAATTCGGAAACATAATACGGGAGCACGCCGCCCAGATAGAGATATTCATCTCCCGGATGTGCAACAATCAGCATCAAATCGACACCGGCTTGTTCAACTTCAATATCAGGTTTGGCATCCTGTACGGCGCCCTGTCCGCCAAACATCAACATAGCGGCTAAAAAGAAGCAGAGTTTTTTCATAATATTGCAATACGTCCTTTCGGGCTGCACGGGAAACGCCGTGATTCTTTCCCATGACGGATTTTACCCCCCTGAGCGCCGCACGTTCCGCACGGGACCTCTCTCTGTCGGGTCCCGGCGCGCATCGGCGCGGCAGCTTTCCTAGATTGTATTACCCGGCGGCATGCCGCGTCAACGCCGAATCGCATAAATTACGTCAACGCCGTCTTTACATATAAAGCCCCGCGGTCATACGCCGCGGGGGAAAGACGGCTGATTTGCGCGTTGCCAAGCGGCGGCGCAGTATGGCCCCCTATACAGGGGGCTGCTCTTCGTCGGCGTTCTGCGTTTTTTCGTTCAGCAGGTCCCGCAGATCGAGCACGGCCATAATCAGGGCTGCCACGGCAAACGCCGCAAGCGCAATCTGTGCGAGCGCCCCCTCCAGGACCGCCAGCATCGGCAGCGCTATTCCCAGCGCAAGCAGCAGTAGAAAAAACACTGCAAAAACAATCACGATATTGATCACAATCAATCGGAAAACCTTACCCTTCATCGTTCTCCATCTCCTCCGTCGCCCCACTGAATAAATCCTCCAAATAAAGGATATCACCTGCGCGCCGCCCTCCATTGGGCGGCTGATTCACCTTTTCATTGCCGTAAACCATAGCCGCCGTCATCCCTCCGTCAAGGTTATACGCCGCTTTCAAGCCGAGGTCCTCGCAGAACTCCGAAAGTTCGGTAAGCGTCATCCCGACGGAATAATATTTCTGCCTGCCGTCGGCGATAATAAAGCAATAATGACCCGGTTCGTAATATCCGATTGCGCATCTCGGATTCAGCCGGCTCAGCCTGTGATTGATCTCCATCGCTTTGCCGTCTTCAAGAAGCGGCGGGCCGAAGCTCCAGGTCTGCCATGCATTGTCTGCCATGAGTTCTTCCGCCGTCACCTCGCCGTGGCCGTAAGTTATGAGTTCTCCGGTCGCCAGCAGCACACAAAGATCGTCGTAATACTCGTTTCGCAGCAACTCGCCGTTGCGGATGATGATTCCGCTCGAACGCACGGTGCAGTAGTCGCCGGAAACCGCAAAGATTGCACCGTTTGCCTGCGCCATTTCCACAATATCCTGAAACCTTGAGCTTCCGGATTCGTACCCCCTGTTTGCAAACGCTGTTTTCAGCAGATGGATATCCCGGACATATACATCCGCTACAAAAACGACGCATTCTCCGACCACCGTTTCATAGACGGCGATGCGGTATTGATCGGTCTGGCAGGTATAGTCCGCGTTGGTTCCCGTATCATAGTCCGGAAACGTCGCCGAGAAGTCGCCCGGAGCAGGCGTAGGACTCGGCGTCGGCGACAGCGTGGGCGTGGCGGTCGGCAAAGGGCTTGGCGTCGGAATAGGCGTCGGCGACGGCGTCTCGCTCGCCGCCGGCATAATAAATGCGGAGACGGCGGCTGCTGCTTTTTCAAGCTTCCCGGAAGGGAGCCAATCGTACACCGCCAGAAACGCAGTCGCCAGAAGCAACACGGCGGCAATGTCGATCGCGACAATCCGGCCGGCGTGCGGCGTGGTATTCTTCTTGCGCATATCCTTATCCTCCGTTGCAAGCGTGCCCAGCATCGTTTTTCTGCGGAGCAATGCGAAATCCCGCTTCATAGAAATGTTGCAAATCAAAGCTGTTTCCCTGGTATTTTAACGCTTTAATAAGCCGCCGCCATATAGATTCGGATCGATTATTCCGCAGCTTACCTGTACGCGCCGGCTTTTACATTTTCATCACAGTAATCCGAGCATCGTTTTTGCGGACTCGCAAAGCTCGCCTTCCGGTTCCAGCCGTATGACCATCTCAAAATCGCTTTTCGCCAGATCGTAATCCTGCCGCTCCACCGCGCATACGCCGCGGTTGAAGTAACTGTTCGGCAGAAGCTCGGCCACATCGCGTTCGATCACCTCGGTAAAATCCGCGATCGCCGCAGGCATGTCTCCGTTTACCATGTAACACGCGCCGCGGTAATAATAAACGTCGTCCATGTCCACCCCCAGCTCGATAGCCCGGCTGAAAAGGTCGGCGGCTTCCGGATAACTCCCCAGATTCATCTGCGAAAGCCCCATATAGTAGTACAGCGATTCATAAGAAAAATTGTCCGACCCTTCGGCAATCGCGCGCGCACCGTAGCCGAGTACCCGCTCGTAATCCTGCAGCAGGTAGCTCGCCAGCGCACATTGCGCAAGGCATGCGCTTTGATCGGCATAACCCGCATTCTTGGCGTTGAGGAAATCCGCGATTGCGGCTTCATAATACCCGGCCATCAGCTTCGCCGATGCACGCTGCATATAGACCGCGCCCTCCGAATCGCCGCCGGCCGCAAGCGCCGCGTCATACTGTGCAATCGCTTCATCGTACTCTTCCATTTGCAGGTATGTCCCGGCCAGCGTCAGACGCGTATCGCCGTCTTCCGGCTGCAGGCGCAGATATTCCTCAAGCATCTGCGCGGCCGTTCCCGCATCGCCTTTTTCGCTGTAAATCTGCGCTTCGACGAGCAGTTTTTCGCTTTGATACG
>CAYTHS010000006.1:0-31513 GCA_964437665.1 uncultured Oscillospiraceae bacterium
TGCCAATTCCATCACTTCGGCTCAGCGAGAATATTCTAGCATAGAGGAAAGTGGTTTGCAAGCGCGGTTTCTGCGCCGCTTTGGACGCAGGCCGGTCTGCGCACTCGCTTTTTGACTGGTGAAGCCGTTGAAACACACCGCATCCGATGGTATACTGAAGCAGCCAACCTGTAAAAACCGGAGGATACAAAATGGAGCCAAACAAGCTGAACGAGACGGAAAAGGAGCCGGTGAGCCGGACGGACGACGTCGATTTGCCGCAACAAGCTGAACCGGAACCGGAAGAGGAACTGGACGATCTGCAGAAACGTGTCCGCGCCTATCCGGAAGCGAAGTGGAACCTGCTGCAGCGTATCGGCGGCGCATTGATCGGTATTGTCTGCGGACTTTTGCTGACATACTTCTCCAATATGCAGTCGATCGGTATGTATGGCACGATCGGCGCGCTTCTGATTGCTTTATTCGTGCCGCGGATAGCGGAAAAACGTTTGAAACGCTCCGTAAATAAAGGACGTATTGCGCTGCTGAGCGCGCTTGCTCTCTGGATCGCCGCGTATGCGTTGATCATGATCGCCCGGGGCGTGCCGTTCTTTACGGAGTAGACAGACCTGAAGTTCCTGTATTTATGACTGAATCTGGGGGGAACGAAATGGAAAAGAAGCCGCTGGTTTCTATCATTTGCCCGTGTTACAACGAGGAGCCGGTGCTTCCGCTGTATTACGAGGCCGTCAAAAAAAACGTATTTGATCGTTTGACAATGTATTCCTTTGAACTGATACTGGTCAACGACGGTTCCAATGACGGTACGTTAAAAGTCCTGCGCAATCTGGCAGAACGCGACGAACGGGTGAAGTATGTTTCGTTTTCGCGTAATTTCGGCAAGGAAGCGGCGATGTACGCGGGGCTGAAAAACGCGGATGGCGAGTTTGTCTGCGTCATGGACTGCGATTTGCAGGACCCGCCGGAGATGATCGGGACCATGCTTGCGCGCCTGGACGAGGACGACTGCGACTGCGTTGCGACGCGGCGCGTCACCAGAAAGGGTGAGCCGAGAATCCGGAGTGCGTTTGCACGTGCGTTTTACCGCGTCATAAACCGGATTTCCGACACGGAATTTGTCGATGGAGCAAGGGACTTCCGCATGATGCGCAGATGTGTCGCGGACGCCGTGCTGGAGCTGACGGAGTATCATCGTTTTTCCAAGGGGCTGTTCATGTGGGTCGGCTTCGATACGGTTTGGCTGGAATATGAAAATGTGGAACGTGCCGCAGGGGAGACCAAGTGGTCGTTCTGGAAGCTGGCGGCGTATGCCGTGGAGGGCATCGTTTCGTTTTCCACCGTGCCGCTGCGTGTCGCCACCGTCGCCGGGAGCCTCGTTTCCGCACTGGCGCTGGTATACATGGTCATCCGCGTGATTATCGCACTGATCTGGGGCAACCCGGTTGCGGGCTATCCGTCGCTTCTGGCGATCATGCTTTGCCTAGGCGGCGTAATCCTGCTGGCGCTCGGCGTCATCGGCGAGTATGTCGCGAGGACGTATATGCAGTCCAAGCGCAGACCGATCTACATCCAGAAGGAAACGAATATCAAATGATCTAAAAATGGGCGGGACGAAGGTTTCGCCTTTTTGTTTTTCCGCAAAGACAAAAGGACGAATCTGCCGGCTTGCCGTATTCGATTAGATGCGCAATTTGTTGGGGGCGCTTCAAAAGCCAAAAAAAGCATTTTCACCGTCTTGCCATGCATATTCTCGTTAAAACCTCGAAACAGCACCGCTGCGCCAGTATTTTTCAACCAAGCTGAAGAAGCCCGGAAAACGGAGAATCCGTTTTCCGGGCTTTTCAATTCTTACATACAGAATCCGGCGCGTCAGCCGAACACACATGTTACAAGGCAAACGGAGAAGGGATTGCCTTCCGCTCCATGCGGCTATTGCTGTGCGCGTTCCACCGCGAGATCACGGTCTTCCACGGAACGGGGACGCTTTTTGATCATACTGTCGTAGAGGATTGGAACGACAAACAACGTCATAAACGTAGCGTAAATCAGGCCGCCGATACTCACCACGGCAACCGGCTGAATCAGCCCGCCGCCGATGCCGAGCCCGAAGGCAAGCGGAAGCAGCCCGAGAATGGTCGTCAGCGCAGTCATCAACACGGGACGCAGACGGAGGGCCCCAGCGGTGACGACGGCCTCGCGCCGGTCCATGCCGCCGACACGCAGTTGGTTCATGGTGTCGATGAGCACGATTCCGTTGTTGACGATGATTCCGACGAGCATGATAAAGCCGATCATCGCCACAATGGAGATTTCCATTCCGAAAATCAGAAGCGCGATGAGCCCGCCGGTGAACGCAAGGGGAATCGTCATCATCACGATGAACGGTGAAAGCAGCGACTGGAACTGCGCGACCATGATGAGATACACGATCAGTATGCCAAGCAGCATCATGGTACCGAGGTCACGCAGCGAGCTCATAATGGTTTCGCTTTCGCCGGTGAACGAGACGGACACGCCGTCCGGCGCGGAATAATCTGCGAGGGCGGTTTGTGCGGCGTTTGTAACGTTCGTTACATTATACCCCTCCGCAACTTCGGCGGAAACGGTGACGTAACGGCGCTGCTCCTCGCGTGTGATGGACTGCAGCGTGGTCCCATCTTCAAACGTGGCGATGCTGTCGAGTGCAACATGTTTGTAGGAACCGTCGGTCGATTGGAAAGTGATCTCATAATTCTGGAGGTCGTTCAGCGTTGGATCGGGATTCGGCATGCGTACAACGACGTCCTGGTTGGTGTCCTCGATGCTGGTGATGGTCGCGTCCGACGTAAGAAGGAGCGCGACGGATTGATACACCTGCGCGGTGGTCAGCCCCTCGAGCGCGGCTTTTTCCTTATCGACCGTGATGCGCAGCGCAGGCAGGGCGTTCTCAACGCCGTCGCTCACATTTTTTGTTCCGTCCACCGTTTCGAGTACTGCGGCAACCTGCTGTGCGCTTTGCCGCAGGTCGTCAAGATCGTTGCCGTAGAGGTTGATGGTAACGCCGCTGCCACTCATTTCTGCAAGATAATCGCTCATATTGCCGGAACCTGCTGCCGAGACCTCACAGTCAAGGTCGGCGCACATATCCTCGATTAAGACGGAGAGCTCCGTGCTGTTGCGCAGGCTTTCACCGACGGGTATTACGCCAAAGAACGTTTTTTGCTCTTTCAGCACGAGATATAGCATGGTTTCGGTCGTGTTGTCGGCGCCGGAACTGATGCCGAACATGCTGGTCAGCCCTGCGGAGAAGATGGAGCCGCATGTTTCTACCTCCGGGATTTGCATCACACGGCCGGCGATTTCATCGGTCATGGCGGTCGTTTCGTCAAACGTGGCGTCATCCGGCATGGTGATTTCGACAGTCATTTGCGGGCTGTCCATATCGGGGAAGTAGATAAAACCGCGATTGATGGCCGCATATGCGCTCACGACGAGCAGCAAAACCGCCAGAAGGAGTACGACGCCTTTGCGGCGCAGCGCGCCGTCGAGCATTTTCGTGTAGATGCGCTGCAGGAACCGGCTGTCCGTGCGCGTCTTTTTACGTTCGCGGCCAAGCAGCCCGGAGGAAAGCGCCGGTACGAGCGTCAGCGCGACGACAAGGCTGGCCAGCAGCGAATACGCGATGGTCAGCGCCATATCGGCAAACAACTGGCGTGTGAGCCCCTCGACGAATACGATCGGGAAAAACACGCATACGGTGGTCAGCGTGGAGGCGGTGATCGCCCCGGCCATCTGTTTTGCACCTGCGACGGCCGCTTTGACGGCGCTCATGCCGTCCATGCGCAGGCGGTAGGTGTTTTCGATTACGACGATCGAGTTGTCCACGAGCATCCCTACGCCGACGGCGAGTCCCGCCATGGAAATAATGTTCATCGTAACGCCTGAAAAATACATCAGCACGATCGCAAACGTTACGCTGATGGGAATGGACAGGAACACGATCAGCGTCGGCCGTACGTCCCGAAGGAACAAAAACAGGATGACGACGGCCAGCAGCGCGCCGAGAACGATATTCTGCAGCACGGAGCGGATGACCAGGCGGATATAGTCGCCCTGGTCCATCAGCGCTGAAAACGACAGCCCCGGATATTCTTTCTCAAGAGAGCGCATCTCGTCCTGGAGATTTGTGGAGGCGGTGGCGGTGGCGTAGTTGCTCTGCTTGTTCAGCGTGAGCAGGATACCGTCACTGTCGTTGATTTTAGCGTAGGTCGTTGCGGAATCGTTGCTGACGAACACGTCCGCGACGTCCGTCAGGCGGATGGGATCAAGTCCGTCCAGACCAAGATCGAACAGAACGAGGTTCTGCAGATCCTCTGCGCTTGAAAACGCGTCTCCGACATACACGAGCCAATCGCTGCCGCCCGCGCCGTTCGAAACATATCCCGCCGGCATGGAAAAGTTCTGCGCACCGAGAATTGCGCCTACGGTTTGCAGCGTGAGCAGGTTGTTCAGGTCCGCGCTGTCGTACGCCTGCTGTTTCGCATCCTCGAGAGATTGTTTGTTGTCGTCGAGTGTTTCCTGCGCGTCGTTCAGCTGTTCGCGGCTTTCGTCGAGCGTCTGCCTGCCTTTTTCCAGTTGGTACCAGCCTGAGGATATCTGACTGCGCGCTTCTTGTTCGGAAGCGTCGAGCTGTGCGTAACCGTCTTCAATTTGCTGAAGCCCGGCGTCGATTTCGGCGATTGCCGCGTCGATTCCCGCAATATCGGAAATGCCGGTGGAGGCGGTGAACGCCGCCCACGCGTCCGAACGCTGCGTGTCAAGAGCGTCTCTCTGCGCTTGCAGGTCCGCCCGCTGAGCGGCATAATCGTCCCGCTGGGCAATCAGCGCGTCTTTCTCCGGCCCGTCGGGCGCTGCGGCGATGGAAGCGTCCAGCCCGCCGATCACGGTGTTGAGATAGCTGATGCTCACGTCAAGCTGTGCGATTGCGTTGTCGAGAGACTCAAAATCCGATTTTGCGCCTGCAAGCTGGCTGCGCTGCGCTTCGAGGGCGGCTTTTTGTGCGTCCAACTCCTCCTGCGAGGCGGAAACCTGCTGGTTTAGCTCGCTGCTTGCGCTGCCGAGTTGGGCTTCGCCGCTTTTGAGACTGCGTTCGCCGCTTTCAAGCTGCTCAAAACCGTCGTCGATCTCCGTCTGCGCGTCGGAAAGCTGCGTTTCCCCGTCTTCAAACTCTCCGTTTACCGCGCTGCGGATCAACGCGTTCATTTGGTCCATTTTCTGCTGGCTGAGCACAATGTTGACCTGTTCGCTCACCAGGCCGCTTGCGGTGACGCCGGCGATGCCTTCCACGCCTTCAAGACGCGGCAGGATCGTTTTCTCATAGAACCGCGTCATTTCCGTCGTTGTGTATCCGTCGTATTCAACCGCGATTGCGGCGAGCGGCAGCATGTCCGGATTGATATTCAGGATGGAAGAGGTTCCGACGCCTTCATTCCAGTCGGCCCGGAGCGTGTCCAGCTTTTCGCGGATGTTCATCGTCGCCGCATCCATGTTTGCATCGGAGGTGAACTCCAGCAAAACCATCGAATAGTTTTCGCTGGATTGGGAGGTGATGCTGTCGATGTTGTCCAGCGTCGCCATTTCCTGTTCGATGGGCTTGGTCACGACCTCCTCGACCTCTTCCGGCGTCGCGCCGACATAGCTGGTGAAAACCACAACATAGGGCAGGTCGATATTCGGCAGGAGGTTCGGCGTCATGCCGTTGAACGCGACGACGCCGAGTACGATCACCAGGATGACCGCTACAAAGACCGTATAGGGCCGTTTGACAGAAAACTTAGAGATCATTCAGCGCACCCCCGTTTCTTCGGCGCGCCGGCGCAAAAAACCCTTTTTCACAAGCGAGAGTTTCTGCTGGAGCTGTTCGCGAAGCTGCGTGGCTTTTTGTGGATTGCAGAAAAGCTCTGCCAGCGTGAACGTAAGCATGGCAAACAGGATTTCCAGCATGTAATACAAGTCCTGCCGCGTTTCGCAGGCTAGGGCGGAAGCGTCGATCAGGTCGATATTTTCGGTGAGGACCTTGATATTCGAAAGCGGGTCGTCTTTCATATGGGACCGCAGCGGCGGGCGGTATTCAAAGAGATGGCGCATGACCGTCAGGTTGGATTCCGAAGCGGCGAACCGGACGGATTCGTCAAAACCGGCAAGCACCGTTGAAAACACGTCCCCTTTCTGCAGGCGAAGCGTGCGTACGGCGCTCTCCTGCATGCGGGAGCGGTAACCGGAAAGCAGGTAATCGTACAAATCGTCTTTGCCTGTAAAGTATTGATAGTAACTGCCTCTCGGGATTCCCGCCGCATGTACGATGCGGTTGATGGAAAGGTCGTTGAACGGCACGCGTGCGAGTTCCTCTTTGATTGCGTGCACAAGACGCGAACGTTTCTCTTCGGGAAGGTGGAAAAAAGTATCAGTAGGCATGAGCGCCTCCGCTTTCTGTATGCCTCGCCGTAAACGGGCCGGGCGCGGGCAATAAAATGACAGTATGTCATATGACACACTGTCATATCATAAGAAACGAAAGCGGCCGCGTCAAGTACGTTCGGCCGTTTGTCACATTCAATCCATAATGTGTTTCTTTTCGATCTAAAACCGGAGACAATTCTTACGTTCCAGCCAGTGGATCATGTGCGTGGAAACGGTCAGGCCGAGCTTGCGCTGCAGTGCAAATGAAGCTGCGTTATGCACCTCCACCTGGCAAAAAGGAACGCGCCCGGCCGAGAGCAGGTGATTGATCATGCGGGCCTCCAGCGCAAACGCTAGGCCGCGCCTCTGGTAATCCGGCAGCACCTCGAGCATCCCGATGGAACGTTCGTCGTGCGTACCGATGAAGCCCGCGGGCGTGCCGTCAGCAAATGCGCCGAACATGCCCGCATCGATGCGTTCACGTATGTAGTCCGCGTCGTCCACAGTGTGGTAATGCGCAAGCACAAAATCAAGATGGCTCCGCTCGAGGGGGCGGATTTCCACGCCTCGCGGTACGCAATAGGCCACAGGACCGGGGGCGTCGTACACGCAGTTGCGGCAATCCATCATCAGCGAGAAGCCGTTCCTGGAGAGCAGCGGGGCGACAAGCTCCGGCGTATGGAGCGTGACCATGCACTCGCCCGTTTCCGGAAGGGCGGAAAGCAACAGCGGCTCGAAACGGCCTTTTGTGCCGGGCCGTGCGGAGAGCTGAAAAAGATCGCCGCTTTGCAACAGCACACCGTCGTCTCCGGCGTATAATACCTTTACGCCGGGCACTGTGAGTTCTTCGAGCATGTCGATATGCTGCAGGCGGTCGCCGAGCAGGTAGTTCGCGGCTTTTTCGTTCATGCCGTGCAGTTTATCATAGAATCTTCCGACGCGCAATTGCAGCGACGCGGGCCGTTTTCAGAGATGTAAATCTTGCGTTAAGAAACGTACGGACGCGCTTTGCGCGTTTGACAGAGTATGGGCGCAATGATACACTACGATAGGTATACCACTGGGTGGAAACGGCTTGTTTTACACCTGAAACCGAGGGGATAAAACGCTATGGCTGACGTTACGGCGATTGTTCTGACGCTTAACGAAGAAGCAAACATTGAAGCCTGCCTGCGATCCGTGGCGGGCTTTTGCAGACGGGTAATCGTTCTGGACAGCGGCAGTTCTGACGACACCTGCGAAATTGCACGCAGTCTTGGCGCGGACGTTGTTTCGCATCCGTATACTTACTATGCAGCGCAGTACAACTGGGGCGTTGACAATGCGGATATCACGACGAAATGGACGCTGCGTCTTGATGCGGACGAACGCTTTACGCCGGAGGTCTGCGCACGCTGCGAAGCGCTGATGGCCGCGCATGCGGAAGACGACGTAAACGGTATCGTAATCGAGAGCGACTATTTTTTTCTCGGCCGGCAGATGAAGCACGGCGGCAGCAAGAAACGCAAAATTATGCTCTTCAAAACCGGCAAAGGACGCATCGAAGACCGCCGGAGGGATGCGCATACGATTTTGCTGGAAGGGCGGACGGCCGCCATCCGGGAACGGTATCTGCACTTCGACTGCAAGGACCTGACAAGCTACATCGATCGTTACAACAAATACGCTACGCGTGAAATGCTGGATTATTCCGACTATGTCGGCGGCGCGGGCTTCGACGTAAATACCGACAGGCGGCTCAGAAAACACCGCAGGAAAAAATTCATGGTTTATTACCGCGCGCCGATGTTTTTCCGCGCGTGGCTTTGGTTCGTTTATAATTACTATTTTCGTTTCGGTTTCCTGGACGGCAGGGAAGGGTATTTGTATCATTATTTCGAGAGTTATTGGTATCGCTTCCTGGTGGATGCGAAAATCTATGAACAACGGAAGGCCGAACGCGCCCGGGCTAGTCAGAGCGCGGCGGAACAGTGAAAAGAAATGCTTGAAACACCCGTGCGCGTTTTGGAAGTCCTCACCGTCCCGTTTGCGAAAAACGGGATTACGAAATGCGTAATGAATTACGTATCCCGTTTTGATTCGGCTTATGTCAGATGCGACCTTTTGACGCCCAACGAGCCGGACGAAGCGTCGGCGCGGCTGATCGGGACGACCGGCGGACAGGTGTTTGTGCTCGGACGCAGGAACAGGGACCCTCTCGCTTACTTTCACAAGCTTTCGATCATCGTTTCCGAACGGAAAGAGCAGATTGTGCATGCGCACGGCAACAGCGCTACGCTTGCGCTCGAAATGCTCGCCGCCAAAAACGGCGGCGCGAAAGCGCGCGTTGCGCATTCGCATAACACCACCTGCAGAATGAAGCTTGCGGACAAGGCGCTGCGGGGACTGTTCCGAAAGAACTATACGCATGCGATGGCCTGCGGGGACGAAGCGGGGAAATGGCTGTTCGGCAGCCGGCCGTATACCGTGCTGAGAAACGCAATCCCTGCGGCACATTTCCACTACGACGAAGTGCTGCGGGCATGCACGCGGGAAAAATACCGTATCCCGGCGGATTCGTTCACCGTGTGCCACATCGGTACATTCAACGAACAGAAGAACCAGTTGTTTCTGCTGGAAGCGTTTCGGCGGGTGTTGCAGGCAAGGCCGGGAGCGCGTCTCGTTCTCGTCGGGGACGGCAGGCTGAAACCGGCGTGCACGGCAAAGGCGCAGGGACTGGGAATCGAGCGATCCGTCATATTTACAGGCGAACTGCCGGACGTGGCGCCCGTGCTTTCCGCGGCGGACGTTTTCGCGCTGCCTTCGCTGCACGAAGGTTTGCCGCTGACACTCGTCGAGGCGCAGTGTGCGGCCGTTCCCTGCGTCGTGTCTGAGAAGGTGACGCGGGAAGCGGCGCTTACCAAGGCGGTTGCGTTCTGCGGGATTGGCGATGCGCAGGCGTTTGCGGACGCATTGATGGAACAGACGGCGCCTGCTGACCGGGACGGCGCTTCGGAGGAGGCGGTCCATAACGTGCGCACAGCGGGTTACGATATAACCGAGAATGCGGAGCAACTTACGAAATGGTACGAATCTCTGACCCGGGGGGCTGAAACATGAAAAAACTCCTGATCGTAACGCATAAAATGAGCGGCGGCGGCTGTGAACGGGTGATCGCGCAGTTGCTGAACTGCTTTGTGCGCGACGGGATCGAGTGTGTGCTCGCCACCGAATGCGGCGTGATCTCTTATTATGACCTGCCGGAAGGCGTGCAGCACATCTATCTATCGTTCGACAAGACATTGCGTCCAAAGGATATCCCGCGGGCTTACCGCAAACTGCGGCGCCTTGTGCAAAAGGAAGCGCCGGATGTGGTGCTTGCCATGCCGGAGAAGGTTAACGTCTGGACGGTGTTCTTCCTGCTCGGCTGCGGGGTCCCTGTCGTTGTGAGCGAACGCAACGATCCGCACCGGCATCCGGAAAACAAGATCAAGCGCTTGCTGCGGCTGTTTTTGTATCCGTTTGCGAAGGGATTCATCTTTCAGACGGAGGAAGCAGCCCGGTATTTTTCAAAAAAGATTCGTTCGCGCGGCGTCGTGCTGGATAATCCGCTGGATCGCAGCCGCATACCGCAGCCGTACCGCGGAGAACGGCGGAAGGTCGTCGCGGCGGCGGGACGTTTACACGACCAGAAGAATTTTCAGATGCTGATTCGCGCGTTTGCGCGTTTTTACCGGAAAAACCATGCGTATTCGTTGGTTATCTATGGCGAAGGGCCGGAAAAAAATGCGCTGACGCGTCTGGCGAGCAGTCTGGGCGTCGCCGGCGCGGTGGAGTTCGCAGGACAGTCGAAGAAGCTGCTTGAGGAAATCAACGACTGTGCAATGTTCGTGCTCAGCTCCGATTACGAGGGTATGCCGAACGTGCTGATTGAGGCGATGGCCTGCGGATTGTGCTGCATCGCTACGGACTGCCCGATCGGTGGTGTACGTTCACTGATTACGGATGAAGAGAACGGGCTATTGATCGAACCGGGCGACGAGAGTGCGCTGTGCAGAGCCATGGAGCGGGTCGCGGCGGACAACGCACTTGCCGAACGTCTCGGGGAAAATGCGTCGCGCATACAAAGGCGGCTTGACGAGGCGACCGTCGCAGAGCAATGGAGAGAATTCCTGGAGGAAATTGCCGCGCGGTGAACCCGGTTGCTGTTGGTCGGGATTATAACGGAGGATTGCGTAAACGATGTTTTTCAGCGTGCTGATACCGGCATATAATGCTGCCGCCTATCTGGAAGAGTGCTTGGATTCTGCATTGGCGCAGACGGAAAGGGATTATGAGATTGTCGTTGTGGACGACGGTTCGACCGATGGCACCGGCGAAATCTGTGCACGGTACCATGCGCTCGACCCGCTCCGTGTGCGCGTAATTCGTCAGCAAAACCGTGGCCCAATCCTGGCACGCCGTGCGGGGGTCATCGCAGCGCGTGGGGACTTCTGTGTGTTCCTGGACGCGGACGATACGATTGCCGCGGACACGCTCGAAACGGTACGCGAAACAATTGGACGTACCGGCGCGGACATCGTGATCTATAATTTTTATAATCGTTATTTACCGGATGAAACGCTCGATATGGCAACGCCGGTTTTTGCGGGTGAAACGGAGTTTTGCGGCAAGGAAAAGCGTACACTGTATGAAAAAATCATTTCTTCCTGGCGGCTCAACAACCTTGCGACGAAAGCAATCCGTACGACCCTTTTAGTGGAGGACGACACCCCGTTTGACGAGTATGCGGACAATCCGCATATGGACGATATGCTACAGTCGCTCTATCCGATAACACATTCGGAGCGCATCGTGTATATTGCAAAGCCGTTATATTATTATCGCCGCAACAACGAGGGTATATCGGGTAACGTGGCGGTGGAAAAGATCGATCGGCAGTTCAACGCGCCCGTGATGAAACAGCTCGGTCGATATATGTCGATTTGGGGAATGGATACGCCGGAATATCGCGTAAAACTGAATTTGCGCAGAATCAAGAAGATGCTTACCGTGTTTTACCAGCATTACCGCGCGGCAGGAGCAAAAGACCAGAGGGAGAAAGTGATTGGATTTCCATGGCGCGATTACATTGAATGGGACGGCGGGCGTATTGTTGGCAGTTCCGAACTGAGCTTTCTGCAGCGCATACAGCTTTACGCCGTGCTGCATCGGCGCGGCCGGCTGGCTGGCGTGTTTGCGTGGTTTGGAAAACTCAAGCTGAAACGATTGCACGGTGACTGACAGAAAAGGCGAGATAACCGGCTGATAAGCGGAGGAACTGGTATGAGTTTAAAGATGATTATCGGCGCGGATGTCGCGCCGGCTGCGGACAGGCAGCGTTTTGAAGGGGGAACGGAACGGATGACTTCCGGACTGCGTTCCGTCTGGGAAGATGCACACGTGCGACTGTTCAGTCTTTCCCTTTCAGTTGCAGACAAAAATTCAGTGTGCGGACAATCCGGCAAGACGCGGCCTATGGCGTTCGACTACGCGAAGGACGTTGCAGCTCTCAAGCCTGCGGCGGTTTCCCTTTGCTGCCCGCATGTGCTTGACGGCGGAGAAGAGGCCCTGCGTACGGCGCTGGCGTCGCTGAAAAGCGCGGGCATCGCGTATTTTGGCGCGGGGGTCGATTTGGATGAGGCCGGCAGGCCGTATTATTTTCTAAAAAATAAGCTGCGGATTGGCGTATACGCCGCAGGCGAACACGGTTCGCATACCGCTTCGGAGCGGTCGCCCGGCGCGAATCCGCTCGAGCCGCTCGATTTGGGGGACTGTATCCGCGATATACGCAGAAGCTGCGACCGTTTGATCGTCTTTTATCGCGGCGGGGACTGGGACTATCCGTATCCTTCGCCGAATACGCGCAAGATCTGCCGCAAAATTGCCGAATACGGTGCGTCGATCGTTGTTTGCCGGCAGGGTCCGGCGGTCGGATGTTACGAAAAGTGGGACAACGCTACAATCGTTTACGGACAGGGCGCGTTCCTTCCCGGACAGGACGACCCCGGTGCGGAAGGGATGCTGGTGTCCTACGAAATCGGCGACTATGGTGCGGAACAGGTGTCGTTTCTGCCGGTCGAGACCTTTGCCGAAGGCGTGCGCCTTGCGGAAGGCGAACGCGCCAGGGAGATCATGGAAGCGTTTGAAGCACGTTCGCGCCGGATCCGTGTCCAGGGGTTTGTCGAGGCGCGGTTCCGCATGCATATCGCGGAAAACCGGGAACATGGTACCGCCTTGCACACCCCGCCGCGCGGCGGCAAAGTGCGGCGTATGCTGTACAGGCTGTTGTACAAGCGCACGGCGTATCGCAAAACTGAAAAGATGGAAAAATTGCTGCTTGGAACGATCGAGAGCGATTCTGCGCTCGAACGTTTGGCAGAAGGACTGCGCGGAAGCTTATAATGAACCGGAGGAAGATCATGGAGGCGGAAACCCCCCTTGTTTCAATCGTTTGCGACACCTATAACCACGCGCCGTATGTACGCGACGCGCTGGACAGTTTTCTTGCGCAGAAAACCGACTTTCCGTTCGAGATCATCGTGCACGACGACGCTTCCACGGACGGCACGGCGGACATCATCCGCGCGTACGAGGCGGCAAACCCTGCGCTCTTGCGTTGCGTGTACCGGACTGAAAACATCTATTCACACGACACAAAAATCTTGGAACACTATGTGTTTCCCCTTGCGCGCGGGAAATATATCGCCATCTGTGAAGGGGACGACTACTGGACGAGTTCCGATAAGCTGCAAAAGCAGGTCGGCTATATGGAAACGCATCCGGAATGCACGCTCTGCATCTGCGCGGCCGACACCGTTGACCCGCAGGGAACGCGAACCGGCGAGGTCGCGCCGTACGAGGAGGACCGGATCGTTTCTATGGACGATCTCATCCGCGGAAGCGGCGGGTTCATCGCGACGGCTTCGATCGTTGCACCGACAAAGCTAGCCAAGGAACGAGCGCCTTTTTGCGACCTTTCGGACGTGGACGACGCGGTTCTGCAGCTCTGGTTCGGGATGAACGGCACGGTGTATTATTTTGCAGAGCCGATGTGTGCTTACAGAACGGTCGTGCCCGGATCCTGGACGGAAACGTTCTTTTCCGCCCGGCATGCAGAACGCGTTTTGCATCACGAAGCGATGGTCCGCGCGCTGGAGGCGTTCGACGAGCAGAGCGGCCGCCGCTGGCATGCTTCGGTGGACTTCTGCATCACGCACCAGCAGAAATATGAGATACTGCGCCTGCAAAACGACGTTGCCGCGCTGCGCAAGCCTCCGTACCGCAGGCAGTATCTTACGCTGCCGTTTCGCCGGCGCGTGCGCATGCAGCTTGTGCGCATGGGATTTCTGAAAGAGAAGGAGAAATGAGAATGGAACCGCTCGTCACCGTCATCTTACCGACGCATAACCACGCTCCGTTTATCGCACAGGCGATCGAGAGCGTGCTCATGCAGCAAACGGAGTTTCCTTTCGATATTTTGCTGCATGACGACGCCTCCACGGACGGTACGGCGGATATCGTGAAGGAGTATGCGGTGCGTTTCCCGGCGAAAATTCGCTTAATCACGCAGAAAGTTAACCGTTACCAGATCGACAAGAAAATTCAGACGCACATTCTTTTTCCGCAGATTACCGCGAAATATACGGCCATCTGCGACGGCGATGACTTTTGGATAGACCCGGAAAAACTGCAAACGCAGGTGTCGTATCTGGAGGCGCACCCGGATTGTACGCTCTGTATCTGCGGAGCGGACAAGACCGATGTGCGCGGACGCGTGATCGGCGCGGCCGCGCCTTATGAAACCGACCGCGTCGTGGATCTGAACGACATGATCCGCGCAGGCGGCGAATTTTGCTCCTCCAATACGATTGTCGCGCCGACGGCGCTTTTGAACGCGCAGCCGGCTTTCTGCGAGTTGACCGAAGTAGAGGATGTCCCCGTGCACATGTGGTGCGCAGTAAAAGGGTACGCCTACTATTTTGCAAAGCATATGGCCGCCTATCGTTACGCGGTGCCGGGCAGTTGGTCCGCTCGGCAAAAGGCCGCGAGCCAGACGGCACAGATTTTGCACAACGAGGGCGTGATCGGACTTCTGCAGGGGTTCGATGCGTATACCGAAGGACGATACCGAGCGTCCTACGAGTACGCAATTCGTCATATGGAATTTAAAATTCTCTGTCTGCGCCATGATCTGAAGGCGGCAAAGCGTCCGCCTTACCGCGCTTTCTACCAAAACTTGAGCGTGAAGCGAAAGCTTCGGCTCCGGCTGGAAAAACACTTCCCGAAGCTTGCCGGGCGGCTGCTCGGGTGGTACGGGAAGATGAGGAACCGATAGATAGATGAATCAAACGGTGAAAAATAAAACCATTTCCGGCGTGATCTGGAAGGCGATGGAGAGCGGCGGCAACCAGTTGGTGCGGCTGATTATCTCCATCGTGCTTGCGCGCGTGCTGGACCCGGTAAACTATTCGACGCTCGCGATCGTGCTGATTTTTATCAACCTTGCGGACGTTTTCGTCAAGCGTGGTTTTGCCACGAGCCTTGTGCAGGCGAAGGAAGCCGATAATGTTGATTTTTCTTCCGTGCTCTGGGCGAGCGAAGGAATCGCGGCGATTCTTTATGTCGTTTTGTTCCTTGCCGCGCCCTGGATCGCCTCGTTCTACGAGGAGCCGGTGCTTAGCCCCGCGCTGCGCGTTTTGTCCGTCATCCTCTTTACCGGTGCGTTCAACTCCGTCCAGAACGCGATCATCACGCGGAAGATGGAGTTCAAAAAGCTTTGCATCGCAACGTTGGGCGCGACGCTGTTTTCCGGCGCGATCGGCATATGGATGGCATACGCGGGATACGGAATCTGGGCGCTGGTCGTTAACCAACTGCTCGGCTCGGTTACCAACATGGTGCTGCGCTGGGTGCAGGACCGCTGGAAACCGGCGCTGGTCTTTTCCTGGCCGCGCGTCAAGACGCTGTTCGGCTTTGGCTGGAAGCTGATGGTTTCGGCGCTGCTGGACTCCGGGTATTCCAACCTGTCCGGTCTCGTGATCGGCAAACGCTACATCGGCGATTCGCTTGCGTTTTTCAACCGCGGCAAGCAGTACCCGGAGATGATCGCCAACAATCTCACCAGCGTGGCGCTGGCGGTGCTCTTTCCGGTCTATGCGTCCAAACAGGACGATAAGTCGCGCGTGCTCGGCATGGTACGCAAGACGAACCGGTCCACCGCGCTGATGGTGTTTCCCATGATGGTCGGCATGGCGATGGTCGCAACGCTTCTGATGCGCGTGCTGCTCACCGAAAAGTGGGTGCCCGCCGCGCCGTATCTGCAGGTTATGGCGCTGATTTTCGCGCTTTACCCGATTGAGGCGGCGAATTTACAGGCGATTAACGCGATTGGGCGGAGCGATCTGTATCTCAAAACGGAGATCATCAAAAAGGTGTTCGGCATTCTGACGCTGGCTGCGACGGTGTTCCTTTTTACAACGCCGATTGCAATCGCCTGGGGTGTTACGGGCACCGCGGTGTTTTCCATGCTTGTGACCATGATCGTGATGCGCAGGGAGTTTTCCTATCGTATACGCGAGCAGCTCTGGGACATGACGCCGCCGCTGCTGCTCTGCATTGTGATGGCTGCGGGGGTATGGGGCGTTTCGCTGATTCCGATGAGCGATCTTGCGTCTTTGATTGCACAGGTGGTTTGCGGTATTGCGATTTACCTCGGTTTGGCGGTATTATTAAAGTTAAAGAGTTTCGAGTATCTCCGCGTATCGATCGGGGATTATCTGCATAAGAAACGGAATGGTGCAGAGGCCGGAGTATCCGGACAGGAGCGGTAAAAACTGCGTGTGCGCAGCAAAACGTTTGCCCGCGCATGCACAAAAGCAGGAGGAGCGAAAAATGAAACTGGCGGTTGCCGGGACGGGATATGTCGGCTTGGTGGCGGGGGTGTGCTTCGCGGAAAAGGGGCATACGGTCGCCTGCGTAGACGTGGACGAACAGAAGGTGAAGCGATTGAGCGCCGGAGAGTCGCCAATTTACGAAGCCGGGCTTGAAGAACTGCTGAAAAAAAATCTTGCCGCGGGCCGGCTGCATTTCACGACGGATTACAAAAGCGCCTATGCGGATGCAGACGCGATTTTTATCGGCGTCGGCACGCCGGAACTGCCGGACGGTAGCGCAAACCTCTCCTACATCGCCGCAGTCTGCCGCGAAATTGCCGAAAGCGTAGCGCACGACTGTCTGGTCGTTGTGAAATCTACCGTTCCGGTCGGTACAAACGATAAGGTTGAGCAGTATATCAAAGACAATCTCGTGCGCGACGTAACCGTCCGCGTGGCGAGCAACCCGGAATTTCTAGCGCAGGGCAACGCGGTGAACGATACCATGCATGCCACCCGCATCATCATCGGCACGGAGGACGAAAAAGCGGAAGGATTGCTGCGCGAAATCTACGCGCCGTTCGGCCTGCCGATCGTTTCGGTTTCGCGCCGCTCGGCGGAGATGATCAAGTACGCCTGCAACAATTTCCTTGCGCTCAAGATTTCCTATATAAACGATATTGCAAACCTTTGTGAAATGGTCGGCGCGAGCGTCGACGACGTTGCGGAGGGCATGCGCTACGACCCGCGCATCGGCGCCAATTTCCTCCGCGCGGGCGTCGGTTACGGCGGGAGCTGCTTTCCAAAGGATACCAAGGCATTGCGGTACCTGGCTCAGCAGCACGGTTATAATCTGCGCACCGTGAACGCGGCGGTGGAAATCAACGCCGAACAAAAGACGAGGCTCTTTGAAAAAGCGAAACAGCGCTTCATGACGTTCGAGTGCATGAAAGTCGCGGTGCTTGGACTGGCGTTCAAACCCGGAACGGACGATTTGCGGGAAGCGCCCGCGCTGGACAACGTGCGGCTGTTGATCGATCACGGCGCGCATGTAACCTGTTACGACCCCATCGCGGCGGAGAACTTCCACAGGCATTTTCCGGAGGTGAAGTTAGCGCCCAGTGCGGAAGAAGCGCTCGAAGGCGCGTTCTGCTGCTTTGTGTTCACGGAGTGGGACGAAATCAAGCGGCTGTCGCCGACGCAGTTTCGTGAAAAAATGCGCGTGCCGCTGGTATACGACGGACGGAACGTTTTCGACCCGGAAACGATGCGCTGCGGCGGCGTAGAATACTATTCGATCGGCAGGTAATGCATTTGATGACCAAGCACACGAAACAACCGATTCTTGTCACCGGCGCAGCCGGATTCATCGGGTACCACCTTTCCAAAAGGCTGCTGGAGAGCGGATATGCGGTAGCGGGCGCCGACAACCTCAACGACTACTACGACCCGGCGCTGAAAAAGGCCCGTTTGGAAGAATTGCTAAAACATGAAGCGTTTTGCTTTACAGAAGGCGATCTTTCCGACGCGTCGACGGTGGACGCTCTGTTCTCGTCCGTGCGGCCGGAGATCGCGGTGCACCTGGCCGCGCAGGCGGGCGTACGCTACAGCATCGACAATCCGCGCGCATACATTGAAAGCAACGTCGTCGGCTTTTTCAACATCCTGGAGGCGGCGCGCAGGTACCCGTTAGAGCATCTGCTCTACGCTTCCAGTTCCTCGGTATACGGCAATCGTGAAAAAACGCCGTTCTCCGTGGAGGACCGGGTCGACAGGCCGATTTCACTTTATGCTGCGACCAAAAAAAGCAACGAACTCTTCGCATACACCTACTCGCATCTTTACGGCGTGCCCTCGACTGGACTGCGGTTTTTTACCGTCTACGGCCCGTTCGGCAGACCGGATATGGCGTACTACAAATTTACAAAGGCGATTTATGCCGGCGAGACGATCGACGTATACAATAACGGCGACCTTCTGCGGGATTTCACCTATATTGACGACGTGACGTCATGCGTGGAGCGTATGCTGGAAAAACCGCCGGCGGCGAACGAAAACGGCGACCGTTATGCGGTTTACAATATCGGGAACAATCGTCCTGAGCGGCTGGCGGACTTTATCGGAGCGCTGGAAACGGCGACCGGTATTCCCGCGAAGAAGCGCTATCTGCCTATGCAGCCGGGCGATGTTTATCAGACATGCGCGGACATCTCGGAAACGGCCCGAGATTTTGCATTCGAGCCGAAAACGCCGATTACCGAAGGATTGCCGAAATTTGTGGAGTGGTATGGAAACTATTATAAAATCAAACGGCGCTGAAAACCGCCTTCGACGGAAGAAACGGAATGGGGAACGAATGGTTGGATTCTATAACTATACGGTCATACTGACTTTTTTCGGAGTGGCCAGTGCGGTCACCGGTATCGGCCTCGCGATGTACGCAAGGACGTCTATGGCGATCGTATGCCTGATGATCTCCGGGTTCTGCGATATGTTCGACGGTTCCGTGGCAAAAACGCGCAAGCGTACCGAACAGGAAAAAAAGTATGGCATCCAGATCGATTCGCTTGCCGATTTGATCTGTTTTGGGATTCTGCCCGCGGTGATCGGATTTTCGATCGGGGCGACGCATTGGTACGAGACCGTCGTCCTGATTGCGTATGTGCTGGCTGCGCTGATCCGGCTCGCGTATTTCAACGTAACGGAGGACGAACTTCAGTTTTCGGAAAAAACAGCGCGTGAATATTACGACGGCCTGCCCGTTACGACCGTCGCGCTGATCGTTCCGTTGGTTTATACGCTGCGTCCGGTGATGAAAAGCGGGTTTCTGCTGCTGTATGTTCTTGTCCTGTTCCTGTGTGCAGCGGCGTTTCTTGTAAAATTTAAGGTGCGAAAGCTGGGTATAAAAGGCATGTTCGCGGCGGCCGCAGCCGGCGCGATGGTGCTTGCGCTTTTAATCGCCGGCTGGAACAGCGTGGGCGCGATGTAGCGTCCGTCAGTCGCAAAACCCGGCGGGCGGCCGGAAATCGACCGGATTCCGAGTTCGGCCGGGATTGCGCGCATCTCAAGTTTATTTTGCCGTGTTCGGAAAACCACGTTAACAGGCGTTCGTTTGCCGTAAGCGGTGCGTATAGGGGGTATGAGATTAATGAAAAAGAATGCTGCGCTCAAGGGTGCGTTACAACCGACACCGAAAATCATCGTCACCGTTCGTGACAGAGCCGGCAGGGACAACGCATTGGTCGTCGCGTACTGCGGAAACTGCAGTTTTGCCCCGCCGATGCTCATGGTTGGCGTCGTTCCGAGTCGTTTTTCCCACCACATGATCAAGGAAAACGGCGCGTTCGTGGCGCACCTTGTGACTAGCGACCAAACCGCGTTATACGAGTGCTGCGGTAAGCGGAGCGGGTCTGACGGAGACAAACTCAAGGCGATCGGCGCAAAGCTGGAAAATGGCGAGAAGGTCAACGCCGCCATTCTTACAGAATGCCCCGTGGCGATCGAATGCACGGTTGTCGATTCCATA
This sequence comes from uncultured Oscillospiraceae bacterium, assembly GCA_964437665.1. Taxonomy (GTDB): domain Bacteria; phylum Bacillota; class Clostridia; order Christensenellales; family CAG-138; genus UBA7703. Next base: position 19,858 of record CAYTHS010000006.1, read on the forward strand.
ATGACGGGATCGCACGAGATGTTTATCGGCAAGGTGGAGTGCGTACATGCCGAAGAAGAGCTCATTAAGCCGGACGGAACCATCGACTTTAGCAAGCTCAATCTGATGTGACACAATACGAAAACGAAAAAGCCGGGACCGCTGAAGAACGGTCCCGGCTTCTTGTGTGCATTTACGAGAATGCTTCGGCAAAGAAAGCGTATACTGCGTCGTAACCTGTCCGCAGGGCAATGACCGTCTGCTCCCGATAGAAATCGTACACTGCAAGCGCGTCCGAAGGGACGGCGTTTCGAACGCTTTGTAAAACGGCGTAAACCGTCGTGTGCGCCGGGTCGTGCGCATAAGCCGTACTGTCCAGGACGGCGAGCGCAACGATCAGCACGACGGCCAGCGCAATTATCGTGCAAAGAAAGCGCAGCAGCCCTGCCAGCACGCCGCTGTGTGCGCGCGGACGGCGGGAAGCGCCGTATTCCACGCCGCAGAAGGGGCAGTATACCCCGCGGAATTTTGTGCCGCACTGTTTACAGATATGGGCTTTTTTTCGCGAATGTGCCGCCATAAAAAATCCTATTCGGTCGTTTGAAATTCGGTTATGCTTTGCCGGACGCGTTTTTAAGCAACTCCAGCGCCTCTTTTTTGCGGATTATGTGGCAGGCCGGGTTCTGAAACTCGTTTTCCGGACAGTATCCCAGCGAAACACAGCTTGGGCCGGCGTCCGCAAACAGCGCGGGGCATGCTTGCTTGCAAAGCCGCAGCATTTTCCACGCGAGGTCGCGGATCTCCGTTTGCGCGTTCATACAGCAGCGGATCTTGAACCAGTCGAGCAGCGCATGTGCGTTCATACCGATAAGCGCTTTAAACTCCGTAGCCTGCGGTTTGAGATACCGCAATTCTTCTTCTTTGAACCCGGCGTCAACGCCGGAATCATACCATTCTTCGAGCATTGTCAGAAGATCGGCCGCGGAAAGAGCGGCCTTTTCGCCCCCAGGCAGGGTGCATTGCGCGCGGTGCGATAGTATCGCATCCGGGATAACGACGTCGTAGGAGCGCTTGCCGTGCTTGTCCACACGCCCGCTCTTAATCAAGTAGCTCGCAAGGCGTTTGCGCACAAGCTGCACCTCGGTCACGCGGGAATACCCCTCGACGCCAAACAGGAAATAATCGAATTCGGTCGCCGCGAGATGACCTTTTTCCACAATGCTGCGAACAAGTTTTTCGTTATACGGGGAGGCGACGATGTCTTTCAGTCCCCGTTCGCTGCGTGTGAAGCGGGCGGCAACGTCCGTGTAGACCTTTCCGCCGCCTGCAAGCAGGACGACGTTGCCGTCGCCGACGCGTTTGAGATTCATAGCCGCACTTCCCCCTGCTTGTTAAAGACCTTTGCAATACCCGCGTTTTTGATCATTCGAGTGCACATCACGCATGGGACGGGCGCTTCGATGGGATGATCGAATCCCTCAAATCCGGAGAGGTAGAGCGTGCTGCCGATCATCTCGTTGCGGCTTGCGCTGATGATTGCGTTTGCTTCCGCATGGACGGCTACGCATTTTTCATACTGCTCGCCATGCGGGATGTTGTTGCGGTCGCGCCAGCAGACGCCTACGTCGCAGCAGTTGGGGTCGCCGCGGGGCGCGCCGTTGTAGCCGGTGGCTACGATTTCGTCGTTTTTAACAATCACAGCGCCGTATTGCCGGCGAAGGCACGTGGAGCGCTTGGCGACTTCCGCTGCAATAGCTAGATAATACGCGTCTTTTCCAATTCGTTCCATAGTCAAACTCCTTTTTAATATTTTCGCATAAGCGTGTTTGCGCGTCAAGGAACCGTTCCCTGAGATTCAAATATTGAAACGGAAACCGCAGAAAAAAGCGCCGGTTCTCCGGCGCTGCAGTCTGTTAAATAGTCCCCGGGATTGCTAAAGGCACGACCCTCAACGAACATATTCCGGCTGTGCCGGGCTTTCTGCACTGAGAAAGCAGATGCAAGCGCCGCTCCGAAACGCCGCTCATGACCTGGGAATGCACACGCGCGTATTGGAGGAGGACAGCGTTTTGATGCGGGAGCGGTATATATGCAGAAACAGGAATACGGCGAATATGACTGTGAGTCCTTCCGCGATCGGGAACGCCCACCATACGGCGGTAACCTCCCCGGCAAGCCTTGCCAGCAGCCAGGCGGCGGGCACGAGCACGACAAGCGAGCGCGCAAGGGAAAGATACATGCTGAACGCTCCCTTGCCGATGGACTGGAACATGACCGAGCAGCAGATGGTCACGACCGAAATCGGCAGCCCCAGCGGAATAATGGTCAGCGCCGCCCGGCCGATGCGGAGCATGTCGTCCGAGGCGTTGAAGAGCGCCAGAATCTGATCCGGCAGCAGCAACAACAGCGTCGTCATCACCAGCATGAGGATCATGCCCGAGATCAGCGTAAGCTTCCAGGTGCGCATCACCCGTTTGCGGTTGCACGCGCCGTAATTATAGGCGATGATGCTCATGGCGGCGTTTGTCTCGCCGAAGAGCGGCATATAAGCGATCGACTGCACCCGGAAATATACGCCGAAAACTGCGACCGCCGTTTCGCTGAATACGATCAGGATGGCGTTGAGCGCAAGTGTCATAACGGTGCCGATGGCCTGCAGGACGATCGTGGGGAAACCAACCTCGTAGATGCCTCTGACGATTTTGAAATCCGGCCGGAATCCGCTTAATTTCAGCCGTACTTCGTTCTTTTTACTGAAGACGACGAGCAGCGAGAACAGCATGGCGACGATCTGGCCGGTGACGGTCGCAACGGCCGCGCCGGCGATTCCGAGTTTTGGAAAACCCAGCAGTCCGAAGATCAGGATCGGGTCGAGAATGATATTGATGACGGCACCGACGAGCTGCATAAGCATGGCGTAGAGATTCTTACCCTGCGACTGCATGATGCGTTCGCAGAATACCTGCATGAACAGACCGAAGCAGAATGTGCAGATAATGGAAAGATAGGTCGCGCCAAAGGCGGCCGTTTCGGCAACGTCCGTGTATGCGGCGATAAACGGCCCCGCGCCGAAGATGCCGAAGAGTACAAAAAACATTGACGAAATCAGCATCACAAAAAAGCCGTTGTTTGCGGCCCGTTCGGCGGCTTCAAAATGCTTTGCGCCAAGCTGCCGGGAAATCAGCGAATTGATACCGATGCCGGTACCGACCGCCACGGCTATCATGAGCATAAATATCGGGTAAGCCAGTGTAACCGCTGTTAGAGCGCTTTCTCCGATATACGAAACAAACATGCTGTCAACGATGTTGTACAGCGCCTGCGTCAGCATGGACAGTGCGAGCGGCACGCCCATGGAATACAGGAGCCTTCCTTCCGGAAGGACGCCCATTTTATTCGGTTGCGCAGGAATTTGCGCGCGGTCGTTTCGTGCTTTCATTTCGAGAAGCGATTATATCATGAATAATATATAAGCGCAATGAAAAGAATATGGCGGGATTGCCGAACACCGGGGAAATGGAGCGCGCTTCAGCCGAGCATAGCCATGGTGTCGGCAAGGTTCTCCACCGGCACGCCGCTTTCGAGCGCGTAGTTCACGGTGTAGAGCGTGCCTCCCTGCATGCGGCTCAGGTATGCGATGCAGCGGTTCGAGTGGTCTGCCATGAACCGGTTGCGGCTTCGCATGGAGGCGGGGCTGCAGGCGTCCGCGGCATACCAAACGCGGTTTTCTGCCGCACCCAGGATGTCACGATACCGTGCGCAGTCGGCCGCCGGCCAGCCTGCAGACTGATCGCGGCCCGGGAGCGCGAGGCAGAGGACGACGTACGGCTCGTTTACGCCGAGCCGCAGCACCGTTTCGGCGGCAATGGTGTCGAAACCGCGTGCGCCGCCCGCGAAAAAGCAGGTGAATCCTTCGTCGAGCGCGCGCCGCACGGCGGATTCCAGCAGATCGGCCAGCAGCTTCATGCCGGGTTGGTTCTCCCTGCCGCGTCCCGGCAGCGCGTTTGGGCGATGCCCGGTAAAGCAGCAGCAGCGTTCGCGCGCAACGGAAAAATCATAGAGGTCTTGCATCCATCCTCCTTGGGCCGATCAGCCGGAGAGCCTCGCTCATATCGTTTGTACGCATAGCGTGCAGCGCGGCGTCGAGCAGCGCGGGCGCTTTCCGGCACGCGTCGTCAAACAGGTCCGGGAACGATTCTGTGCGCGGTGTTTGGGGTTCCCACGGCGCGCGCCATTCGTCGTGCTTTGCATTCAGACGGTCGTTCGGATCGGGATGATGCGCAACAAGCAAACCCGTCAGAACGCCCGGCTTATGCAGCAGCCGTTCCAGTGCGCCGAAAAAACGGAGTTTGCGGTTGTCCGGATCGTAGGAAAGGGTGTTGATCAGAATCCATTTGCGAAAACTGCGGGCAAAGTCTCCCGCCGTCTGTATATCGAACAGCGCCGCACAGAGTTTGGCATGCAGCGTGTCCAGTTCCCGGATGCGTTTTGTGCGGTAAAACCGTTTCGGCGGAGCGGGGACGCCGGGGGACTGCGTGCGGTCGGTCATCATCAGATCAAACTGAATCTCAGCCGGTGAATGCGCCTTCCCGGGGAAACGCGCTTCGATATACGGATGCGCGATGGAATCCAACAGGAAGTGACATAAAAAACCAAGCGTATATGCTTCCAGTGTTTCATTTTCTGCGGACAGACGAAACATGGAGGCAAACAGCACGCGCGCGTCGAGGGCATGCATGTTTTCAGCCAGCGGCTCGCGGCAGGCAGAAAACAGCGGTTTCGGCCTGGAGTCGCCGAAGTACGGGTCCGGCCCCATTGTGCCGATCAGAAACGCGTCCCTGCGGCGCGAGGCGACGATTCGGACCGGTTGGCTTGTTTGATTGAGCGCGGTCAGTCCGACCAGCGCATGCGTAAAATTATATGGCATAACATAATTATACGTTTCTATGGCGGGGGAGTTCAAGCAAAAAAGAAAAGACAAGTAAAAACGGATGTAATCCGACAATTGCGGGGATGATGCAAGAAGCGGCCGAAAGAACCAAAAGAGGCCGGGAAGGATGACTTAACGCGTTTTAAGTGCGAAATCAGCATTCCGACACGCTGTATGCACGCGCGGTTTTAGTTTTCGAAACTTATGTATTACCCGGACAATGAACCAGATACACAAACGTCCTGCGTGGGAAGAAAACCGTCAAGTGATGAATTTTTTCTAACGAAAACGTGTAAATTTTGAAAATCTTATGTTTTCCTATGGTACATTGTTTCATGCACGTGTTACAATACCTTTGATAGCACGACTGAGGTGGAGAGCATGAAAAAGATTGTTAAGCGCAGGAGAACATTTCGTATTAATAACCCACTCGCATTCGGAATTCTATGCGCTATGATCCTGATTCTGCTCATCGGCGTCAGTTACGCGCTGGTTGCAGGCGTAATTTCACCCGCCATCGTTAACTATCGAATTGCTAACGCTACACCTACGCCGTCGCCTACGGTCGCGCCGGTCACGGCGACGCCATCGCCTACGGTCGATCCCGATGAACCGACGCCGTCTCCGACATTGGAACCGGGGGCAACGCCGACGCCCACCGTAGCGCCCGAAGGGAAGCTCGAAGGACATGTGATCGGCATCGATCCTTCGCGTGGCTATAGTTCTAAAGTCAGAGGCGTTTCCACGAAGATATACGCAAACCGGCTGACTTATGCGGTCGCGTCATTGGTACGTGACAAACTGGAAAATCTGGGCGCGACGGTCGTGTTTACGCTCAGCGATGTGAAGGACGACAAAACGTCGTCCGAGCGCGCAACGATCTTCAACAACGGAAGTGTGGAGTTTGCCCTTCGGATCGATTGCAACTATGTTAACGCTTCCGAAACACGCGGCGCGATGGCCTGGATCCCTGAGGACCATGATAAAAAAACGCAGTGCGAGGAACTTGCTTCCGCAGTGCTGAACGCTTATGTCGACGCGACTGACCTGCCGGTGCGCGAGGTAGGCGGTGAGTCGGTTATTGAAAAAGACAGCGAAACGCTGCTCAACAATACGAACGCACCGGTTTGCACGTTGTTTGTCGGGCATATCAGCAACGTCGAAGACGATAATAAAGTGAACGATTCCGATTTCCAGAATACAATGGCTAACGGTATTGTCGAGGGCATTCTGGATTACCTTGGAATCGATTGAGAATCTAAGTATTATTTACTGAGCCGCCTTACGGGCGGCTTGCAGCTTATCAAGAAAAGTCTTTTGAGAGTCTTTTGAGATTATTGAGGAGCGCAACCTGTAACCGATATATTCCGGCTGCGGCGGTTGATCCGGTGCAGCATCATCGCCCGGTTCGGGTGTTTTGTCCGTGCTTTTTGTGCCCGGAGACTGCGGAACGAGAGCCAAAACGTAATTACTCCGTCAAATAACAAGCAATTGTAACGACCTCGGCGCCGCCTGTAAAGACGGCTCTTTTTACGGTGGGGCGCGGTGCCGCCGCCCGCTTAACTGGAATGCACCGCGGCGTGCGTTGCGATGATATGAAGCGCCGGCTGCAGCCGCTGGCCGCGGCAATACGGCGTGCAGCCTAATACGGCAATCGTAATAGAAACAGCATTATTTTACAAAAATCGCGAATTTGACAGGATTGCAGTAGGATATCGCCTGTACATTCAGGTAAAATTATCGTATACTATCCACTGGTGTTTCGCGGGCGATCTGCTCTCTGCGCGCCCGATTTTTTTAAGGCAGGTGGGATAAAATTGAAGAAAACGTTTCGAGGCGGCGTACATCCGCTTCGCCGGACAGGTGAAGGGAAGCCGCTGACCAACGCATGCCCCGTACGTGCGGTTGTGCCGGAGTTCGTGGTCATCCCGATGGGAATGCATCTCGGCGCTCCGAGCGCTCCTTGCGTGGAAAAGGGGCAGCGGGTCAAAATGGGCGAACTGATTGCTACGCCGGTTGGGGGACTCGGGTTGCCCGTGCATGCAAGCGTGTCCGGCGAGGTGACGTTTGTGGAAGCACGGCAGCAGCTGCGTGCCGCGCCTGAAATCTGTATCGGCATCCGGAACGACAAGCAGGATGACTGGGCGGAATTGCATCCGGCGGGAACTGTAGAATCCGTAACGCCGGAAGAGATCGTTTCCGCGGTAAAAAACGCCGGCATCTGCGGCATGGGCGGCGCGTCGTTCCCGACGCACATTAAGCTCTCGATTCCGGAGGGAAAAAAAGCGGACACGGTAATCCTCAACGGCGCGGAATGCGAACCGTTCCTTACCGCCGACCATCGGCTGATGCTCGAATCGCCCGAACGGATTATCGGCGGATTGCGCTTGATCATGCGTGCAACAGGCGTCGAACGCGGCGTGATCGCTGTTGAAAAGAACAAACCGAACGCGATCAAAACGCTTATCGCCGCAACGCAGGGATGTCCGCAGATAGAAGTGCTTCCGCTGTCTACAAAGTATCCGCAGGGGTCGGAGAAACAGCTGATCCATGTTGTGACCGGGCGCGAGGTGCCGCGTGGCAAGCTGCCGATCGATGCGCAGGCGCTGGTGTTCAACGTGAGCACGTCCGCGGCGGTTTTCGACGCGGTGACGCTTGGTAAGCCGCTCGTGGAGCGCATCACGACCGTGACCGGCTGCGTTAAGGAACCCGGCAACCTGCTGCTTCGCGTCGGTACGACGTACGATCAGGCGTTCGCGGCCTGCGGCGGCCTGCCGGACAACGTAAAAAAGATATTCGCGGGCGGGCCGATGACGGGTCTTTGCGCCTCCAGCACGGAGATATCCATGACGAAGGCGACCAACGGTATCGTCGCATTTGACGAAACGCAGGTGGAGCAGATCGAGGAAACGGCGTGCATCCGCTGTGCGCGCTGCGTCAACATCTGCCCGATCGGGCTGTATCCGTACCTGATCCGTTCGGATATCGACAAACTGGATTTCGACGCCGCAAAGAGGCACGGTCTTTTGGACTGTGTGCTCTGCGGCGCTTGTTCCTATATTTGTCCCGCGCGGCGGTACCTCGCTTCGTCGTTTAAAGCGGCGCGCGAGGAACTTTCCGCAAAGGCGAGGAAGAGGTGAGCATGATGGAACAGAAAATGAAACTTGCCGTTTCCGGCGCGCCGCACATCTTCGCCAAGGATACGACCGCCGTATTGATGCTGGACGTGATCGTTGCGCTCATGCCCGCTGCCGTCGCCGGCGTATGGCTTTTCGGATGGAACGCCGCGCGCGTGATGCTGCTATGCGTTGCATTCTGCGTTGGCCTGGAATTCCTCTGGGAAGTGATTCTTAAAAAACCGATCACCATCAACGACCTTTCGGCCGTTGTGACGGGGCTGATCCTTGCGATGAGCATGCCGTCCACGGCGCCTTGGTGGCTGATTCTCATCGGCAGCGCGGTCGCGATTATCCTTGTTAAGCAACTTTTCGGCGGACTGGGCGATAATTTTGTCAATCCTGCGCTTGCCGCGCGTGCGGTGCTGTTGGCAAGCTGGCCGGCGCTTATGAGCGGAAGCAGCGCATATGTCGCTCCGTTCGACGCGCTGTCAAGCGCGACCCCCATCGACGTGCTGTCCAGCGCGACGCCCATGGCAGCGGATATCCCTTCCACACTCGATCTTTTGATCGGCAGGATTCCGGGATGCATCGGGGAGGTCAGCAAAATCGCCATTCTGCTCGGCCTTGTCTATCTTTTGATCCGGCGGACGGTTTCCTGGCATATCCCGGCGACTATGATCGCTTCGTTTATGCTGTTTACATGGCTGTTCGGGGGCGATCCCGTTCAGGGAGTGCTGGTTGGAAGCGTGCTCTTCGGTGCGGTATTCATGGCGACGGAGTACGTCACATGCCCGATGACGAAAACGGGTAAGATGATCTATGCGGCCGGTGCGGGAGTGATACTTGCGCTGATACGAGCATACGGCGGCTATCCGGAGGGGACGACCTATGCGATACTGCTGATGAACATCGCAACGCCGCTGATTGACCGGGCGACACGCGCGAGGATTTACGGGGAGGTGAAGACCCGTGCGTAATAAAATCTGGGTGTTGGGACTCAAGCTGTTCGCGATTGCGGCGGCGGCCGGGCTTGCGCTGGGTGCGACCAACGCGCTGACCGAAGCGCCGATTGCGCGGCAGGAAAAAATCGCCGCAAACGCGGCAAGACGCAGCGTTTTGCCGGATGCCGACACGTTTGAGCAACTGGACGCGCCGGAAGGACTGAGCGAAGCATACGCGGGATATGACGCTGACGGCAGCCTGACGGGGAAAACCGGCAAAATTGTTGCGAAAGGCTACGGCGGCGAGATTGAAGTGACCGTTGGCGTAGACAACGGCGGCGCGATCACAGGCGTGTATGTCGGCGGGGCGAATTTTTCCGAAACGGCCGGCCTTGGCGCCCGCACCAAGGAAGCATGGTTCGGCGAACAGTTTGTCGGCAAGCAATCGCCTGTTTCGCTGAAAAAGGACGGCGGCGAAATAGACGCCGTGACATCGGCGACCATCAGTTCCAGGGCGGTTACCAATGCGGTCGATACGGCCGCGGGGTTGCTTGCCGAACTGAGCGCGCCGGCGGAGGGATAACCATATGGAACAGAAATCATCGTTGAAAAGCGTCTTTTTAAACGGCGTAATCACAGAAAACCCCACGTTCAGGCTGGTGCTGGGCACCTGCCCGACCATGGCGGTCACGACGAGCGCGGTCAACGGCATCGGCATGGGTGCGGCGGCTACGTTCGTACTCATCGGCTCCAATGTCGTGATATCGCTCTTAAGGAACTTTATTCCGGACAAAATCCGCATTCCGTCGTTCATTGTGGTCATCTGCACGTTCGTGACCATGGTACAGATGTTTATGCACGCGTTTCTGCCGTCGCTGTATGCGAGTCTCGGGATATTTCTCCCGCTGATCGTGGTCAATTGCATTATCCTCGCGAGGGCTGAGGCGTTCGCCAGCAAAAACACAGTTTTGCACAGCGCGGTCGACGGCGTCGGTATGGGCGTCGGCTTCACACTCGCACTGACGCTGATCGGCGGCATCCGCGAACTGTTCGGCAACGGCACGATCTTCGGCGTCAGCGTGTTCGGATCGTCTTTCCAGCCGATGCTGCTGCTGATTCTGCCCGCGGGCGGATTTATCGTTTACGGTCTGCTGCTGGCCGCGTTCAACGCCGTCGGCATGCGGGCTTCCGGCAGGAAGGGGGCGAAGAAACAGTGAATCCGATCGTAAAGGTACTGCTGTTTATGTTCAGCTGCGTGCTGACGAATAACTACATCTTCTCGCGCTTCCTCGGTGTATGTCCGTTCCTCGGCGTTTCCGGAAAAGTGGAGACGGCGTTCGGCATGGGGCTTGCGGTTACGTTTGTTATGACGCTGGCGAGCTTATTTACCTATTTTGTTTACTACTATGTACTGGTCAAGCTCGGACTGGAATACCTCAGCACCATCGCGTTCATCCTGGTAATCGCTTCGCTGGTGCAGGTCGTCGAAATGTTCCTGAAAAAATCAGCCCCGTCGCTCTACAGCGCGCTGGGTATTTACCTGCCGCTGATTACGACCAACTGCGCGGTGCTCGGCGTAACGCTTCTCAATATCTCGGAAGAATACAACCTGCTGTATTCCGTGCTCAACGGTACGTTCGGCGCGCTGGGATTTTTGCTGGCTATCGTGTTGATGGCGGGTGTGCGCGAACGGCTGGAAACGGCCGACATCCCCGCGCCGCTCAAAGGCTTCCCGATTTCTCTGATTATCGCGGGACTGATGAGCGTGGCCTTTTTGGGATTCTCCAATATGTTCGCGGGGGTGATGTGAAATGGAGATTGTGCTGAAGATCCTTTTTGCCGCCGCCGCGCTGGGCGGACTTGGCGTCGTCTTCGGGTTTGTGCTAGGGATTGTGGGTAAGAAGTTTGCCGTTGAGGTGGACGAACGCGTTCAGGCTGTCCGTGCGGCGGTTGCGGGCGCGAACTGCGGCGCCTGCGGATATGCTGGGTGCGATGCGTTTGCCGAAGCGGTCGTTAAGGGAGAGGCGGACCCCGCCGGCTGCACGCCCGGCGGCGTGAAAACGGCTAAGGCCCTCGCGCGGATTATGGGCGTCGACGCGGGAGACGTCGAGCCGATGGTAGCGCGCGTGCGTTGTCAGGGCGACTGTGAAAACGTCAGCGCGCGTACCGATTACAGCGGACTTCCGTCCTGCCGGGCGGCAAGCTCGATTTCCGGCGGGCCGAACGCCTGCGAATTCGGCTGCGTGGGCCTAGGCGACTGTGTGGCACGCTGTCCGTTCGGCGCGATTCAAATTGAAAACGGAGTGGCGGTCATTGACGAGGATGCCTGCACCGGCTGCGGCGTATGCGTCGAAACCTGCCCGCGCGGCATCATCCAGTTGCTGCCGCGCGACCAGACGGTGGTCGTGATGTGCCGCAACAAGGCGATCGGCCGGATTGCGCGGCTGCAGTGCAAAACCGCGTGCGTAGGCTGCAAACGCTGCGAAAAGCAGTGTCCGTCCGATTCGATTCATGTGAAGGACGGCGTTGCAATCATCGACGAAGCGACCTGTACCCGCTGCGGTGCGTGTATTCAGGTCTGCCCGATGCATTGCATCGTCAACTTTTACGAGCGGGGCGAAATGCTTGAAAACGCAGCCGAAGCATAAGCAAAACAGGAGACCAGCGATGAAACGGGACTTGCCGCG
>CAYTHS010000006.1:31523-53567 GCA_964437665.1 uncultured Oscillospiraceae bacterium
GACGGCGGGTCCCGTTTGGCTGTTGCGTAAGCGCCGGACAAACTCGCCCTTGCCAAAGAGATAAAGGGAAGCTATAGTGGTTACGGCGCTGCGGTCCGCCGGCGGGGGCAGACGGTTATTCTCGAAAAAAGTTTCATTCGAAACCGACTGTACGCGGCGAAAACCCGGCTGCTGGAGAAATGGATCAATCCATAAGACATGCGGAGGCAAAATGAAAAAAGCGATTCTGTTTTATTATTCCATCCATCACGGAAATACAAAGAAGATCGCCGAAGCGATCGCGCGGAAGTTTAGCATAACGCTGCTGCGCGTGCCGCTTGAAGAAAAAGTTGACTTGGATGAATACGATTTGGTCGGGTTTGCGTCCGGCATCTATAGGTCTCGGTTCGGCAGACCGATGTGCGAACTGATCGATTCGCTCGATAAGCTTGGAGGGAAGGATTGTTTCACGATCTATACCTGCGGTGCGCCGGGCGGAGCGTTCGACGGTGAGTTCCACAAAAAACTGAAGAACAAGGGCGCCCGTATCGCGGGCGGCTTCCATTGCAGGGGATACGATACCTTTGGCCCGTTCAAGCTGGTGGGCGGCATCGCAAAGGGGCATCCAAACAAGGCGGACGAAGCCCGTGCGGCCGTATTTTTCAGCAAACTGATGTAAGTTTATCCGCGCCCGCGTTTCCACGCGGGTTTTTATGCGGAATGAATCAAAACCATACGGTCAGTGTGCAAATTGCTGACCACACCGGTGGAAACATATGATATTGTGCCTATATCGAGAGAAATGCGGACGAACCGGCGGGAAACGTGATTTGAAAGACAAAGCGTCGGCGCCGCGAATTAAGCGAAAGGGGTATCAATATGGATCAGAACAGGCTGTCCAGGTGTTTCCGCTGCGGCGGCGAATCGCAGCGGCTGTTCGCGTTTGCACGGTTGAGCGACAAGGAGACTTTCCTTGGCGTAACCGACCGGGCGGTCTGCGATGCGTGTCTGGCGAAATACGTCGAGGAAGTAAAAAGCGGGAAGAAGGGGCGCTACAATTTTTTGGGGCCGCTGATTCCAATGACAGTGTTTGGTACGTTGCTGACGGTGTTTGCAGAAAGCACATTTTGGATTGTCCTTGGCGTTTTGCTTCTGCTAGGCGGGATTGCGGCAGCCGCTGTATCGATCCTGCAGCACGTTCGCGAGGTAAAGAGCGCGCGTGAAGCGGACGCGGAGGAGAACATGAAAAAATACGCGCCGATTATGTGTATGGAAGACGCGCGAAAATCCGGCCAGCAGGGAAAATTTGTCGAGATGAAACTGGAGTACGCAACGGACAAATATCCAATTGAAAAAATCGCCAAGGAAGCAAAGGTGTCGACCCAGACCGCGGCGATGATCAAACTTATTATTCTAAAGGCGTTTGCCGCAACGCTTGCACAGGAGGGGAACGCGGCGAACTGACACAAAGCGAAGAAGACGGTGTGTTACGGTAAAACGGCATTGCGAAGGAAACGTGAACTTTCCGCCGCGTATGAAGCATAGTAAACACAGCGTATTCTAAATGTGCAGCAAAGCGCGCCTTCTTGCGCGTACTGCGTTTGTGCGGCATTGACACGGTTCGTACCGTGTGAAATAATATTCGATACAAAATATAAAAAATATCAGGGAAAATCTCCGAGCCGGCGCGGTCCCGTGCGCGGATGTTCCGGCCATTGGGTGTATGCGGCAACGTGTGCGCCTGCCGTGATTGCAAAGGAGACGGCCTGCCTTATTGCTCCAGGGCGTTTCGCGCGCCTGCGGAGGAGGTTTTTCCTGAAAAAAAAGGAGAAACTATGAAAAAAAGGATTCTGCTGACCGCACTTGTACTGATGCTGGCATTGGGTGTATTTGGCTGCGCGAAGACTGTTGAAACGGAAGAAGCGGCCGTCGAACCCGCCGAAACGGCGGAACAAGTCGTTATGGAACAAACAGCGACCGCAGTACCGGAAACGACCGATACGCCTTCGCCGGAGGATCTGCTCGGTATTACGATCCTTTATGAGCAGGACGACGCGATGATCAACAACTATTCGCTGCTCGCGGTGGACGAAAACGCGCCTTTTGTGGATGCGGACGGAAAGTCTGTCGATGACGTAGCCGTCAACACTGTCGGCGCAAAAGCGCTGATCGACTGGATGCTTGGCGATGAAGCGACGGAACTGATTAAAAACTACGGCTACGACGAGTACGGCGAATATCTCTTCTATACGAAGGAAGACAAACCCGCTGCAACGGCGGAAATACCGCAGGCGACCGACGAAACGAAGACGATCCGGCTTTCCACGACGACTTCCGTCAACGACAGCGGCCTGATGGACTACCTGCTGCCGGCGTTTGAAAGCGCATACGGCTATAATGTGGAGGTTTCCTCCGCGGGCACGGGCAAGGCGATCGCCGCGGCCAAGATGGGCAACGCGGACCTGATCCTCGTGCACAGCAAATCACAGGAAGACGTTTTTGTTGAGGACGGATTTGCCAAGGTGCTTGAAGGATACGACAGCGAGCGGCTGACGTTTATGTACAATTACTTCGTGCTGGTCGGACCCAAGGACGATCCCGCACAGTGCGCCGAAGCCGCGGACGTCAAAGACGCGTTCAAACGCATTGCGGACGGCAAATATCCATTCGTTTCGCGCGGCGACCTTTCCGGAACGCACAGCAAAGAAATCTCCCTCTGGCCGGAAGAACTCGGCATTACGACCGAAGCTTCCAGTGTTGCCGATTACAGCGAATGGTACATGTACAGCAACGCCGGCATGGGCGTCTGCCTGACCATGGCCAACGAAATGGACGCCTACATCCTTTCCGACAAGGCGACGTTTTTAACCTTCCGCGCTAACGGCGGTATGCTCGGCTGATGGCCGGAGCGTTCCAAAAGGCGTTTGATCTTCTGTTTTCCGGCGATGCGCAGTTATGGGACATCGTTTCCGTTACCATGCGCATGACGCTGACCAGTTCGATTGCGGCGCTCCTGCTGGGAGCGCCGCTCGGCGTTTTATTCGCGGCGACGCGTTTTCCGGGACGCAAGGCGCTGATCGTGATCAACCGCACGCTCATGGGCCTGCCGCCCGTGGTTTGCGGACTTTTGTGTTACATGCTTTTCTCCGGCGTAGGCCCTCTGCGCGGTCTCAAGCTGCTTTTTACGGTGACCGGGATGATCGTCGCGCAGGTGATCCTGATTACGCCGATCACCGCGGGAAGCATGGAAACCTATCTTTCCGCGATTGTGGAGGAAATCCGCGAAAGTGCGCGTGGACTTCGTCTTTCCGGCGGGAAAACGCTTCTGCTGATGCTCAACGAAAGTAAATACGCGCTGGTTTCGACTTATCTGTTCGCCTTTGCGCGCGCGATGGCGGAGGTTGGCGCGGTGTCGATGGTCGGTGGGGCGATCGCCTACAAGACGAACGTCATGACAACGGCGATTATGATGTACACCAATCGCGGGGACTTTACATTGGGGCTTGCGTTAGGGCTGTTGCTGCTGGTCATTTCGTTTCTTGTCAACGTGTTTGCGCATCTGCTGCAAAGGAGGCGCGTATGATCGAACTGACCGGAATCAAAAAGCGCTATGGCGTGCATCTTGCGCTGAACATACCGCAGCTAACGTTCCTGCCGGGCGAACGGTACGCGCTGATCGGCCCGAACGGCAGCGGGAAGACGACGCTTCTGCGCATTCTTGCCGGAACGCTGAGACCGGACGAGGGGAAGATTCGTTTTTCGGGATTGGATCGTGGCGAAATCGGTTATATGCCGCAAAAACCCTATGCGTTCGACCTGAGCGTCGTAAAGAACGTAATGCTTTCTCTCGGAGGGGGGAACGGTGCGCGGAAGAACGCGACGGCGACGCTGGAGCGCGTCGGGCTGGCGAACCTGGCAAAGGCGCGCGGCAGCCGACTTTCCGGCGGCGAAACGCAGCGTATGGCGCTTGCGCGGCTGCTTGCAAAGCCGCACAAGTTGCTGCTGCTTGACGAACCGACCGCATCTGCCGACATTTCCGCAAGCGATATGGCCGAACACGCGCTGATGGAATACGCCGCGGAAACGGGTTGCACGTTAATTTTTTCCTCGCATGCCCCGTCACAGGCGCTGCGGCTCGGCACACGGGCGGTCGCGCTGGACGGCGGGCAAATCTGCGAACATGGCGCGGCGGAAGACGTTTTAAAAAATCCGAAGAGCGAATGCACGAAGTTCTTTTTGAGTCATTGGAAACTCTGACGCTTGATTCCGGCTGCGGAGAAAAAATATTAAGAGAATAAATTTCACGATTTTTGCCGGAGGATATTCTCCGGCTTGAGACCGTCAAAAAACCGGTTTTTTGACGGGGTAACCACGTTTTGCCTCTCGCCCTTCGGGCTTCCGGGCGGCAAAACGCACAGGGAAACCGCCCTAAAGGGCGATCCGGCTGCGCCGGATTCAACGGGTTAAGGGCCGCGGCCCTTAACAATCCCAAGAACTTTTTTGACAGGCTGGGCCGGAGGATATTCTCCGGCTTTTTTGTTTGCTTTAAGGTTGAAAAACTATACTGGACAGGATAAAAAATGCCGAAGGAGGAAATTCGGTGATAGAAGTAAAGAACCTGACCAAGGTATACGGGAATCACACCGCTGTGGACGATCTTTCGTTTACGGTGGAAGACGGCCGCATCTATGGTCTGCTCGGGCCGAACGGCGCGGGCAAAACGACGACCATGAACATCATGACCGGGTGCCTCGGCGCAACGGGCGGCGCGGTGCGTATCGACGGACTCGATATCTTCGACGAACCCGAAAAGATTAAGCGGAAGGTCGGCTACCTGCCGGAACTGCCGCCGCTGTATCCGGACATGACGCCGATGGAATTCCTGAAGTTCGTGGCCAAGGCGCGCGGTGTTGCCGCCAAAGAACGCGCCGGGCAGATTGAAAAGGTGATGGAGATCACCGGAATTGAAGAGATGCAGGACCGGCTGATTAAGAACCTGTCAAAAGGGTACCGCCAGCGTGTCGGCATTGCGCAGGCGCTGCTCGGGAATCCGGAAGTCGTGATTCTGGACGAACCGACGGTCGGCCTCGATCCCAAGCAGATTATCGAAATACGCGACCTGATCAAAAGCCTGGGCAAAGATCACACGGTGATTCTGAGCAGCCATATCCTCGGCGAGGTGCAGGCGGTCTGCGACCATATTCTGATTATTACGCACGGCAAACTCGTCGCGAGCGGCACGCCGGACGATCTGGAGAAGCAGTTTACCGGCAGTTCGACGGTCGATCTGAGCGTGAAAGCGGACCAGGCGCGCGCAACACAAATCCTTGCCGGGATGGACGGCGTTTCGGACGTTGAGGTAAAGAGCGAGGCGGACGGCGTGACCGAACTGCGCGTGAGCGCGCAGGATGGCGGGGACGTGCGCGAGGCGCTTTTCACCGCGTTTTCCAAGGCAAACGTGCCGATATTGAATATGACGCTGAGCAAAGCCAGCCTCGAGGACATCTTCCTGGAGTTTACGGGCGAAGAACCTGCGCAGAACAAGCGCAGAAAGGAGGCCAGGCATGAGCGCAGTTTACGAGCGTGAAGTCAAGTCCTATTTCAATACCATGACGGGATATCTGGTATGCGCGTTTCTTCTGATGTTCGCTGGAGTATACACAATGGCATACAATCTCAACTATGGGTATCCGAATTTTGAATACGTCCTGCAGGGCATGTCGTTTATCTTCATGATCGTCGTGCCGATCCTCACGATGCGCAGCGTCGCCGAGGAACGCAGGCAGAAGACCGATCAGCTGCTGTATGCGCTGCCGATTCCGATGACGCGCATCGTGCTTGGAAAGTTCTTTGCGATGGTTACGGTGTTTTTGCTGCCGACGGCGCTGATTGCGCTGTATCCGCTGCTGCTTTCCTCGTTTGGCACGGTGAGCTTCATCACAGCGTATGGCGCGCTCGTCGGTTTCATCTTTATGGGCGCGGCGTTCATTGCGGTGGGATTGTTCATTTCGTCCCTGACGGAAAATCAGGCGATCGCCGCGGTGCTGTGCTTCCTTGCACTGCTGGTCAACTATTTCCTTACGTCGACGACGGAGTTCGTTTCCGAAAGCTCCACCGCGTCGTTCGTGGCGGTCACGGTCATCATCGTGCTGATTGCTCTGCTGCTCCGGGTTATGACGAAAAACACGTTTGTTTCAGTCGTAACATTCCTTGCTTTGGCAGTTGCGAACGTCGTCGTCCTGGCGTTTTCGCCGGACACGCTCTCCGGACTGCTGACCATGGCGATGGAGAAGCTCTCGCTCTTCGACCGCTTCGACACGTTTGTCGGCGGCGTATTCGATATCACGTCGCTGGTGTTCTATCTCGTGACTGCGGGCGTCTTCCTGTTTTTCACGGTGCAGTCGCTTGAGAAGAGGAGGTGGAGCTGATGGAACAGATGCAAAATCAGACCGACCCGGCCGTCAAAGCACCCGAAATAAAAGAAAAGAAAACCGGCGGCAGCCGCAAAAAGCTTCATTTCGACAAGCAGAAGTTCAAAAACGGATTCCGCACCCGCGCGTTCAAGGCGGGCGGATACAGCACCGTTGCGTCTCTGGCGGTCGTCGCCATCGCGGTCGTGATTATGCTGGTGGTCAACCGGATTCCGGGTTCCGCCATGCAACTGGACATCACTTCCAACAAGCTCTTTACGCTCAGCGAGCAGTCCAAAAAGATCGCCGCCGGGCTGACGGGCGACATCACGGTTTACGTTATTGCGCAGACCGGCAGCGAAGATCAGACGCTCACGTCCCTGCTCGATCAGTATGAGGCGGCGAGCAAACATATCCAGGTGGAGACCGTCGATCCCGTCGTGTCGCCGAACTTCCTTTCGCAGTATTCGAGCGATTCCGTTGTGGAAAACAGCGTGGTCGTCGTGTATGGCGACCGGAGCCGGTATATCAGCTATGACGATATATTTGAAACGGATTACTCAAGCTACTACACGACCGGCACGACTTCGACCGATTTCAACGGCGAGAACCTGATTACCAGTGCGATCGATTATGTGACGAGCGACGACCTGCCGATCGCTTACCAACTGCAGGGGCACGGCGAAAACGGCTTGGGTTCCAGCGCGGAAGATTCGATTGCAGGTGAAAACATCGAGATGGAAGACCTGAACCTGCTGACGGAGGACGGCGTGCCGGACGATTGTGAATGCCTGATTATCGCATCTCCGCAGACCGATATTACGAGCGATGAAAAGGACACGATCCTTTCGTACCTCGAAGACGGCGGCCGGATGCTGCTTGTGACGGACTACACCGAAACGGAGACGCCGAATCTTGAAGCGCTGATGGAATACTACGGCGTGAGCCGCGCTGACGGCATCGTTGTCGATGGAGACGGAGACTATTCACTGCGCGGATACGAACACTATCTGCTGCCGGCGATCTCCACGCATACCATCACCGAACCGCTCTCCGGCGGGAACTACTATATACTCATGCCGATTGCGCAGGGGTTGAGCGTTTCGGACGATCTGCGCGACGGGCTGTATGTCAACCAACTGCTCACAACGTCGGATTCGGCGTATTCCAAGCTTGCCGGGTACGACATGACAACCTACGACAAGGAGTCGGGCGATATCGACGGCCCGTTCGCACTCGGCGTGGCGATCAGCGAGGAAGTCGGCAGCAAGGAAACGCAGATCGTATGGCTGACGACCTCCATGATGTTTGAAGACACCATCGATCAGATGGTGTCCGGCGCGAACACCGACCTGCTGCTCAATTCCCTCGGCTGGATGTGCGAACGCGAAAACGCAATCAGTATCCGCGCGAAGTCGCTGGATTCCGAACAGCTGGTGGTTTCGTCCGCCGCCGCGTCACGCTGGAGCATCATCCTCGTCGGCGTTCTGCCGCTTGCGGTCATCCTCTCCGGCGTAGTCGTTGTTGTGAGGAGGAAACGCAAATGAAGAAGCTGTGCAAATTGCCGATGGCGCAAAGGAGGCGGACGAATCGATGAAACGCGGATGGAAACTGCTGGCAATGCTCTGCGTGCTGGCCGTGCTGATCGGCGGATATTTCCTGATCGGCCGCATCAATGCAAACAAGGAAGCCGATACTTCGGACACCGAAGAAGAAACGGTTGCAATATCCAAACCGGACAAAGACGATATCGTCGGACTGAAATACGTGTACGCCGGCGAGACGGTCGAACTGGCCCGCGACGACAGCGCGTCCGATTGGGTCTATGCGGACGACGAATCGTTCCCGCTCGACCAGACGTACCCGGGACAGATGCTTGCCGTGATCGACGCGATGGATGCGACCCGCTCGTTCACGGGCGAAGATGCGGCGGACTACGGCCTGGACGACCCGGCGGTCAGCATTACGGTGACTGCGTCGGACGGAACGACGTATGAATATGCCATTGGCGACGAAAACGATGTGACGTATGAATACTATCTCTCGGCGGACGATTCCGGAGCGATCTACATGGTGGACTCTTCCGTTTCGGACGCGTTTTCCTATCAACTGCTCGATCTCGTGGCGCTTGAAGACGTGCCGCTGCTCAAGGACGTTCAGAGCATCGAGGTTTCGACGGACGCAAAGGACGTTGCGATCAGCTATGATCCGGACGCGCATCTGACCTACTCCGACACGTTCGTTTGGTATTCCTCGGAGGACGGCGCGACGTATCCGCTGGGCACCGACGAGGTGGAGTCGCTCGTCGACAGCATGAATGCTATGACCTGGCGCGCCTGCGTCAGTTACGACGCGGACAGGGAAGCGCTTGAGACCTACGGCCTTCTTACTCCGTCGGCCACGATCAGCGTCCGCTATATGGCAGACGTAACGACGGCGACGGGCGACACGGACGAAAACGGCGACCCGGTGACTACGACGACAAGCGAAGAGCGGACGTATACGCTGGAGCTCGGCACGTTTACCGGCGACTACTGCTATGCAAAGCTTGCGGATTCGGACATGGTCTGCACGATAGACGCAACACTTGCAGACCAACTGCTGCTGGCGGGATACGGTTCGCTGCGTTCTTCGGCGATCTGCGTGCTTGATTTCGACACCGTTACGTCCATGGACGTTACCGTCAACGGCACGACGCATACGGTTGCAATCACCGAAGCGGCTGCGGAAACGACGGACAGCGAGAGCACGGAAGCGACCGACGAGGAAACTACGGAAACGACGGAAACGACGCGCGCCTACACGCTTGACGGAGAAACGCTGGAAGCAGATCTCGGCGATGCGTTGCTGGACTCGATTTCCGCGCTAACCTGGAACGGCGATACCGCAAGCACGTCCGCAACGGCGCTGCCGGAGGTAAGCATTACGTTCCATCGCTCCACGGACACGTACACGACTATGGAGCTGACGCTTTCGCGTTATGACAGCGGCACATACCGGGTGTCGTTTGAGGATGCCGAAGGGTTGCTGATCGACGCGGATTATGTGAGCGCGCTGAGCGCCGCGTTCGAAGCAATCTCAGCAGAATGACACAGACCAAAGCGAAATGATGTGCTGAACCGGGATTGCCCCCCTTCTCCGGTTCAGCGAAGCGCCGCTGCGAAATTTTCTTCGCGGCGGCGCTTTTTGTATAAGTTTGTTTTGCTTAAAGACTATTGATCGTATGGTTCCATCACGCGCAGGAGATCGCGCTGCGCAGAGGGGGAAGAGCGGCGCGCTTTGTATTCCTCCGGCGAGAAAACGTCCGCTTGCTTACCGTCGACGCCGATGACGGCGTGCATGGAAAAGCTGAACGCGTAGCTTCCGCCCACGACCAGATGATCGAAAAGATGCGCGCCGATGCTTTCAAGCGCGGCCTGCACCGCTTTTGTCGCGTCCGCGTCCTCTTCGGAAGGCGTTGGGTCGCCGGAAGGATGGTTATGGATCAGCAGGATGCCGTGCGCGCGGCGTAACAGTGCGATTTCGGCGACGGCGCGCGGATAGATTTGTGCTTCCGTGAGTGTGCCGCGCTGCAGGCTGTCGCAGAAAAGGACTTCTTTTTTTGCGTTCAGAGACACGGCGCAGACGGTTTCGTATTCGCTCAGCGAGAGCAGTGCGACAGAATAGCGCGCAGCGGCGGCCGGCGTGTTCAGCCGAATTTTGCCGCGCCCGTTTTTGGAACGCCTCAGTAAAAGACGCCGGAACAGGTCGCCCTGCATGCGCAGGAACACGGCCGTGCTTTCGCCTACGCCGTCGACGAGGGTCAGCTGCGCAATGTCCGCGGTCAGCACGCCCTCGAGGGACCCGAAGCGCTCCAGCAGCAAATGTGCAAGTGCGTTGGTGTCCCTGCGGGGGATCGCATAGGTCAAAAGCAGTTCCAGGAACTGATGGTCGCGGAACGATTCCGCGCCGTCTTTGACATATTGCTCGCGAATCCGCTCGCGATGTCCGCTGTGGATGGAATCCGGCATGCAATATTCTCCTTGATGTGCTATATCAGTATAGAGGATTCACCGTATCATGTCAAAAGATACAAGGGCGTGAATTGTTTGCAACATACGGCGGTAATTTTGCCTTAACTCTTGTAAAAACCCGGTGATGCGGGTAGAATAGCACTATATTTCAATATGGGGTTTTATGCGTTGTCCGTCCGGCGGCGACAGCCACGGACGCGCGTGCATAAATAAGTGTGCAATGGAGCAAAAGCGCTTGGTGACAGCCGAAACGCTCGCAAAATGCGGCGCAGGCCCCGCAGACAAGGTGCTCGTCGCCTTCTCCGGCGGAGCGGACTCCACCGCGCTGCTGCTCTCGATACAGGAATTGCTATTAAAAGGAGCGGTCGCGGGCGTGTTCGCGGCACACCTGCACCATGGAATCCGCGGTGCAAGCGCGGAGCGGGACATGGCGTTCTGCGAGGCGCTCTGCAAAAGACTAAGCATTCCGTTCGCGTCAGAGCGGACGAACGTGCCCGCATATGCAAAGCAAACCGGCAAAACGCTCGAGCAGGCCGGGAGGGAACTGCGCTATGCGTTTCTCGAACGCGTACGCGTGCGCTTTGGCGCGGACCTGATTGCAACTGCGCATCACGCGGACGATCAGGCGGAAACGGTGCTGATGCATCTTTTACGCGGCTGCGGCACGGCGGGTCTTTCCGGCATGAGGCCGGGGGCGGGGCGCGTGATTCGTCCGCTGCTCGGTGTTTCAAAAGAAGAGACTCTTCTTTATCTTGGCGAACGTGGACAGGATTATTGCGTGGACGAAACCAACGCGCAAAACGACGCGTTCCGCAACCGTGTGCGAAACGAACTGGTCCCGTTGCTGGAGCGGTATAACCCCGGCGTGAGGAGTTCCCTCTGCCGGACGGCCGCGCTCTGCGCGGCGGACGAAGCGTATCTTGGCGCGCAGGCGGAACGGGCCGAGCAGGAAATCCGCCGCGGAAACGGGCTGGACAGAGACGGACTGTTGGAGCTTCCGGATGCGCTCAAAACGCGGATTGTGAAAAATCGGCTGTTCGATTTGGACGGAAACGTCTGCGAAACGGATATCGGCCGCGTCCTGGCGCTCTGCGGGGCGCAGACCGGCACCGTGATCGAGTTGCAGCACGGGTTTTCCGCCTGGACGGATGCGGAAAACGTCTATATCGGCGTTTATCCGTCGCAGATGTCGTTTGAAGTGCCGCTTTGCCTGCCTGGCGAAACGAAAACGCCCGCAGGGACGGTTTTTTGCGAATGGGCTGCGGCATACCGCATGCCGGAGGATGCGTTTGAAGCGTTTTTGGATGCGGACGCGCTGCCGCCGGGGCTCGTTGTGCGCACGCGCAGGAACGGAGACCGCTTTTTCCCGCTCGGCGCACTGGGAGAGAAAAAGCTGAAGGACGTTTTGATCGACAAAAAGGTTCCGCGTTTTTTGCGGGACGTGCCGTTGCTCTGCGCGGGGCGCGACGTGTTTTTTATCGTGGGAATTGCGGTTTCGGAGCGGGCGAAAGTCCGGCCGGAAACGAAACGGATACTGCATATTACGTTTACAGGGGGTACGGATTCTTGAAGGGGAAAACCATGCGGGACGACATCGACAAGGTGCTGCTCACAGAGGATGAAATCCGCGAGCGCGTACGCGAACTGGGCGAACGGCTCTCGGAGGATTATGCCGGCTGCGAAGAGGACGTCGTGCTGCTTTGCATCCTGAAAGGGGCGGTCGTGTTTTTCGCGGACCTCGCGCGCGCAATGAGCATCCCGGTGCAGATGGAGTTCATGGGCATCAGCAGCTACGGCAACGAGCAGAAGACGTCCGGCATCGTGCGTATTACCAAGGATATCGACACGTCGATCACGGGGAAGCATGTGATCATCGCCGAGGACATCATGGACAGCGGCCTTACGCTGAGCCACTTAACGCGCCTTCTTTCCAGCCGGAAACCCGCTTCCCTGAAGATTTGCTGCCTGCTGGACAAACCCGAGCGCAGAGAATGTGAAATTGCGCCCGACTACTGCGGATTTATCATTCCCAATGAGTTCGTGGTCGGCTATGGGCTGGACTATTGCGGATTTTACCGCAACCTGCCTTTTGTAGGCGTGCTGAAAGCCTCGGTTTATTCCGAGTGATGAACTGGCTCCGCCGGACGACGGCAAACGTGAGCACACAGCGGCGGCAAGCGTACGCGTCCGCCGCAGATGGAGGATAATTGTTTGAATAAAAAAGTCATGACGGCCATCATATGGGTGATGCTTTTTGTGGCGATCATCTTTATGGTATCCGGGCTGAATCCGAGCGAGAACAAGCCGGATGAACTGGATTATAATACCGATTTTCTGCAGTTGGTGCGTAACACCGAAAGCGGCGCTGCAACGGGGGAAACCATTAAGGCGATTCAAGTCAACCAACGCGAGGTATACGGCCTTTACGGCGACAGCGCATACGACCCGGAAGACCTGCCGAAAAAATCGGATTTCTATGTGGTGATTCCGTCGGAAAGCACGTTCCGCACGGACATGTCCGCGATTGTCTATGCGGCCAATCCGTCCCGGTATACAAGCGTTGACGAGGTTTCCAGCGCGGATTATTCTTTCGCTTACGAATCGAAGATCGTTGAGGAATCGATTTGGTCGATCATATTGCCGTATATATTGATATTTGCGGCGTTCGGCGTTTTCTACTATTTCCTGATTCGTGCGCAGAGCGGCGGCAAGCAGATGACAAACTTCGGCAAATCCCGTGCGCGGCTGCAGACGGGAGATAAACTGCATGTTACGTTCGCCGACGTTGCCGGAGCGGACGAAGAGAAGGAAGAGCTCAGGGAAGTCGTCGAATTCATGCGTAATCCGTCGCGCTTCAACGACATCGGCGCACGGATTCCGAAAGGCGTTCTTTTAGTCGGCCCTCCAGGCACCGGCAAAACGCTGCTGGCAAAAGCCGTTGCGGGCGAGGCGAAGGTGCCGTTCTTTTCAATTTCCGGCTCGGACTTCGTCGAGATGTTCGTCGGCGTCGGCGCATCACGCGTACGCGACCTGTTCCAAACCGCCAAACGCGCAACGCCGGCGGTCGTGTTCATTGATGAAATCGATGCTGTCGGCCGTCACCGCGGCGCGGGGCTTGGCGGCGGACACGACGAGCGCGAACAGACGCTGAACCAACTTCTTGTGGAAATGGACGGATTTGCGCCGAACGAAGGCATCATCGTGATTGCCGCGACCAACCGCCCGGACATCCTGGATCCGGCGCTGCTGAGGCCGGGGCGTTTCGACCGTCGGATTACGGTGAACTATCCGGACGTGAAGGGACGCGAGGAGATCCTCAAGGTGCATGCGCGCAACAAACCGCTTGCGCCGGACGTGGAGCTTGCGGTGCTGGCGAAACGTACGCCGGGCTTTACCGGAGCGGATTTGGAGAACGTGCTCAACGAAGCGGCGATTCTCACCGCGCGCGCCAACAAAAAGACGATCGGCATGAGCGAAATGGAAGAAGCGATCACCCGCGTGCAGATGGGGCCGGAAAAGCGCAGCCGGGTCATCACCGATGGCGACAAGCGCATCACGGCGTACCACGAAGCGGGACATGCGATCGTTGCGCTTCAGCTGGAGGGATGCGATCCTGTGCATGAAGTTTCGATCGTGCCGCGCGGCATGGCGGCCGGATACACGATGTATCTGCCCAAAGAGGACATGATGCATGTGACCAAAAATAAGCTGCTCGACCGTATCGCGATGGCGCTTGGCGGACGCGTTGCGGAACAGCTGAAATTCGACGACGTTTCGACCGGCGCTTACAACGATCTGCAGCGTTCCAGCGAAATTGCGCATAAGATGGTTACGGAATACGGTATGAGCGATTCGGTCGGTCCGATGTTCCTGGGCGGACAGGAAGAAGTCTTTATCGCAAAGGACTGGGGGCACCAGCGCAATTACTCCGAGTCGCTGGCCGCGACGGTGGACGAGGAAGTGAGGAGCATCCTGGACGGGCAGTATGAACGCGCCCGTGCGGTCATCAGCGAAAACATGGAAGCGCTTGACCGCGTGGCGAATATGCTGATCGAGTACGAGCGTGTGTCCGGAGAAGAATTTGCGGCCGTATACGGGGGAGCGGACCCCACGGAAGTGCTTGGCAAGCGAAAGAAAAAGAAAACCGCCAAACGCCCGGCGAAAACTCCGAAAGCTAAGGATACCGGCGAGGAACTGCCGCAGGATTTGCCGAAAGCCGGAGCAGCGAACGCTCCGCTGGGGCAGGCTTAAGAAAAGAGTACTAAACAAACGATTCAGCGGGGCGGCAAAGCCGCCCCGCTTTCGGCGGGCCGGGACGAAACAGGGGAGATAATGGAACAAAACGATCTGGAAAAGAACACATATGCACCGTTTGATCTGCATATGCACAGCCGGTGCTCGGACGGATCTGACGCGCCTGCAGACGTCATCGCACAGGCGGCGCGCCGCGGTATAACGATGGCGGCATTGACCGACCATGACTGTGTCACGGGTGTTGCGGAAGCGCTGGAGGCAGGCCGGCGCCTGGGTGTACGGGTGCTGCCTGCGCTCGAGATGGATTGTGAATGGAGGCATGAACTGCACATCCTCGGTCTAGATGTGGACCCGCATGAAGCGCGGCTTGAAGCCGCGCTGGAAACAGCCCGCAGGCGGCGTATGGAGCGCAATGCGGAGATCGTGCGCCGGCTTTGCAGCGCGGGGATGGACATACGCCCCCACCTTACGCGGGAACCGGACGTTGCGACACGCCTGCATATTGCGCTTGCGTTGGTGCGTGGTGGTTTTGCTGAAAATGCGCACGATGCATTCGTGCGCTACCTGCGGCGGGGCGGTGCAGGCTATTATGCGGTTGCAAGGTTTTCCCCTGAAGAGGTGATTACGCTGATCCTCGGCGCGGGCGGCGCGCCGGTGTGGGCGCACCCGACGCATGGCGGCGCTGACGTGCACAAGCTGTCGCTGCAGCTCAAAAGCTATGGCCTGATGGGGCTGGAAGCATATCATCCGTCCATGAGCGAGGGAGAGTCCGCCGTGCTTGTGAGCATTGCGGCGCAGAACGGACTGCTTGTGACCTGCGGAAGCGATTACCACGGCGCGAACCGTCCCGAGGTTACCCCCGGTCAGACATGGCGGGACACGCCGCAGCTGCGGGAGAGCCGCCGGTTTTTTGAAAGCCGGTCTGCAGGGCGTGTCCAGAGCTAATATGCGGACACCGGAATATAGCTCGTATGCCGAAACGGGCGGTTCGCCGCCCGCCGTTTCTGTGCTATAATTTGGTACGGACAAATGCTGTTCGGCTTGGATATTTGATTTTCCAAACGGATCGGGTATCTTGTGTTGAGAAGTGCGGCTTTGTCTGCTATAATGTGGTTGCGAAGGCTGTGGCTGAAATATGGAGCGAAAAGGGGAGAGGTTATGTACGCCGGTTCGGGGATCATTAAAATTTTTGCCGGAGAGACGGGAAGGACGTTTGCCAAAAAGATGTGTGCGTATTTAGGCACGCAGCTTGGTGACGCAACAACCCTTCGGTTTAGCGAAGGGAATATTTTTGTGCGGGTAAACGAATCGATTCGTGATAAAGACGTTTATATCGTTCAGCCGATCGGCAGAGCGCCAAACGACGAGTTCGTGGAACTGCTGTTCTGGATTGATGCGTTCAAGCGCGCAAGCGCAAACTCGGTGACCGCGATTATCCCATATTTCTCTTATGCAAAAGGCGATAAAAAAGACGAGCCGCGCGTATCGATCCGCGCACGCGTCTGTGCGGACTGCATTGAAGCCGCGGGCGTAGACCGGATTATCACGATGGACCTCCACGCGCCGCAGGTGCAGGGTTTCTTTAAAAAGCCCGTCGATCATCTCTATGCGAAGGCGTTGTTATGCGAATACGTCCGCCGTTCCGGCATTGTTGGCGACGATCTCGTTGTCGTTTCGCCGGACGCGGGCTCGGCGAAGCGTGCAAGAGAATATGCTACGGAGTTCAATTGCCCGGTCGCGATTGGCGATAAAATGCGCATTGGTCATGATGAGAACGCGAAGGTACTTGAAATCATCGGCGACGTGAAGGGAAAAACTTGCCTTGTAATCGACGATTTCTCTATTTCCGGCGGGACGATGGCGGATGTGAGCTATGCGTTGATGGATAAAGGCGCAAAGCGTGTGTTCGCCGCGCTTTCCCATAACGTACTCAGCGAGGACGGCGTGCGGCGGATTGACGAAAGCCCCATTGAATTCCTGGTTTCGACTGATACGCTGGAATGCCCGTATACGAGTTTGTCTTCGAAAATACGTTTTATCTCCGCGGCGCCGATGTTCGCGCAGGCGGTTAAAATTATCCACGACCGTGCGCCGATGAGCACGATGTTCGAACAGCGTGTCAGCAAGCGTCTGCTCGACATGAGCTGTTCCGAGCAGCAGTCGCTCCTCCCGTAGGCGGACGGACGAAACTTTATAGCAAATACGGCGCCCATGCAGGCGCCGTATTTGCTGCCGAAGAAAAAAAACGCCGCTTGATGCGAAAATAATCCCCAAAAAACACGGCTAAAATCGGGCGATTGTGTGGCAAGTAAAAAAATGTCGAAAGAATGCAAATTAATAGTTGACAGCGCGTATGCATTATGATATTATATACAATTTTTATTGACTTTGGAGTGGTTTAATGATAATATAGAATCAATCATTATGCGAAAGGAGTCCCACCGGTGTTTCAAATTGGCGATATGGTCTGCTACCCGATGCATGGCGTTGGCGTAGTGGAATCCATTGAAAAACAAACCGTGCTCGGCGAAACCGCGAAATACTATATGCTGCGGTTCGTAATGGGCCGGATGACGGCGATGGTGCCTGTTGAAACGGCGGAATCCGTGGGCTTAAGGAAACTCATCTGCGAGGAAGAATGCGCAAAGGTAATTGCGTTTTTGCGCGAAGACAGTTGCTCGGACGAAAGCGACAACTGGAATCAACGTTACCGGGATAATCTCAGCAAGCTCCGTGAAGGCAATGTTTTCAGCGTTGCGGATGTTGTAAAATGCCTGATCCGCCGCGATCGTGAAAAAGGCCTTTCCGCCGGCGAGCGAAAAATGTTTTTGACTGCAAGGCAAGTGCTCGTAGCGGAACTGGCCGCGTCGAGCGGGAAGGAGGAAAGCGAATTCCTGCCCCTGGTCGGGGGATAACCGAATAGGAAAGCGCCAATCACTGCATGCGGAAGGTATTTAGAGTTTTGCTTGCTTTGTTTGGTATAGGCATTGGCTGCGGAATTGTCGCATGGGTCTTTTATTCATTAAAATACCCGGGGTTCAATTACGTAATGCGCTATACCACAATACCTGCCGTGATGATTGCCGTCTATGTGGTCGTGGGTTTATTATTCGGAATCATTTTTTTTATTATCTCTCCCAAGATCATCGACGGCGTTCACGGTTTTTTTAACAGGATGGAGAAAAGACTGACCGATATGCCCGCGCTGGATATTCTCTTCGGCGTCATCGGCATTATGATCGGGCTTTTGTTTGCGTTTCTTTTGAGTTTGATCGTCAGGACGATCAACGTTCCTGTTCTTCCCGAAATCATAACCATATTACTGTTTTTCATCTGCGGATATTACGGTGGCTACGTTGGCGTTACGCGCAGGGCGGAGCTGATGGAAGGCGTATCCGTCCGCCGGAACCGCCTGGCGGGGTCGATCGTGCCGGACGGCGCGCGCCCCAAGGTACTGGACACCAGCGTTATCATCGACGGCCGGATTTACGATGTCTGCAAAACGGGATTTCTCGAAGGCAGGATTGTAGTGCCGTCGTTCGTGCTCAAGGAACTCAGGCACATCGCGGACAGCTCGGATGCAATCCGGCGCACGCGCGGAAGGCGCGGTCTGGACATCCTGCATGCGATGCAGTGCGAACTCGATCAGCAGGTGGCGATCGAGGAACGTGACTACGACGGGATCGACGAGGTTGACCTCAAGCTGCTCCGCCTCGCGGGCGACATGGGGGCGGTGCTCGTGACGAACGACTACAATCTCAACAAAGTCGCTGCTGTGCAGAATACGCCCGTGCTCAACATCAATGAACTGGCCAATGCGCTGAGGTCCGTTCTGCTGCCGGGCGAGCAGCTTTCGCTTGCGGTCGTGAAAGAAGGCAAGGAAGCCGGGCAGGGAATTGGATACCTGCCGGACGGCACGATGGTCATCATCGAAAACGGCAAGAAGCACATCGGTGAAACGGCCGATCTTGTGGTGACCAGTGCACTGCAGACTTCCGCCGGACGGCTGGTGTTTGCAAAGTTACGCGTGTGATGCCTCGCTGGAAACAGGACAGGGACGTTCCTGCCGGTTTATTTTCTGTCGACGCCTGAAGAGGCGTTCGCTCTTGCAGCTTCCGCGCTTTTGGAGACGATATCGGCGGACTGCCCGTTCTGGCGGTCATCGCGTGCAAATTGCCGCCCAAAAGACGGAAACCCGTGGGGTAAAAGGGGACTGTCGTTAAAAAACTGTATTATTTGACGGTCTTCTCCTTGACAGGACTTTGCGTCGTCCTCTATAATACATAAGGTTCATATCATGCGGGCGCATGCCGTCCACATGCTGAGATTGAGCGCGGGGAGACCTGTGCGACCTGAAAACGAAACGAGGTGGAATCGGTGGTAAGAACTTATCAGCCCAAAAAAAGGCAGCGCAGTAAGGTGCATGGCTTTCGGAAACGCATGAAAACGTCCGACGGGCGTAACGTAATTAAGCGGAGACGCGCAAAAGGCCGCAAAGTTCTGAGCGCGTAACGAGTTTGCACTCGCATTTTAACCGGAAACGGACGCACAAGCGCTTGCGGCAGGCATTTGCTTGCCGCATAGTTGTATTTTCAACAAAGGATGCGAACAAGTGAAGCGCACTGATTCCTTACGGCGGAAAAAGGAATTTCGGTATACATACCGCGCCGGTAAATCGTGCGGGGGACATCTGCTTTCGATGGTGTATGCGAAAAACCGTACCGCATCTGCGAAAATCGGTTTCTCCGTGAGTAAAAAAATTGGCAACAGCGTAGCGCGCAACCGCACCAAGCGTCGCTTGCGGGAGGCGGTCACGCCGTTTATCCCCCATATTCGCGGGGGCGTAAACATTATTTTTATTGCGCGCGAGCCGGTAACGGATGCGCCGTTTCTCAGTGTATGCGGCGCAATCAGGTCCCTGCTCGAACGCGCAGGACTGATTGAACATCCACATAATGACAGGCACCGTACATCCGGCTGACGGACGCGCCGCGTTGCGGCGCAATTCAGCAATCCGCAAATATGAAACGTTTCTTCGTCGCCATCCTTCATGGCTATCAAAAGTACATATCGCCTATGCTGCCGCCAAGCTGCCGGTTTCAGCCGACTTGCTCGCAGTATGCAATCGAGGCAATCGATAAGTACGGCGTGTTCAAAGGCGGAGCGATGGCAATTTGGCGCGTTTTACGCTGCAACCCGTTCTGCAAGGGCGGGTATGATCCGGTCAAATAAAAAGTTTTGTCGGCGTAAACGGCGTATCGGTTTTGCTCGGCGTGTTTTACACCGACAAGCCCGATTGTGTGTATGAACTTAATGGGAGCCTGCGGACTCGTCCGCCGGTTCCGTTCCGTATAGATTCGGCTGCGCAGACGCGTATAACGCGCCGCGTTGCCTCGCGTTTTTCCTGAACACAAACGTTCTCAAAACGAGAGGAGGATAATCCTTTGCAGGGTGATTTCTTTTTGACTCAATGGGCATTCCTTGGAATGCGCTGGCTCTTTGAATCGCTGACAGGCGAAAGCATCGTATTAACCATTATTATCGCAACGCTGCTGATCCGCGCATTGACGGTTTTCGGCGACATAAAGTCGAGAAAATCTTCCATGAAGATGCAGGCGGTGCAGCCGCAGCTCGATAAAATCCGGAAAAAATATGAAAAAGACCCGCAGAAACTGCAGGCGGAACAGCAGAAGTTCATGCGGCAGAACGGCGTAAGCATGTTTGGCGGATGTCTGCCGATGCTGATTACACTGCCGCTCTTCTTTATATTTATTGCCGCGTTCCGTCAGTGGGGCAACGAAATGATGGTTCGGCTGATTCTGGCGATGCAGGACAACACAGACGCAGGCGTCGAACTCTTCAAAAGCTTCAAATTCTTCTGGGTGCATAACCTTTGGATGCCGGACAACGGTTTTTCGCCGGTCATCGCAACGGCGAAGGAGTTTTTCGGCTCGGCCAACTCGAAACTGCCGCAGCTTCTTTATTTTCAGGAGCATCCTGAAGCGCTGCAGAAGTTTGTGGACCTGGGATTTTTCATCAAGGACAGCGCGGGCAGCTATTCCATGGCCGCGGTAACGGACGAGTTGACGACAACCTACAGTACGCTGATGCAGCCCTGCGCGGACCTGTATCAGGGCCTTAACAACGGCTGGTTTATCTTCCCGGTCCTTGCCGGCGGCACGACTTATCTTTCCACATGGATTATGCAGCGCCAGCAGCCGAAGAATAATGCTGCGGGCAATACGGGTAAAATCATGCAGTGGGCGATGCCTGTTATGTCGTTTGTGTTCTGCCTCCAGTACAACGCCAGCTTTGCCGTCTACTGGACGTTCAGCAACATTTTCTCGCTGGGTACGTCGCTGCTTATCAACAGATCGTTTGCCAAGAAGAGAGCTGAGCTTGAGGAGGCACAAAATAAATGAGAAGCATGGAGTTTTCGGGACAAAGTGTGGACGAAGCGATTTTTCATGGACTGAACGAGATGGGGGTTACCATCGACGAGGTTGAAATCGAAACGATCCAATCCGAAAGCAAGGGCTTATTCGGCTTGGGAGCGAAGAATGCGGTCGTCCGCCTGACCGAACGGGAAGTTCCGCTGGTTATGGAGATGGAGCAGGTTTACCGAAAGGAAACCGAATCTGTTTCCAGAAGGCGCGAACAGCCAAGGCGCGAGCAGCCGCGACGCGAACGCGCACCCAAAGGCGACCGGGAATCATATTCAGGCGGCTACAGGGAGAGAACGCGCGAGCAAAGCGCGGCGAATGCCCCTGTTGTGCAGGAACACTTTGATTACAGCGAGGAGCTTGCGAAAAACACGCCTTGTGCGGTATTCCTCAGCGAGATGCTCGTAAAAATGAACGTGCCTGCGCCGGTGTTGGCTGCGGAAACGGAAAACGGGCTGCGTCTCTGCATCGACGCTGAGACAATGGGCCTATTGATCGGCAGGCGAGGCGAAACACTGGACGCGCTGCAGTATCTTGTGTCGCTGGTGGCAAATCGCAACCGAAAAGAAGAAGGTTATGTACGTGTCACGCTGGATACGGAAGGGTACCGTTCTCGCAGAGAAGAAACGCTGCGGCGGCTCGCGCGGCGGAACGCCACGCGTGCGCGTCAGACGGGACGCCCGGTTTCTATGGAGCCGATGAACCCGTATGAACGGCGCATATTGCACAGCGCGCTGCAGGGCTTCGGGGGCGTAACGACCCACAGCGAAGGAGAAGAGCCGAACAGGCATGTTGTGATTACGCCTACGAAATAACGAAATACAATGACAGCCGCCGCATATACGCGGCGGCCTTGTTCATTTTTCGGGGCCGGATTCGTAAAAAGACTGGGCGAAAGATCGGACGGAACGGAGGACAGAGATGACGGAAGATACAATTTATGCG
>CAYTHS010000007.1:0-5985 GCA_964437665.1 uncultured Oscillospiraceae bacterium
GCTTTTGCGGACCGGCACCTCGCGCATGTTGCCGAGCGTGATGAGGATGCTCGTCGTACCAAACTCATATACATGATGGAAAATATGGTTTGTGCGGATACTCGCAAGGTTGGAGATCGTCAGGCTCGTGTGGAACGGGCTGGCCTGGATAACGCTCTTAGGCAGGAGGCCGAATTTATCCATCAGCTTGAACAGCCCGACGCCGAAGTTGCATAGGCCGGGGACGTTCAGGAGCTTCCGCACGATGTCGTCGGTTGCGTTTGTGTCGCCCTTTTCACGGTTGTTCGAGACGTATTGATCGATCGTTTCGTGCACGGAGAAGATGTCGTCGTCCATCCTAAAGTACATTTTATTCATCGTGCCGTCCATTTCGCCGGGCTTGAGCACCACCATAGCGACGGAAAATTCATTGCGCTGATAGATACGCTTGTTGGCGATGAAGCGGTTGAGCAGCGGATATTCCGCCGCGGTGCGTACATAGGCCGCAAGTACGACGCCAAGATGTGAAAAACGGTAACCCTGTTTGCGTTTTTCGTTGAGGTACGTCTGCATGGGCGAAATCGGGATATCGAGTTCGATCATGTTCATTGCATCGTAGCGGTATTTGAGAATGTACGGCATAACCGTATAGATCGGGTTTGCGTTTTTCACGCGCGTTCCGTCTTTTCGCATGATAATTACCTCGTGAGCATTCAAATTCAGGGAAAAGAATAACACAATTCTATGTTATACTGCAATAGAAGAAACAATGGGGGGAAACCATGAATAAAAGATTATTCGTCTTTCTGACAGTGCTGCTGACGTGTGCGTTGCTAGCCGGCTGCGGGGTAAAGCCGCTTCCGGAAGGGTTTGATGCGGACGAAGTGACCGCCCGTGCGGAGCAGATTGTGTCTTTCGCCAACGAAGGCGAATACGATGAGATTATTGCGTCGCTGCGGGATGATCTTCAGGATGCGGTCACCGCCGAGCAACTGGAAACCGGCTGGGACCCGATCTATGAAAAGGTCGGCGCTTTCAGCGAGCTCAAACAGGTTGCGCTGACCGCGACGGAAGATTCATCGACCGGCGAAGAATACGCCGTGGCGCTTGTTACCTGCGCGCACGAAGACGGAAACGTGCTCTATACGCTCTCGTTCGACACGGAATTGGAGCTTGTCGGGCTGTACCTGAAATAACCGGCCTATGGACGCGGCGGGCGGGTGGACGAAGGAAGAACTCGCTCTTTCGGGATATTTCGGAGAAAACGGGCTGCTTCTTTGTAACGAGCATCCGAACCTGCCGCATCTTGGTCTTGCCGGCGGGAACTGGAACGCGGTCGTTGCGCTGATGGAGCGCGGGGACGTTTTTTACAGCCGTTTTTATAAAAACAGAGTGACATATCTTTCACGCGAATGGTATTTTGCGCTTAAAGTGCACCGCGGGAGGTACCTTCGTATACCGGAGGAAAGCCTGCGCGTGTATGATTTTCTGCGGAGCGCGGGCATGGGGAACGCACGGCAGATTCAGGCTGTTTGCAGACTCTCGAAAAAACGGTACGACGCGGCGATGCTCGCGCTGTTTCGGGAAATGCTCGTGACCGTGCTTTGGCGGGACGAGACTATTTCGGAGAATTGGTGTACATTTCTTTACGGTACAAGCGAAACCTGGGAACAAAAACAGCCCGAAAATCGGCCGCAGGCGAACAATGAGGACGCGCAGGTACTGCTTGCGCGCTATTTCGGCCAGACGGAAGTGCAGCGCCTGCTTCGCTGACGGGCACTGAAAAACGCAACAACAAAACAAGGAGAACGAACCATGCTGTCAAAGGAAACGATCGACGCGTATTGTGGAATCCTCAGAAGCGAACTGATTGCCGCGACCGGCTGCACGGAGCCGATAGCCATCGCCTATGCGGCGGCCGTCATGCGGGATACGCTTGGCGGGATTCCGGAAAAAATGCGCGTGCTGGTGAGCGGAAATATCATTAAAAACGCAAAAAGCGTTGTCGTGCCGGGTACGGGCGGCAAAAAAGGAATCGCCGCCGCCGCCGCCGCGGGCGTGATCGCCGGAGACGCCGAAAAGCAACTGGAGGTCATCACCCGCGTCTCTCCACAGCAACGGCAGAGAATCGGAGAATATCTGGAACAGACACCGGTTGCAATCGCTTGCCGTGAGAACTGCCCAGCGCTCGACATCACGGTGAGCGGCGAGCGCGGCGGGGATTTTGCATCTGTGCGCATCGTGTCGGCACACACAAATATCGTCCACGTTGAAAAAAACGGTACGGTGCTGCTGGATTTGCCTTTTGGAGCAGGGGAGGAGCAGAGCGCGGCGCCGAGCGTGCTGAATGTAAAGGACATTGTGGAATTTGCGGATACGGTCGATATCCGCCGGGTAGAGGACGTTCTCAAACGCCAGATCGACCGGAATATGGCGATTGCCGAGTGCGGGCTCGCGCAGGCGAGCGGCGCGGGCATCGGATGCGTGCTGCTTTCCGGCGGGGCGGACGATTTGATCACGCGTGCGCGCGCGTATGCCGCCGCCGGTTCGGACGCGCGTATGAGCGGTATGGAACTGCCGGTGGTTATCGTTTCCGGCTCGGGCAATCAGGGCATAACCGCGTCCGTCCCGGTCGTGGTATGGGCGCGCGAAAGAGGTTATTCGGAGGAGAAGCTGCTGCGTGCGCTGATCGTCTCAGACCTTGTCACCGTCCATCAAAAAACCGGGATCGGCCGGCTTTCGGCGTTTTGCGGCGCGGTTTGTGCCGGCTGCGGCGCGGGCGCGGCGATTGCATATCTCGAAATCGGCGGATATGACGCGGTCGCGCATACGCTGGTCAACGCGCTTGCGATTATATCCGGCATGGTCTGTGACGGCGCAAAAGCTTCCTGTGCCGCGAAAATTGCGGCCTCTGTGGAAGCGGGGATCCTCGGCTATCGCATGTATGAGCAGGGCCGCGAGTTTGTCAGCGGAGACGGCATTGTTGTAAAGGGTGTGGACAACACCATCCGGAACGTCGGCAGACTTGCGCAAAACGGCATGCGCGGCACCGAAACGGAGATTTTGCAGATCATGCTGGAAACGGAAACGCGGCAGTAAAGCAAAAATATGGCGAAACATAAAAGTCCGTCCGGACTGCCGGACGGACTGAGACCGTCAAAAAACTTGTTTTTGACGGGGAACCACGTTTGCCTCTCGTCCTTCGGACTCCCGGGCGGCAAAACGCACAGAGAAACCGCCCGTTCCGGGCGATCCGTTACGCCGGATGAACCGGCGCAGCCGGAATCAACGGGTTAAGGGCTGCGGCCCTTAACAATCCCAAGAACTTTTTTGACAAGCTGAGTCCGTCCGGACTGCCGGACGGACTTTTTGATATCGCAAGTTGCGTTATTTTACCGTAATCAGATCGTACCGCCGCGTACCGATGCCGAGTTCCTCGGCATGCCGGAGCGTGACCGTCCAGTCCGTACCGGGCGCGGTGTCGCAAAAATGGTCGTGATGGCATTCGCCGGCGGCGAGGTGATCGGCAAGCTGACTGCCCGGTATAACCGGCTGGCGGTTGCATGCGTCCGCGCACGCCTGATCGAGTGCGACCGGGTCAAACGAGGCAAACATCCCGACGTCCGGAATGATCGGCATATCGTTTTCAGAGTGGCAGTCGCAGTTGGGGGACACTTGCATCACGATGCTGATGTGGAAATGAGGACGGTTTTGCAGCACTGCGAGCGAATATTCCGCGATTTTTTCGCAGAGAATACGGTCGCTGTTCCCGCCGCGATTGGAAATCGCGTCGAAGTTGCAGGCGGCGATGCAGCGTCCGCAGCCAACGCAGCGTTCGTGATCGATCGAAGCGACGTTTTTTTCACCATAGGAAATGGCGCTGTGCGCACACTGCTTGACGCACTGGCGGCAGCCGCGGCAGAGAGAAGCGTTTACGGTGGGTTTGCCGTCGCAGTGCTGCTCCATTTTGCCGGCGCGTGAACCGCTGCCCATGCCGATGTTCTTCAGCGCGCCGCCGAATCCAACGTTTTCGTGCCCTTTAAAGTGCGTAAGCGAAATAAAAACGTCCGCATCCATGATCGCCTGCCCGATCTTGGCCAGCTTCACATGTTTGCCGCCCTCGACGGGCACCAGCGTTTCGTCCAGACCCTTAAGCCCGTCGGCGATGATGATCTGGCAGCCGGTCGTCACACTGGAATACCCGTTGCGCGCCGCCGCTTCCAGATGGTCCAGCGCGTTTTTGCGAAGGCCGGGGTAGAGCGTGTTGCAGTCGGTCAGAAACGGCCTGCCACCCTGTTCGTGAACGACTTCGCTAAGCGCATAGGCGAAGTTCGGGCGCAGGAACGAAAGGTTGCCCGGCTCGCCGAAGTGAATTTTGACCGCGACAAATTTATCCTGGAAATCAATGGTTTCAATGCCCGCCCTTTTGATCAGCTTTTTCATTTTCTCGGGGAGGGGATGGTCGAAATCCGTGCGCATGTTGGTAAAATATACTTTTGATGACTTCATTTTTCCTGTTCTCCTGCATGCTTGGCGGGTGTCCGCCGAATATAGTCAGCGTACCATAAAGCCGGATTTCGCACAATACGGCGGCCATGCTTGCGTTTTGCGGGAAAAACGGGTATGATTCCGTTTTGAAGTATATTATATAAGCGTGCTGCGGACTTAGGCGCGAAAGGCGGGAACAATGGCGGACGGAGAACGGAAAAAACGGATCACAGGAGCCATGCTACTAATCGGCGCGTCTATAATATGGGGCGTGGCGTTTGTTGCGCAGAGCGCGGGGATGGCGTATATCGGGCCGTATACGTTCACGGTGGTTCGTTCAATTGTGGCGGCCGCCGGACTTGCCGTATGCATACCGTTTTTGGGGAAACTGGGATTAAACCCGAAAAAAACGGACAGGAAGCGACTTTGGGGCGCGGGAATTCTGCTCGGCGTCGTCATGTGTGTTGCCGCCAATCTTCAGCAGATCGCGTTGGTCACGACTTCTGTTGGTAAAGCCGGGTTTATCACTTCCCTCTATATCGTGTTTGTTCCGATTTTCGGCCTCTTTATCAAGCGCAGGCCGCATCCGATGCTTTGGTCCTGCGTTTTGCTTGCGGCGGTTGGACTGTATTTTCTTTCTATCCGCGGGGATTTCACGATGGAAACCGGCGATCTGCTGGTGCTTGCCTGTGCGGTGTGCTTTGCGGTCCATATTCTGCTGATCGACCGTTTTGCAGCGCAGATGGACGTTATCCGCCTGAATTGCATTCAGTTTGGCGTGGTAGCGCTGCTTTCGGCGGCGCCTATGATGCTTTTTGAACAGCCGGGCCTTCCCGCAATCGGAAGCGCCTGGCTTACGCTGCTGTATGCGGGGCTGTTTTCCGGCTGCGGTGCGTATACGCTGCAGATGCTCGGGCAAAGGCGGCTGGAGCCTACCGCCGCGTCGCTGCTGCTCAGCCCCGAATCGGTTTTTTCCGCTCTCGCGGGCTGGATAATCCTGGGGCAGACGCTTTCCGGACGCGAGCTTTTCGGCTGCGCGCTGGTCTTTTGCGCCGTGGTTTTGTCACAGCTTCCGTGGCGGCGTCTGTTCGGGAAGAGATGTATGCGGCGTGAAAGCGCACTGCCGTATTCGCCGGGGAAATGAAGCCTGCGGTCGTAACGATTATTCTGGCGAAACAAGCGGTGCGGTTCTGTGTAATGATCGAAACACACCCTAATAAAAATATGCAACTTGAGACGGCGAAAATGCGCTTTGCGAATTTTGGAAACACAACCTATGAAGAGGTTTTGCGTTTCATTCCAAATATCGTATGATAAAAAGACAAACGCGATATGCAACGGAGGACGGTAAATGCAAGAGACGATCACGATCGTATCCATTGGAAAGCATACGCGCCTAGGCGACGTGCTTGAGCGTGCGGTGAACGGACTGGCGTTTGAAACCGTCGATGCGGCGAATCTTTCCGGCGAAGGCTGGGGCGGAAAGCGGCTGCTGTTTGCGGTTTCGACCGACGTTTA
>CAYTHS010000007.1:5995-51108 GCA_964437665.1 uncultured Oscillospiraceae bacterium
AAGCGCTCGATGCGCTGATCGCGCGTATGCTTCGCAAGGAATGCGATTTGACCGGCTCCGTATGCGCGGCAGTACTGGACGCGGTGCAGAGCGGGGAGACGCATGCGGGATTGCTTCGGCTTCTGCTTGCGGCAAACGGCGCGGGCTGCACGCTGATGAACCATCCGTGCGTGGAAGCTGGCCGGGACATGAAGAGCATTCCGCTTATGTATGGCGGCGGGCGGGGCGCGCCGTTTGTGCTGTACGCCAGGGCCGTCCGTGCGCTGACGGAGCGGCTGGCCGGGTTTGTGCCTGCCGAACACGCGAAGAAGCGCGTCCGGTTTGTTTCCGCGCTGGAAAGCGAAGGAACGTCCCGCGAGTGGCGCACGGCGCTCGAGCGCGTGCCGGCGCAAAACGGCGGCGCGTTTGTCAGGGACGATGAGAAAGCGGACACGACGCTGTTGCTGGCGGAAAACACGGGGAATCTGCCGGACGAAACGACCCTGCGTGCGCTGGACGATCCGCGCGGCGGGGCGCTGCGCTGTATCCTCGCGTCGCCCTGGTTCGGCGCGGAGCTGTTTTGCATGCTTGTGCTGGAGCGCGCGTGCCTTCAGGGGACGTTTTATCTTCCGCCGGGCGCGTTCACCGTGCTTGAAGGCGTAAGCGCGGCGGAGGCCGTGCTGAGCAGGCGGGACTGGGAGAAGGTCAGGCGTACGCTCAGAGCGCTTTGTCCCAATCCTGACCGGGGGAGCGGCTGATGAGCGCGTACGATAAAACTTTTATAGAAATATTCGCGTTGTCTGCAATGGATTCGGCCGCTCCGGGGTATGCGCGGGGCATGTCAAAGGCTGAAAGGCCCGATTGGCAGAATTTCTCCGGCGGAATCGGGCTGGAAGTCGTGCAGGCGATCAATAAGCATATTGGGTACACGTATTCTATTGCAAACACATATCTGGGCAAGAGCGCTTCCGAAATCCCTGCGCGGATAACGACGGCGTTCCGCGGCGAAATGATGTTCCGATACCGCAAGCTCTTTGCGCCATCCGACAGCAGGGGACCGGTAAACGGTACAAGACACATCCGATTGGCCCTGGAAAGTCTCAGAAAAAAGCATGAAAAACTGAACAGCGCCGGGTATTCGGTGTTTGAGAGAAACGAATTGTTTGTATTTCTGTCGTTTTCTGCAAACACCCGCGATGTAGAGCTGTTTTTGTCCGGCGCTGCAAGAGTATCTGAATCATATGAAAAAACATACTCGCGTATAATTCTCTTCGATAAAAAAAGCCTTTTCTATGTGCTTCCGGACAGCGCGGCGTTTGAGGAACACCGTTTCGGCGACGCCGTGCTTTATGATTTGGGCAAGCGGGTCAGAAAACTGCGTGAAGCAAGCGAGTGGGGCGATGGCACGCAGTATCGCAGTGTTCTGGATACGATTGAACATCGGTAAAAATGGCCCCGCCGAATCGCAACTGTATTCGGCGGGGCGTTTATGCATACATGAATCGTTACCAGACTTTTTGGATGAACGCATCCGCAATGCGAATGTATTCCTCAGGCCGTTCCTTCTGCGGCCAGTGTTTGCATCCGCGCATAACGTAGAGTTCGCCTTGCGGCGCCGCCTCGGATGCGCGCTCCGAGGCTTTTACGGGAACCAGCATGTCCTTTTCGCCGTTGATAAACAGCGTGGGCGCTTCCAGCCCGGAAAGGCGTTTTGTATAATCGGGCTTCACACTGCGGCGGGTGAGCGAACTGACCTGAAAGTCATGCATAGCGGCTCCGACGCCGGGGGCGTCGCAGAGCGTTACGATTTCGTCCACCAGCTCCCGCGTGATCCTGCCGGGATCGCCGAACAGGGTTGAACGAATGATCCAGCGAGCTATCGACGGCGATTTTGCAATCCAGCGGTACATATGTTTTTGCAGCGACGTGTGGATAATCCAATCATAAAGCCACTGGCAGGGCAGCTTGCTGACCAATCCCCATGCGTCGATCGGGACAAGCGCGGCGATTTGATCCGGACGGCGGAACGCATACCCGATGGCGAACGCGCCGCCCATGGAAATCCCGCTCAAACAGAAACGGGACAGCCCGAGCTGCGATACGACGTCTTCCAGACACGAGAGGTGCTTTTCATAAAACGCGTCGCCGGCTATATCGGGAGGTTTGTCGCTCTCGCCGTAGCCGAGCATATCGATGGCGTAAACGGTGTAGCCGGCCGGAAGCGCCGCCATGACTTCTTTCCATGAAAGCATGGCGGAATCCAGCCCCGCGCCATGCAGCAGCACGAGCGGAATCATGCCGGAGCCGCTTTTATAAACCTGTATGCTGTATTGCCGGTGGTTGAGCGTAAAATTTTCCATATTGTCCTCCACAAAATCCGGGAGAAAAATACGTGTTAGCGGGATTTCCGCTTTGCGCGGAGAACGAAAAACAGCGCAATCGCGCAGGCAAGGATTGCGATTCCGCCGACAAGCAGCCAGTTGACGGACGATGTTACGAAAATAGATGTGGGGCCGTCTGCGCCGCCGATAATTGTGGTATCCATAAATGAATCTCCTTCGGACTTGCAGAAAAACGGATTCGTTTGGCATAAGCAAGTCCGAAAGAAGTATAGCACAAAACCAAATAGAACGATACCCTGCGGACGGCGTCAGCCGGCCGTGTGGTTTGCCGATTCCTCGCGCTTATCGCCGAAGAAGAACAGCGCGACCGTCCCCGGGCCGGTATGCGCGCCAATCACGGTGCCGACACTGTTGATCATAACTTTGCCGTCTAGGTTCGGGAACGTTTTTTCAACCAGATCGGCCACAGCTCTTGCATCTTCCGGACAGGCGGAGTTGGATAGAAAGCACTTGCCGCTGTATTCCAGCCCGTCCTGCGCGTGCAGCTCCATCTGACGGACCATTTCACGGATTACGCGTTTTTTGCCGATTATTTTGAATCGAGGCGTGAGATGGCCAAGATGGTCCATATTCATCAGAGGGACGATGCTCAGCATGGATCCTACTACGAAAGAAGCGGCGGAAATACGGCCTCCACGCTTGTAGTGTGTCAGATCGCCGGAGAAAAACCAGTGGTGGACGGTCAGCTTGTTTGCTTCCGCCCAGGCATGCGCTTCTGCAAGGGAAGCGCCCTGCTCGCGCATGTCGGCCACCGCGTCCAGAAGCAGACCATAGCCGGACGACGCGCCGAGGGAGTCAACGATGCGGATATCCCGCTCGGGATACTGCTCCCGCAGCTCTTCCGCGGCAATTACTGCCGAAGAGTAGGTGCCCGAAAGGCCGGAAGAAAACGAAATATGCAGGATATCCCGGCCTTCCTCGAGGAACGGTTTGAAGAATGCGAGAAACTGATCTGCGTTGACCAGCGAGGTCGTCGGCATTTCCCCGGCGGAAATGCGCCCGTAAAACGTCTCGAACGACATGCTTTGGCCGAGATCGTCCGGATATTCGGCGTCGCCGAAATAATAGTGGAAACAAACGTAAGGGATGCCGCGGCGCTCGAAGTAATCCTTCGGCAGGTCGGCGGTAGAACAACAGGTTAATACGTATGGATTCATGGCATCTTCCTCCCGGTATGAATGGTTAATTCGGCGAAACGCGCCGGTTCAGAACGCGATAATCACGCCCTTTTCATTGGCATATACGCTGCTCAGCCCGCGGGTTGGCAGCACGATAATTTCCGAAAACCGATAGTGCATTTCGATTGCCTGCTTCAATTCCCGCGCGAACGAAGCGTTGCGGCAGTGCGCGATCACCATGGTTTCGCCTTCGGTCGGCCGGCCGCTCTCGCCGATAGCGTTCACCAGTTTCTTCAGAGCCGGCTTCCAGCCCTGTGCGTGGGAGAACAGGGAGATGTTCCCGTTTCCGTCCGAACCGAGGATCGGGCGGATGTGGAACGTGGAGATGAGTTTCCCCGCGACCCGGCCGAGCCGTCCGTTTTTCAAAAGAGTATCGATATTGTCCAGTACGAAAAGCGTTTTCATTTCGGATATAAACCGTTCGATTTGCGGGATGATTTCCGTTTTCGGGAGCCCCGCGCGTACGAGGCGGCGAAGCTTGACAATCAGCAGCGCTTCGCCTGCGGACGCGCTTTTTGAATCGAACACGTGGACGTTTGCACCGCGTTCTTCCGCAAGGGATTTGCCGAGCAGCGCGTTGGAATAGGAACCCGAAAGGTTCGACGAGATGGTGACGGCGTAAGATTCCTTCGCGCTGCGGAACGCCGCTTCATAGAGCGCGGGATTCGGGGCGGCTGAACCGATGCGTTCTTGGCAGGCTTTCATGCTTTTCATAAAGAGCGGCAGGTCGAGCGTGTCGTCGTCGGCGTATGCCGCTTCGCCGAGCGTCATCGTCA
Source organism: uncultured Oscillospiraceae bacterium (assembly GCA_964437665.1). Taxonomy (GTDB): domain Bacteria; phylum Bacillota; class Clostridia; order Christensenellales; family CAG-138; genus UBA7703. The sequence goes on from CAYTHS010000007.1 coordinate 10,331, forward strand.
GCGGGACGGTGGTCACACCGAGATTGGTCTTTAGTTCGTCGGTCAGGTCGCAGCAGCTGTCGGCCACGATTCGGATGTCCATATCATTTTCTCCCGTACTGCCGCCCGGCAGTTCTCCGCGCGGGGAGCAGAGCGGCGCTTTGCATGCATTATATCGGGTATCTTTCACGCCAACCTCAAACTTTTCTCAACTCAAACTCAACTGCGCGGCCGGGGCGGAGTTTTGCGTGGCCGCCGCGAACAAAACACGCCGTTGAGCGCATGCGCAAGGCAGGAGGCTTTCAATTATCTTTTTTCGGAGATGTTCGCTGAAGACAAAGATGGGTACGGCCTGAACGACAGCCGCGAGGCGGGGAGTGGCGTCGAAAGGAGCGTATCCGTTTTCGGTTTTAGGCCGGAAGTGTTTGGTGCAGGCGGATGAAGCAAAGCCGACGCGTTTCCATACATTGTTAGACGCCGTTAGACGCCGATATCCGGAACAGGCGGGAGCGCTCCGCATGTTCTGACTTTTTATTCCAAACTATGGTTTGATCGGGACGGAAAGACCGCGAATGTATCTTTTGTTGTCAACAAGGCCAAGGCGGGATTGCTTATCCGGCAAAGAACGTGTTGCTGCCGGAGAAACGGACGCTGTTTATTGCGGCGGTCCGGTACCTGTCAGCCTTCGATTCCGAGCGTGACGGAAATCTCCGTGCCGACGTTTTCTTTGCTTTCGATTGCAATGCTTCCGCCGCAGAGCGAAACGATGCGCTTGACCAATGCAAGACCGAGCCCGCTGCCCTTGCCGGCGTGCGACTGGTCTCCCTGATAAAACTTGTCGAACGCATGCTTCTGAATCTCCTCGGACATGCCGATCCCGGTGTCACGGACCGAAACGAGCACGAGTCCGCCCTCCGCGTGGCAGGAGATCGAGAGCGTTCCGCCATTTTTTGAAAACTTGATGGCGTTGTCGATCAGATTGCTCCAGACCTGGGCGAGCAGCGCTTTGTTGCCGTAGAAGCGCACCGCGTCGAGGTTGATGTCGATGGTCAGTTCTTTTTCTTCCCAGAGGGTTTCGCAGCCGAGCAGCACGCGGCGGATTTGTTCGTCGAGCTGGAACCAATCCTTCTGCAAAACGATTTCCTGATTTTCCAACTGGGAAAGAGAAAGGATACTCTGCGTCATGCGGGAAAGGCGGCCGGTGTTTTCGAGGATGCGCGCTATGTATTCCTGCTGCTCGCTGCGGCTGAGCCGCTCGTCCTGCAGGAGCGTAGTATAACCCTCGATGGCTGCAATCGGCGTTTTAAACTCGTGGGAAACGTTGCTGATAAAGTCACTGCGCAGGGTCTCCGTGTTGGAGAGTTCCTTGACCATGACGTTGAAGTTAACGGCGATTTCTTCAATTTCTCTGGCGATGCTCCGTTCGTCGAGCCGGACGGTGAAGTCGCCTTTGGCGACTTTTTTTGCCGCGTCGTTGATTTTTAGAATCGGCTGGAGCATTCGGGCCGAGGTGTACGCCGCGATACCGGTGCCGAGCACGATGGTCAGCAGCCCCACGTAGGTCGAACTGGTCAGAATGGTCGTGAGGGTGCCGATTTCGAGTTTGAGCAGGATATAAATAATGCCGTATGTCAGGACCATGGACACCGTGACGATTCCTGCGATGATTGCTGCGAGAATATGGGAAACCTTCGCCCGGCTGAACCTGCGCCGCCTGTTAGCCATCGCGCTTCACCGCCTTATAGCCCAGCCCGCGGATCGTGACGATTTCAAACGGCGCGCGTCCCTTGAAGCGGTCGCGCAGGCGGCTGATATGTACGTCCAGCGTATGCGGGTCGCTTTCGGTGTCCATACCCCAGATTTCGTCCATAATCTGCTGTTTGGTAAACACCTTGTTCGGGCTGGCAAGCAGTTTATACAGAATGTAAAACTCTTTTTGCGGGATGACGAAGCTTTCGTTGTTGAGACAGATGGTCAGGTTGTCGTAGTGCAACTGCATACCGCCGAACGAGATTTTCTTTTCGTTGACGATCTGCGCGCGTTTGAGCAGCGCGTTGATGCGCAGGATCATCTCGTTGACGTTTACGGGTTTGACCATATAATCGTCCGTGCCCGCGTTGAAACCGCTCTCCATGTCCTCGAACGCATCTTTGGCGGTAATCATGAGCACGGGCGTTTCGAAGCCGTTTTTCCGGAGCGTCCGCACCAACTCGTAACCGTCCATGTTCGGCATCATAACGTCCGAAACGATCAGATCGATATAGTGTTTCTCCAAAACGTCCCACGCGTCCAGTCCGTCCTGCGCTTCATAATAGACAAAACCGTGCTTCGAGAGTACCGTGCAAAACAGCTCGCGGAGCGCGCGGTCGTCCTCGACAACCAGTATCTGGAACATGCGTTCACCCCCATCTCCGTAGACAAATGCTACTATAACATGCTTGCGTCAACATATCTTCAATAGCGCCTTTTGTGAATAGGTACGTGCGGCAAACGTGCTAAAGGTCCTTTTCGTAAAGGTAAAACAGGCCCTTACGGAAGGTGACTTCGCCGGTTTTTTCGTACCCGAGACGTTCATAGAGCCGCAGCGCGAACGGGTTCAGGGAAAACGCGTCGAGCCGGACGGCTTTTACGCCCCGGGCACGAAGCGTTTCTTCGATAAAAGCCATAGCCTGCGACGCGGCGCGCCGGCACTGGAAGTCCGGATGGACGCAAAGGCGGTGGATGACGAAGTAGTGCGGCTCCGGCCTCCGCCAACAAGAGAGCGCGTATTCCGGATCGCAGCGTGTACTCAGCGTAAAAGCGCAGGCGATCCGACCCTCGGAAAGCCCGGCGAAAAGCTCGTTTCTTGTCAGATCCTCCGCCAGTACGTCCGCCGAGGGATAGATTTCGTCCCACTGGGGAATCCCCTGTTCGTCCATGCGGCGGACAGCGGCCCGAAAGAGCCGGACGATCTCGTCCAGGTCGGCTGCGGCAGCTTTGCGGAACGTGATCCGCAGCGGTTTGTGTCCGGTCAAAATGCGCTCCTCCCTTCAAAAGTCCGCATATACGGCCATTTCTTGAAAATATTATTGCATAGATGCACGTTCGGAACAACCTCGGCTTGCCTGCCCGGCGGCGGCGGGATATGCATACGGCGGCGCGAATGATATAATCCCGGTAAACGATCCCGGACGCTTCATACTGCAGCAGCTTGCCGGGCATAGCCGAATCGACGTTTGCGACGGGACAGGAGGTCCGATATGCCAGATTATGATTTCGACTGTTTTACCGCAATCGACGTGGAAACGCCGAACCGGTATTCACGTTCCATCTGTTCGATTGGAATCGTACACGTACAACCCGGCATGCAACCGGTGCGGCTGCATTATCTGGTCAATCCGGAGGACGATTTCGACGGGATGAACATCCGTATCCATGGGATTCGACCGTCGGACGTGGAGGACGCGCCGTCAATCCCGCAGCTCTGGGACGAAATCGGGCGATGGTTTTCCGGCGGGCTGCTGCTGGCGCATAACGCGCTCTTCGACCTGCCTGTCGTCAAACGGTCGCTCGAAAGATACGAAATGTTCCTACCGGAACTCCGTTATGTTTGCACGCTGCAAAAGGCAAGAAAACACATCCCGAAATATGCATTCGGAAGTCATCGGTTGAACGTGCTGTGCGAAGGCCTTGGAATTCCGCTTGAGCGGCACCATAACGCACTGGACGACGCGCTTGCATGCGCGGAGCTGTACGAATACCTGAAAACCCGTTACGGCTGCGACGGCACGGATTTGAAACGGTTCCGTTAGCCGGACTCCGACAAACGGAATCGCCGTTCCGACAGACTGGAGCGTCCGACACGGGCGTTTTTTTGTTTGACTGCGAAAGAAATGCTCACAGAAAATAATGCAAAATACACAATAAAAAGTAATTGACAATATAGTGTAACACACAGTATAATGCATCCGAGGTGATACCATGCCTGAAAACGAACAAATACAAGGTTTACTTACAGAATTAAGAAGAGGTTCGCTGACGCTGGCGGTGCTCGGTTCCCTGAGAACGCCGCGATATGGATATGCGCTTTTGCAGGTGCTGCAGGACAAGGGAATCGAAATGGAAGCGAACACGCTTTACCCGCTGCTTCGGAGGCTTGAAACGCAGGGCCTGCTGTCAAGCGATTGGGATACGAGCGAAAGCAGACCGCGGAAGTATTATTCGCTCAGCGCGAGAGGCGAAACGGTTTATCACGAACTATTGAAGGAATGGGATAGGATGCAGCGAAGCATTGCGTCCGTCTGCGGAAAGGAAGAGGAATAATGGAGGGAGCTCATCATCTGATCGAGCGGTATGTGCACGACGTGACGCGCCGTTTGCCGGAAGCGGAGCGCGCGGAGGTTGCAAAGGAACTTAAAGCTAATATCCAAGATATGCTGCCGGAACAGCCGGACGAGGCGGCTGTGAGGTGTGTTCTGATCGAATTGGGCGCACCGTCCGCTCTCGCGGAACAGTATCGGCAGAAACCGCGCTATCTGATTTCGCCTGCGTACTATGACGAGTATATCCGGACGCTTAAGTGGGTGCTGCCGCTTGTCGGCGTTGTCGCGATGGCGATAGGCATGCTGATTGCAGGGTTCGATGCGATGGAAAACGCCGGTGGGGCGCCTTTCAGCGAAATTGCCGGGATTCTGGCCGCGGGCGTGCAGATGGGTGTTTCCGGAGCGCTCCAGGCGTTCTTGTGGACGACGGTCGGCTTTGTGATCGCAGAGCGGACCGGCGCGAAAACCATGAAGGACGGCATGCCCGCGTGGAGCGTGGACGAGCTGCCGGAGATCGGCCTTGACGAGAAAGCGAAGATTCCGTTGTCCGACGGGATAGCCGAACTGGTTGTGACGGTGGTGTTTTCCGTGCTGGCGATTCTGTTCTGCAAAAGTGCGCTTCCGCTCGGGTTCATGATCTCGAACGCAGGTATACGGGTCTATTCCGTTTTCAGCGATGCGTTTCTCGCGGCGTGCGTTCCTGCCATCGCGGTGATGGCGTTCTTCGGTATTCTGAAAGCGGCCGTTAAGATCAAGGACCGCGGGTGGACGCCGCCGGTCTGCGCCGCGACCGTGACGCATCAGCTTGCCAGCATGGGGATTTCGATCTATTTGATCGCCCGTACCAATCTGTTCAGCGAAGAATTCCTGACGCTGATGGAGACCATCGACCTCGGCCCGCTCAACTCGATACCGTGGATCGGTCCGAACGGATGGCATCCGGTTTTGATTGTGCTTGTTGTGCTGACGGTGATCGGTTGTGTCGCGGAGTCGGTCAAAGCCGTGTACAGGACGGTGAAGTACCGAAAATAGCGTCAGGGTCCGGCGGGCACCGCTTTTCCGCGTGAGATTTGCTTGCCGCCTGCCGGTGCAGGCGGAAGACACGGGTTATGCGGCACGGCCCTCAACCAGCCCGGGGACTTTTTGACAGCTTGTGCATTCCGTACGGTTTTCGTACGGAATGCTTGTTATTCTTAGGCCGTAACCGGTCTTTTTTTTATGCAGTAACGCACCTGAGCAAGCTTTAGCGGCAGAAGGGGACGTGATCAATGGACGAAATTCTGCGAATGGAACACATCAGTAAGCAATTCGGGGATTTTTATGCAAACCGTGACATCACTTTCGGCGTTCGCAAGGGAGAAGTGCACACGCTTCTCGGCGAGAACGGCGCGGGTAAAAGTACGCTGATGAACGTACTGATCGGACTGTATCAGCCGACTGAAGGGGAGATCTATCTCCGGGGGAAAAAGGTGAAGATCGAATCCCCGGCGCAGGCGGTCCGGCTCGGGATCGGCATGGTGCATCAGCACTTTATGCTGGTCGAAGCGATGACCGTGTGGCAGAACATCATACTGGGCGACAACCGTGAAAAAGGCGTGTTTATCCAAACCGACGAACGAAAAAAAGAGATTGCCGCGCTTTCTAAACACTACGGTCTGGACGTCGATCCGGACGCGAAGATTACGGACATTTCCGTCGGGGCGCAGCAGCGGGTGGAGATATTGAAGGCACTTTACCGCGGAGCGGAAATCCTAGTGCTTGACGAACCGACCGCGGTGCTGACCGATATGGAGGTTGAGAACCTCTATGAGATCATCGATAAACTTCGCAGCGAGGGTAAAAGCATCATTTTTATCAGCCACAAGATGCGCGAAGTGCTGCATGTCAGCGATCGTGTGACGATCCTGCGCGCGGGGGAAAAGGTCGCTACGCTGAACGCCGGCGATACCGGCGGACGCGAACTGGCCAGCCTGATGATCGGCCGGGAGCTTGTGGATTCGGATTACAGCAAAGCGGAATCCGGCGGCGAACCCGTCATCGAACTCATCGGCGTGGATTACAATAAAACCTCGAAACACAATGGTTTAAACAGCGTGTCCCTCTGCGTGCACCGCGGGGAAATCGTCGGCATTGCGGGCGTTGACGGCAACGGACAGAGCCAGCTGGCGCAGATCGTGACCGGCGTGATCTGCGCGCAGGCAGGAAAGGTGATCCTCAAGGGATGTGCGGTTTCGCGCGTCACCGCCGCGGACTTTATCCGAAAAAACGTTTCCCATATTCCGGAAGACCGGAATCGCATGGGGCTTGTCGGCAACATGACCGTGCAGGAAAACCTCCTGCTCAAGTGTACCGAAAAATGTGAGTTTTGCGATGCGGGCGGCTGGCGCCTGAAAAAAAAGACGATGCGGGCATACAGCGAAACGATGCGTGCAAAATACGATATCCGCTGTCAGTCGCTCGAACAGGAAATCCGCAGCCTTTCCGGCGGCAATCAGCAGAAGGTGATCCTTGCGCGTGAACTGGAGGCGCATCCCGACCTGCTTGTCGCCGTGCATCCGACGCGCGGGCTGGACATCGGCGCGACGCGTTATGTGCGCGACGCAATGATCGAGGCGCGGGATCATGGATGTGCCGTTCTGCTTATCAGCGCGGATTTCGACGAAGTGCTGCAGATGAGCGATCGCATCCTCGTGATGTTTGAAGGGAAAATCATGGGAGAGTATTCCGGCAAGAACCCGCCGATTCAGGCGATCAGCTTCGCTATGGCCGGCAGGTAAGGAGGAGGGGGCGCTATGCAAAAGAGTAAACTGCTGAACCTGCTGATTCCCTTATTGTCCATCCTGCTTGCGTTTGTGATTGGGATGATTGTAATCCTCTGTCTGGGATCCAATCCGCTCGAGGCGATCGGCTATCTTGTCAAAGGCGCGTTCGGTTCAAAAACAAATCTTGCCAACACGGTCGTGCGGGCTATGCCGCTGATCTTCTGTGGACTTTGCACCTGCTTTGCATACCGTTGCGGCGTGTTCAATCTCGGCGGGGAGGGCCAGTTCCTCTGTGGCGCAATGGCGGCGATCACGGTATCGCTTCTGATCGGCAGGAGCGGATGGTGGGTCACGCTGCTGGCCATGCTCGCGGGTACGATCGCGGGCGGACTTTGGGGCCTGCTGCCCGGGCTTCTGAAGACGCTGCGAGGGCTAAACGAGATTATCACGACGATTATGTTCAACTATGTTGCGACGCTCTTTATGGGGTATCTCTATACGACGGCGCTGCGCGAAGGCAGCGTTCCGCAGACCGCGCCCGTTCCGGAAGCTACGGAGATTGGGCGGATTTTCCCGTCGCTGCGTATCACATGGGGCATTGTGATTGCGCTGGCGCTTGGCGTTGCAATGTGGTATTTCCTTTTTAACACTTCCAAGGGATTCCAACTCCGTGCGGTCGGACTCAACCCGACGGCGAGCCGGTTCAACGGTCTTTCCGTCAAGCGCTATATGCTCGCGGCGTTCGTCGTGTCCGGCGCGGTGGCCGGCATCGGTGGGGCCTGCGACATCCTCGGTACGCAGTTCCGGCTCATCAGCGGATACGGAGGCGGATACGGTTTCGACGGCGTGGCAATCGCGCTGATCGGTCAACTGCACCCCATTGCGACAATGATCGTCGCGTACTTCTTCGCGGTGCTGCGCGTCGGTTCCACCACGATGCAGGTCGGCACCGGCGTTCCGACGAGCGTGGTCGATATCATTCAGGCGCTTGTGATTATTTTTGCCGTAGCGGGCACCGCTATGGTGCATCTGCCGGTTGTGAAGAGGTTTATAGCAAACCTGCTCGAGAAAAAGGAGGCCGCAAAACTATGAATTTCAGCGCGGTTTCAGATGTGCTCATCTCCGCGGTCCGTATGGCGACGCCGCTTCTCTTCGTTGCGCTCGCCGAACTTTACTCGGAGCGCGCGGGGCTGGTCAACATCGGCCTTGACGGGCTTATGGCGTTTGGCTCGCTGGTGGGATTCCTCGTGTGCTTCTGGACGGGAAATCCGTTCCTCGGCGTACTCTGCGGCGCGTTCGGCGGCATGCTGATCAATATGATCTATGCGTTTTGCACGGTAACGCTCGGCGCGCAGCAGATCGTTTACGGCATGGCGATCAATATTTTCGCTCCGGCGCTCGCGTCGTTTATCTACCGCATCGTGTTCGGCGTGAGCTCCACGCTCGCGCAGGCGACGCTGATGAAGACGATCGCGATTCCCGTACTCAAGGATATTCCGTTTCTCGGCAAGCTCCTTTTCGACCAGACGCCGATGGTATATGTCGTTTATCTGCTTGTGATCGTAACGGCAATCTACTTCAACCGCACGAAATCGGGGCTCAACTACAAAGCCGTCGGCGAATATCCCAAAGCCGCCGAAACGATGGGTATCAACGTCGTGCTGCATAAGTATATTGCGTGCATGATTTGCGGGTTCCTTGCCGGTATGGGCGGGGCGTACCTGACCACATGCTATGTCAACACCTATTCGGACGGCATCGTCGCAGGACGCGGGTTCATCGCGCTGGCGGCGGTGATATTCGGCCGTTGGTCGGCCTCCGGCGTGCTCATGGCATGCCTGCTGTTCGGCTTTTTCGATGCGATGCAGCTTCGTCTGCAGGTTGGAACGGATTTGATTCCCTACCAACTGTTCCAAATGATCCCGTATGTAATGACGCTGGGTGCGCTCACGGTGTTCGGCAGTAAGATCGCCGGGCCAAAGGCCAACGGCAAACCGTATTTCCGCGAGGAACGATAAACGAAACGGTAATTACGGGTATACCCCGATTACAAAAAAAACAGACAGGAGGAAAACAAACATGATGAAGAAAGCTCTCGCTCTGCTGCTCGTTGTGTGTCTTGCGTTCGGTGTTCTGAGTGCGTGCTCTGCAAAGGAAGAACCCGCCGCAGCCGAAGAAAAAGTCTACAAGGTAGCGATGATTTGCGACTCCAGCATTTCTGACGGCGGCTGGGGCGCGGCCTGCTACAACGGCATGGCAGACGCCGCCGCGGCCCGCGGCTGGGAAACGGCTTATACCGACTCGATCGACCAATCGGCCTATGCCGATACCATGATCAGCTACTGCGACCTTGGGTACGATCTGATCTTCGCGCCCGGCAACCAGTACAGCGACGCGGTCACGCAGGTTGCCGCGGACTACCCGGACGTTTGCTTTGCGGTGCTCAACGGTTCGACCGAACTGCCCACCGACAACATCATGAGCATGCTGCCCAATGCCGACCAGATCGGCTCCATAGCGGGCATTATCGCCGGACTCATGAGCGAATCCAACGTAATCGGCTTTATCGGCGGCATGGAACTGGACACCACGAAGTCCAAACTTGCCCACTTTGAATCCGCCGCGCAGGTTATCAATCCCGACATCAAGGCCGTTTCCGCCTATGCCGGTTCGTTCAGCGACACCGCCAAGGGCATGGAGCTTGCCGCTTCTATGATTAACGAAGGCGCGGACGTGTTCTTCGGCGATGCTTCGGCGGTCGATTCCGGCGCGCGTCAGGCCATCGACCAGGCCAACGGCGATACCGTTACGATCATCGATATCGGGCAGCCCGCCGACCTGCTCGGCCAGAACCCCTGCGTTGCGTGCAGCGTCGTCACCGACAATGCCGGGATGCTTGAAATCTGCCTGGAAGCCTGTGAAAACGGTACGTTCGGCAACGAGGTGGTCTTTGGTTCGCTGGAGAACAGCTGCGTTTATCTCGGCGCGTTCAACGACGACCTGATCGACGCGGAAACGCAGGCCAAGGTTATCGAATACGTCCAGCAGCTGCAGGACGGCACGTTTAACGCTTAAGTGAACCGGTCAAAAATCCGTTGTTTCGGCGGATGAAGCTTACGCGGGGATCCGGCGGATGAAGCCGGGTCCCCTGTCAGCTTTTTAATGTGGGAATGCCCCGCAAGCGCGTCGTATCGTCGAACAATCGCGTATAATGCTATAATAAAAGAACCATGAAGTATCGGCGTCCTCTGACCGGAAAAAGAAGCAAACGCGTGGTTTTTGAATGGGTACCGCCGTTTCCATGAACGGTAGTCCGACTTACTTTTGCTGTATGCATTTGTAATACTTTCTGTGAGATGCCGCGAGTTTGCCTGCGGGCAGGAAGCGGCCGGCGCGCGAGCATACCGACCCGGAAGAAGCAATTGGGAGGAGCTTATGATCCGCTTACCGTACGGCCGTGAGTTTATTGCGTTTGACGAATCGGGAACGAAGGTTTTGCGTTCCCGTGTAAACGAGCTGACCGGCGGCGGGGCCGGAGAACAGATTGTTCGTGAGGCGATGGCGAGACCATACGGCGGAACATCGCTTCGGGAGCTTGCAAAAGGGAAAAAGACCTGCACGCTGATAATTTCCGATCATACCCGGCCCGTCCCGAGCCGGGATATCCTTCCCGCGATGCTCGAAGAACTGCGCGGCGGAAATCCCGAAATCGAAATCACGCTTTTGGTCGCCACCGGCTGCCATCGTGGAACAACACGGGCGGAGCTGCGCGAAAAGCTCGGGGAGGCGGCCGCTTCATCCGAGCGGATCGTCGTGCACGACGCATTTGACGAATCGTCCAACGTGTGCGTCGGTTCGCTGCCCTCCGGCGCGCCGCTTGTGATCGACCGCCTGGCTGCGGAAACGGATCTTTTGGCTGCAGAGGGGTTCATTGAGCCGCATTTTTTTGCAGGCTTCTCCGGCGGGCGCAAAAGCGTATTGCCGGGGGTGTGCGACCGCGTGACGGTGCTTGGCAATCACTGCAGCCGCTTTATTGACAGTCCGTTTGCGCGCGCGGGTATATTGGAGCAAAACCCGATTCACCGCGACATGGCCGCGGCGGCGGTGACAGCGAAACTGCGTTATATTGTGAATGCCGTAATCGATGAAAACAAACGTACCGTAGCGGCGTTCGCGGGCGAACCGGCTGCGGCGCATGCGGCGGGGTGCGCGTTTTTGCGGCCATTCTGCGAGGTGCGGGGCGAAGCCGCGGATATCGTGATTACCAACAACGGCGGCGCGCCGCTTGACCAGAATATCTATCAATGTGTTAAAGGACTGACCGCAGCCGAAGCGGCGTCGAAGGAGAATGCGATACTCATCCTTTGTGCGGAATGCGCGGACGGCGTCGGAGGCGACGGCATCTACCGCCTGCTGAAGGAATGTGCCGGTCCGGGCGAACTGTATGAAAGCATCATGGCCAGGCCGCAGGAAAAAACCACGCCGGATCAGTGGCAGGGCCAGATTCTTGCGCGGATTCTCAAAAAACACAGGATAATCTTCGTAACGCGGCCGGAACTGGAAACGGTCGTGCGGGACATGAAGATGGACTTTGCACCGTCGCTTCCCGCGGCGCTTGGGCGGGCGCGCCGGAATAAAGGCGGCAGCGCGTCCGTCGCGGTGATACCGAACGGCGTTTCCGTGATTGTGGGGCTGCATCAATCCGGCGGGCGCGGCGACACACAAACACCCTAGACCGGCTCGTCCCGATAATGGTTCTGCCTGCGGTATTCGCCCGGGGTAACGCCTTTCGCTTTGCGGAAACACTGCACGAAATGACTCTGTGAACAAAATTGGTAAAACGCCGCGATGTCCGCGATGGGATCGCTGCTGTGACGCACAAAATACTCCGCTTCCTCTATTCGCTTTCGCAGGATATAGCTGTGGATGGTTTCGCCCGTTTCGCGTTTGAACAGACCGGAAAGGTAGTTTGGGTTGTGGTAAACCGCCGCGGCGATATCCTTGACCGCGAGCGGCTCGCTGAGGTGTACGTCGATATACTGCATCGTCTGGCTTACAGTCATGCTGTAGCGGCTGCTGCGTGCGGCCTGAACACGGGCGGTGAACCCTTCTATCATCTCCGTTTCAAAGCCGGCCAGGTCTTTTGCCGCTTCGGAAGCTTCAATCCGCTGAATGTATGCGTCGCTGAGCGTAAACGCTTCGTCTGGTTTGACGCCGCCGGAGATGGCGGCGCGCGCCATAAACGTACAACTGCAGATCATTGAGTTTTTCAGGGACCGGATCGGGGTATTTGCGAGTTTTGCGCGCGGCATGCGGTTGATGTCGCGCAGGATATGCTTCGAGTTTGCGGAATCCCCGTTGGCGATGGTGCGGCAGATTTCCTGCTCGATGGCGTAGGGCGCGTGCTGGAACTGGCGCGTGCGGTAATCGTGTGTCTGCGAATAGTACCCGGTGTCGATCGGCGTGCCGGTGTGCGGCGCGACTTCGGTCATATCGGCAAGACCCAAGTCGGTGGTAAACAGTGCCTCGAGCAGTTTGCCGGCGTAGAAAAGATGCCGGTCGTCCAGAACGGGGCATGCGGCGTAATGGGCTAAAAGCACCGCCTTGCAGCGGAACGGAAGTACGTTTGCACGAATCAGCGGCGCCAACCGTTCACTCCCTACAGGCGTTTGCAGCACGGGACCGGCACGCAGCAGCAGACCGCCGGCAGCGTTGAGCAGCAGAAAGGTTTCCAGCGCGTCGGTGCTGAGGTACTGCACGTTTGCGTCGTGCGGATACGGTGCGGGATAGAGCGCGGGGTTGCCGGTGACTTCCGCCGCACAGGTCAGTTCTTCCGGCAGGTGATAGAGCGTTTGCTCATCGTATACGAGCGACACGGGGATCCCGGTTGCATAGTGAAACATCCGCAGCACTTGTATGTTTGCTTCCAGGTCCATAGAACTTAACTCCTTCCTGAACTAATGATAATAATAACATATAACTGAAAATATTAATATATCTCTCGATGAAATTCATTTTATAATGACACTATAAGCCCAGTGTCCGGGCTGCAGCATTTCAAACAGGGCACTGTTCAAACCACGGAAAATTAAACAAGGAGGAGAGAAACATGAAGAAGATTCTCGGTATTGTGCTTGCACTGATGATGGTGTTTGCATTATTCGCCGGCTGTGCCCAGGAACCCGCGCAGACCGAAACGACGGAAACCGAGGCGGCGGAGACTGAAATGGTTGAAGAACCCGCCGTTGTGGAGCAGGAAGAAGAAACTCCGGTCGAGCGTACGATGATTAAGTTTGCCGCGCAGGCGGACAGCACGCCCGCGACACAGGCGGTCATCGACGCCTATAACGCTTCTCAGGACATGTATACGGTCGAATGGATCGACATGACGAACGATTCGTCCGCCATGCGTGAGCAAATCCTCACAAGCATGCAGGCGGGGTCGTCCGATTACGACGTTCTGTCCATGGACGTCGTCTGGGCGTGCGAATTTGCGGCGGCGGGCTACATTGAGCCGATCGATCAGCTCATGCAGGCCGACGGGCTCAAGATTTCGCAGTTCAACGCCGGCTCCATGACCGCCGGCAACTACAACGCAAAGCAGTATACGCTGCCTTTCTTCCCGGATCTCGGCCTGCTCTATTTCCGTAAGGACATCGTCTCTGCGGAAGACGCGGCAAAACTGATTTCGGGAGACTACACTTACGCCGATCTGCAGGCCATGGCGGAAACCTACATGGGACAGGGAGACACGACGGACGGCGTCGTCCTGCAGGCGAAGCTCGGCGAGTGCCTGGTTTGCAACCTGACCGAGTATACCAACGGCTGGACGGACATTGAAGGCGGTCTTGTCGCTCTGAAGGCGATGGTCGATTCCGCCGCGACGCCGGCCGACATCCTGAACTATGCCGAGGGCGAAACGGCCAACAACTTCATTAAAGGCGTGAGCGTATTTGCGCGCAACTGGCCGTATCAGTGGGGTACGATCGCCTCCGACGGCACCATCACGCAGGATCAGGTCGACGTGGCTCCGCTGCCCGGCGGCTCCACGGTCGGCGGCTGGCTGCTCGGTATCAACAAGAACTCCGCCAATCAGGAAGGCGCCTGGGACTTCATGAAGTTCGTGGCGACCGATGGACAGAAGATTATGTCCATCCAGGGCGGCTACCTGCCGGGCTACACCGAGACGCTGAGCGATCCGGACGTGATTGCCGCAAATGCGATGCTTTCCATGGAAGGATTCCAGAACGCGCTGGCTACGACGATTTCCCGCCCGGTTTCGGCGCACTATTCCGAGACCTCGGACGCGATTATGAACGCCGCGCACGCCTACCTCTCCGGCGAAATGGAACTTGCCGATGCGGTGAGTGCAATCAACACCGCGCTGGCGAACTAAACAGGGTCGTTTGGGCGGCGCTCCCGTTCAGGGGGCGTCGCCCTTTCCGTATTGCGGGCAAAAATGGGCCTGCATAAGCTTTTTTAACTGGGAAAGGAAGGGGAGGCTCTATGCGCAAGACCATAACAGCGAAACAGGCGGCCTTTCTGCTGCCGCTGTTCCTGCTGCTGGCCGTGTTCGCCATATACCCGATCATAACGTCCGTCGTGTATTCGCTCTTCGATTACCGGACGAATGATCAGCAGGTTGCAGGGCTTTACACCAGTTCGAATTTTAACGCGCCTCTCTTTGCGGAGGACTGTGGGTATATCAACTGGTTTTTAGAGGACGATATCACTCTGGTAAGCCCGGAAGATCAGGCGGAACTGGAAACCGTGATGACGCAAATCGACGCGCTCGCTGCGCGCTTTGAAGGGGAAACGGACGTTGTAAAGATGTCCTCCGCCGAAAGCGACGCGCTTTCGCAGGAAGTCGCGGACGTGGAGGCCGCGGTACAGGCGGTGTACGAGCGCAACGCGGACGTTGTGTTCTATAACGGCTGGGACAAGATGGGCACGATTTTCGGCGAGATGCAGTCCTGCCTGATCGAAAGCAATTTCACAGGACTTGCGGCATATGGAAAGCTGCTTGGCGACACGCGATTTTTCCGCTCGCTCAGGAGCACGGCGGTTTTTACGGCCATATCCGTTTCGTGCGAACTGGTGTTCGGCATGGCGCTCGCGCTGATTATGAACAAGGCGATTAAAGGCATCGGCGGCGTACGTACGACCGCGTTGATTCCGTGGGCGATCCCCACGGCCGTGTCCGCGCTGATGTGGAGCTATATGTACGACGGCAGCAGCGGAATCGTGGCGAAGATTTTTACGGACATTGGGCTGATCGCTTCTCCCGAACTGATGCTGCTTTCAAACGGCGGTGCGATGGCGGCGGCAATTCTGGCCGATGTGTGGAAAACGACGCCTTATATGGCGCTGCTTCTGTTGGCCGGGCTGCAGATTATCGACCGCGGACTCTACGAAAGCGCAAAGATTGACGGCGCCGGACCCGGACGGACGTTTTTCAGCATCACGCTGCCGATGCTTAAACCGTCGCTTCTGGTCGCTCTGCTTTTCCGTACGCTGGACGCGTTCCGCGTATACGACCTCATCGCGGTGCTTACCGGCGGCGCGCAGGGCACCGAGACGCTCTCTATTTATGCTTATAAACTGATGATTGGTCAAAACAACTATGGTTACGGCGCGGCCGTCGTGCTGGCGATGGCGGTATGCGTAGGATTGATTGCGTTTGTGTTCGTCAAAATTCTCGGCGCGGAAGTCGTTCGGGACGATTAAGGGGGTGAAGGGAGCATGAAAACGAAACCGCTGACAAAAACCATATCGATCATTATTATCGTTGCGTTCCTCGCGGTGATGGTGTTTCCGTTTTTCTGGATTCTCGTCACGTCTTTTAAACCGTCCAGCGAGATTTTCGGCAAGGATACGGCGTTTAACGTCATCGCCAACGCTCCGACGCTGACGAACTACAAACAGGTCATCGACAAGGGAATTCTGAATTCCGTGAAAAACAGCCTGATCGTGGCTTCGTTTACGACGCTCTATGTCGTCGCTGTCGCGACGCTGAGCGCCTACATCATAGCAAGGGTACGCTTCAAGGGAAAGGCGCTGGTGCTCGGGCTGATTCTGAGCGTATCGATGTTTCCGCAGATGGTCGTGGTCGGACCGATTTTCAACATGTTTTACAAACTGAATATGCTCAACAGCTATTTCGTTACGCTGGCATATTCCTCCATTACGCTTCCGGCTGCGGTTTGGATCATGGTGGCGCACTTCAAACGCATACCGCTTTCCATCGAGGAGGCGGCGAGCATCGACGGTTGTTCACAGTGGAAAACGCTGTGGAAGGTAATCTTTCCGATTGCGCTGCCGGGGGTGTTCACCTGTGCGATCATGACGTTTATCGCCGCGTGGAACGAATACCTGCTGACCCTTACGCTCAACTCGGATAAAGAGTTTCAAACAGTTCCGGTGGCGATTAACGCGCTGCGTACGCAGTTTTCCATTCTCTGGGGAGAGATCACCGCAGCTACGATTCTCGTCGTGATCCCGACGCTGATCATCGTGCTGCTGTTCCAAAAACAAATCGTGTCCGGCATGGTTTCCGGCGCGGTCAAGGAGTAGACAGGCTTGAAAGAACTGGAGTATTGTGTAAAAGGCTTCCGCACGGACACGCTTACGCGTGACGAAACGCTTTTTCACTGTGCGAACGGGTATCTCGGTGTGCGCGGCTGTCTCGAAGAAGGCGGGCCGGGAGAGACGCCGACCATCCGGGGGACTTATATCAACGGGTTCTCTGAAGATGAAGATATCTGTTACGGAGAGCGGCTGTATGGATTCCCGCAAACGAAGCAGGTGATGGCGAACCTGCCCGACGCACAGGGCGTGCGGCTTTGGACGGACGACGGCATGGCCGCCTGTTACGGTGCGGGCGCGAGCGATATTTCCCGGCGGCTCGATCTGGCCGGCGGGTTCACAGAGCGATCGTTTTCCTGGCGCTCCGGCGGCGGGACGCTCCGCATCCGCGTGTGCCGCATGGCGAGTTTTGTCAGGCGCGAGCTGTTTTTGCTGCGATACGAAGTGACGTCCGAAGACTATTCCGGAATGGTTCGGTTGGATTCCACGCTCGACGGGGACGTGCGCAACTTCTGCGACCCGAAAGATCCCCGCGTGGCGTCGGAAACGGCACAAAAGATCGCGGTTACGCGGCATGTGCTCAGCGGCGAAGGTCTTGGCCTTCAGGCGGCCACGCTCAGAAGCCGCAGACGCGTTGCGTGCGTCGCGCTGCATGAGCTGCAGGGGGAAGCGCCGCGGCTGCTGCGCGAGGGCGACGAGTTGACGGCGCGCTACACGCGTAAGCTCCTTCCCGGTGAAACGCTCACGCTTACAAAATACTGCGTTTATACCGATGAACCCGCCTCTTCAGACCTGCTTGCGGACGCGCTGACGCTTGCACGGGATGCAAAAGAAAAAGGGTTTTCCTTCTGGCAAGCCGGGCAGCGGGCGTTTCTCGACGCGTTTTGGACGCGCTCGCGCGTGAAGATCGAAGACGGCGGGCGTACGCAGGCATACCTTGATTTCTGTTTGTACGGGATGCTTTGCGCCGCGGGCCAGAACGGGCGAAGCAGCGTTGCGGCGAAGGGGTTGAGCGGCGAAGGCTATGAGGGGCATTATTTCTGGGACTGCGAAACGTACGTGCTTCCGTTTTTCCTCTTGAGCGCGCCCCGGGAAGCAAAAATGCTTCTGGATTTCCGGTATTCGCACCTGGACGGCGCGCGCGAGCATGCGCGTATCATGGGACACGCGCGAGGGGCGCTGTATCCCTGGCGGACGATCACGGGTTCCGAGTGTTCTTCCTATTACCCATCGGGATCGGCACAGTATCATATCAACGCGGACATTGCGCACGCGTTCTGCCAATACTGGTACCTTACTGGAGATGAAAACTATCTGCCGGAGATCTGCGAGGTGCTCGTGGAGACCGCCCGGCTGTTCCTGGACACGGGGCACATGCTGGACGGAAGCTTCCGCATCGACGGCGTGACCGGACCGGACGAGTACACGTGCATCGTCGATAACAACTACTACACTAACGCCGGCGCGGCGTATGTTTTCCGCGAAACGGTCAAATTATGCCGGGAACTTGAGAAACGCGGCGGGCTGAAGACGCTTGCGGACAAGATCGGACTAATGCGGGAGGAACTTTCTGCATTTAGCGAAGCGGGCGCGAGGATGTATCTGCCGATGGACGAAACGCTCGGCATCTGCAAGCAGGACGATCGTTTCCTGCAGAAGAAACGGCTGGACTTAAGCAAAATTCCGCCGGAAAACTTCCCGCTGCTGCTGCACTATCATCCCTTGTTTATCAACCGCTGTCAGGTCTGCAAGCAGGCGGATACGGTGCTCGCGCACTACATGTTCCGGGAAGAAGTCCCGGCGGTCATGATGCGCAGTTACCGGTATTATGAAACGGTGACGACGCACGACTCCAGTCTTTCGGCCTGTGTGTTTTCACTGATGGCCGCGCGGCTTGGCGACATGGACCGTGCGGTGCGCTACTTCGACATGACCGCCGGTATCGATATGCAGGATCAAAACGGCAACACGCGCGACGGCCTGCATATCGCCAACATGGGAGGCGCGTTTCTGGATATCGCGGCGGGATTTGGCGGCCTGCGCATCCTGCCGGACGGCGTGCGGTTATTCCCGCTTGTGCCCGCGGGATGGAAGGGATATGCGTTTCCGCTTGCTGTGCGCGGCGGTAGGGTGTTGGTTTCGGTGGATCAAGAAGGGTGTTCGCTTCGTCTGCTGGAAGGCGAGCCGCCCGAACTGCGCGTATACGACCGTGTCGTGCGTGCCGGGGCGGGGCAGATCAGGATCGCGCGGCGCGCGCGCGGCGTGGTGTTTGATTTGGACGGCGTGGTCACCGATACGGCAAAATATCATTATGCGGCCTGGAAACGTATTGCCGGTGAACTGGGGATTGCGTTTGACCGGGAAAAGAACGAGCGGTTCAAAGGCGTTTCACGCGCGAGATGCATGGAACTGCTGCTTGAAATAGGCGGGTTAAAAATGCCGCCGCAGGAGCAGAAAGATTGGACGGACCGGAAAAACGCATATTATCTCGAAGCGCTTTCCGCTCTGTCCCCGCGGGATATTCTGCCGGGTATTACCGAATGCATAAGCGAACTGAGAGAAGAGGAAATCCCGGCCGCGCTGTTTTCCGTGAGCAAAAACACGGACTTCATCCTGAAAAAACTCGGCTTGCAGGATGCGTTCGACGCGGTGGTCACGGGATGCGACGTTGAACATTCCAAACCGCATTTCGAAGGATACTTGCTCGCAGCGGAACGCCTGGGGGCAGACCCGCGGCTGCTCCTGATGGTCGAGGACGCTGTTGCAGGGCTGGAAGGCGCGAAAAACCTCTCCATGTTCACGTTGGGCGTTGGCACGTCCTTGCCGGACAACTGCGCGGATATGATCGTTGCGAATACTGTGGGGATCATGCAGGCGTTGCGGCGGTTTATCGAATAGACGCAGCGTGCTTATATGGAGAAAACACGGCGCGGCCGAAAGCCGCGCCATCAGTATTTATCATCGTCCGGGATTGTTAAAAACCACAGCCTTTGGCTCGTAAAAGCATGCGGAATCCATGCAAAGCAGCAGCGTCACTATGCATTATGAAGAGAGAGGAACGGTTATCTAAGAGGCGGAAACCGCTGCTGAATAGAGGTTTCAATCTCGGACGCAAGTCGGGCGCGGCGACGCGATAAACAGCATCCTGCTGCCGCACTCGCATTTTGCGGCGGCCGAAGAATGCTGCGCACAGGGAGCGCACGGGTAAAACGGAAAAACTGCGCGTTAGGGCGTGTTTCCAAAATCCGCAAAGCGCATTTTCGCCGTCTAAAGCTGCATATTCTTGTTAAAAAGCCTCGCCGCAGAACCACTGCGCCTGCGTTTTTTGCCTCAATCTGCAATCCGATCCAGCAAAATTGCATCTTCCAGACTTTAGAAACACACCCTAAGCTCCCAAATATGCCGCTCCGGCAAACTCAGTCGCCTGTGCTGGAGCCGCCGAAGGTCTCCTTTGCTTGCCGGACGATTTCCGGCGCGCGCTCCTTCACGTTGGCCGCGGCTTCGGTGTAAACTTCGGCGGCGGCACGGGTGACTTCCGAGAAGACGTCTTTTGCATCCACCCTGCCGTCTCCGTTGACGTCCTTCACGCCGTCGGGATTGTTTTCCTTATATTGGTCGGCAACTTTGACCGCCGCGATTGTCGCGCCGACGGTTGCGCCAATACCAAGCAGTTTCCTCAAAAAACCCATAGCGTTTGCCTCCGTGTTTTTTTTCATTATACAAGATACACTTTTTCCACACAACGTCCGCGGCGGGCGCTGGGGTGTGTTTCTAAAATCACAAAAGCGCATTACCGCCGCCTCGACATGCATATTCTTGTTGAAAAGCCTCGCCGCAGCACCACTGCGCCTGCGTTTATCGCCTCAATCTGCAAGCCGGTCCAGCAAAACTGCATCTTTCAGACTTTTGAAACACACCCTAGGCCGTATTTCTCTTGAAGAGCGCGTCCGAGCGGCGCAGAGCACGTTTTTTTCTTGACAAAGGGATGCTGTGTGATACTTTATAGATAAGTCAACCAGATAAAAAAAGGAGGCTTGCGGATATGAAGCATCATGCAATTGCAGGCATTACGGCGAGAGAAATCCTGGATTCGCGAGGGAATCCGACCGTGGAGGCGGAGCTTACCACAAGCTGCGGCATCGTCGGCCGTGCCGCAGTCCCCTCCGGTGCGTCGACCGGCGCGTATGAGGCGCTGGAACTGCGCGACGGCGATAAAGACCGTTATATGGGAAAAGGCGTACGCAAAGCAGTGAAAAACGTGACCGAACTGCTTGCGCCGACGCTGATTGGAATGGACGTTACAAGCCAGCGTGAGATCGATCTTGCCATGCTGGCGGCCGACGGAACGCCGGATAAATCCAGAGCGGGCGCGAACGCCGTTCTCGCGGTGTCGCTCGCGGCGGCGGCCGCCGCCGCGAATGCGCTCGGACTTCCGCTGTACCGCTATATCGGCGGGGCGAACGCGCATACGCTCCCCGTGCCGATGATGAACGTAATCAACGGCGGGAAGCATGCCGACAACGACATCTCGAGCCAGGAGTTCTTAATCATGCCGGTCGGCGCGCCGACGTTTTCCGAAGGACTGCGCTGGGGATCGGAAGTGTTTCACACGCTAAAAGCAATTCTAAAGAAAAAAGGCCTGAATACTTCCGTAGGGGACGAAGGCGGTTTTGCACCCGATCTTTCCGGCGAGGAAAAAACGTTGGAAACCCTGCTGGAAGCGATCTCGCGGGCCGGGTTTGCGCCTGGAAAGGATTTCATGCTTGCGATCGACGCGGCGGCCACGGAGATGTTTGAAGAAGCCAAGGCGGCGGGGAAAGAGGGGCAATACCTGTTCTGGAAGACGGGCGTTCTGCGCTCCTGCGACGAGATGATCGCTTACTGGCAGGATATCTGCGCAAAGTATCCCGTTATTTCGCTTGAGGACGGTCTTGCCGAGGAGGACTGGACAGGCTGGCGGAATCTGCGCAAAGCGCTCGGCGGCGAAGTGCAGCTTATCGGCGACGATCTGCTGGTCACAAATACAAAGCGGCTGTCACGCTGCATCGAGGAGGATTGCGCGAATTCCATCCTCATCAAGGTCAACCAGATCGGTACGCTGACCGAAACGCTGGAAGCGGTGGAGATGGCGCAGCGCGCGCTCTATACCGCCGTGATTTCGCATCGGTCCGGCGAAACGGAGGACACCACGATCGCGGACGTCGCCGTTGCGACCAACGCCGGTCAGATCAAGACAGGGGCGCCCTCGCGTACCGACCGCGTCGCAAAATACAATCGTCTTCTGCGGATCGAGGACGAGCTGGGAACCGCGGCGGAATATGCGGGCAAGTCAGCGTTCGGTCCGGTCGCGAAACGGATCGGATAACGTATATTTCGAAAAAACAGGCGTCGTGCGGCATTATTCTGCCGTCAAACAAACTGTTTGCGCTGGTTCCGGCGGCCAAGTAATTTATCCATTATCCGTTGCGCGCGCATGCGGCGAGGCTGTTGCAAGGCGAGCTAATATTCGCAGAGCGCTGCGCTGGTTCCGGCTGGCTTGAAGACGGAAGACCGCGCCGCTACCGATCGGCTGCGCACCGGCCGCCGCTTATGCGATGCTGCCGAATCGGCTGGATGGAGAAGCGTTGTTCCAATCTGGGCGATTGCAAACGAAGATGCATACCCGCAGTTTCGATATAGTGCTGAAAACAAGCGACATGCATGAAAAAACATGAAATACTAGAAGAAGACGTATTGTTACAATGAAATATTGGTAGATTTTTATATATTATTTATGCTATAATCATAAACAAACTTTTATCTATCGAAATAGTAGGTGAATAAACAGTGAGGAAGAGAAGATTCGGCGGACTAAGTATAGCGATTTTTCTGGGAGTATTATCTCTTCTGTTTGCTTGCGGACATAGCCCTCCCGCAGAGGATATTTCGAATTTGGCCGAATCAACCGGCCGGAATGAAGCGAGCGACACCGCGACACCTGCTAACGGCGACCTGAACAGTTCCGCCCAATACTTTATCTCTCACGGGCTGATTACGGCGGATGCTTACAGTGCGGACCTTTATTTAACGCGTATAGTGGCAGCGCAAATGGTCGCCGATATAACTGGGCTGAGTGAAAAAGCGCAAGACACATTTTACTCGCACCCATACGTGGATTTGTCCGACGATTCTATGCAGTTGATCGGATACTTATATCACAATAGTATTATAGAAGGCGTCACGAACAACTACTTCATGGAAAACGAGATTTGCGATGAGAAATCGTTTCTCGTTTTTTTGCTACGTGCAATGGGAAGCGTGAGCGGTGCGGCGAGGGAAGTCGACCGCGACAATGCCGTTGAAATTGCAAGGGAAACGGGTGTTTTGCTGAACGACAATACGAGCGATGGCGATACGCTTTCTGTAAATGAAGCGTTCGACATTTGTTATTACGCGCTGTTTGCGAACGCCGGCGGCGGCGAAACGCTGTATACGATTTTGACCGAAAACGGTGCAATGCAGCGGCTGGAAAGCGACAACACGGGTGATTTTTCCGACGCCTATGAGATATCCTGGCCGTCCATACAGCCGTTTTATCAGGATGACTTCAGCGGCAGTTCGCTGGACGGGCCGCGCCTGCTCGACCAGAACGGAAGAACGTGCTGGTACGGCGGCGTCGGCAGTGGGACGCAGAACGTTATCACGGAAAGCGGACGGCTCCAGCTGTCGGGCAAGGATCAGCAACTGGCGGTCAATCAGCAATACGCGCTGCTCAAAAAGTATATGCAGGGCAACGAGAGCTACGGCATGACGTTTACCGTGAACGTCCAGAGAATGGCGAATGAAGGCAATGAAAGCCGGGCGATTTTCCGGGTTATTCCGCGAACGGCGGACGAAGAGGTTACAAAATATTACGCGGTAAATTATTATGTCGTTCAGCAGCTTGGCGATTATAACTCCAACTTGATTCGCTGCAAGTGGTCCATAACCAACACCAATGCGCCGAGCGGTACGGCGCCGCTTGCCGAGGCGTCTTTCCTGCTCAAGGAGAACGTAGACTATACAGCGCGGCTGCTTATTGAAAACACGGAGGACGGGAACGTACACATCGTGTTTTATATCGACGGCGCGGACCGGTATTCGCAGAGCGTTTCACCATTACTGGAATATACCGATTCTTCCGAATATAAGATTCTGCAGAGCGCTACGGGTCCCGCGCTCGGCATTTCCGGCAACCTGGGGGCCGGCTGGGGCGTAGCCCCATGCGTGCAATTTGACAATGTTAAACTATACGATTTGCAGAGCTATGAAATGCTGCGCGCACAGCTGGAGAGTTCGGCCGTCACGCCCGTCGTTCTCGGAGAAGACACGGCGTATGCCGATCAGCTGCGCTACCTCGTTAATCACGGGGTATTGCTGCCGCAACAGCGGCGCATCGATTTCGAGTCGGTCGTGAGCGTGGAGGAATTCCTGGCGACTGCGCTTTATTATAACGGCGAGCATATGCTTGCCGGTCAAACGATGGATTCGTTTGTCGAAGCTTCCTATGAGAGCCTATTCCGAAATACACGCGTCGGCGGACAAACGGATTACGACCGCCCTGTTACGCGGTATGAGGCCGCCGTCATCATACAGAGCATGCTGCCGGGCGAACCGGGAACATCCAAATATAAGTCTTTATATGCCGACCGGCTGGAAACGGCGTATGCAGACGCGGTTTACTATGCGGTGCAGAACAGTTATATACTGCTGGACGATCAAAACCGGTTTAACGGCGAAGACGTTTTGATGCGAAGCGACCTGCTCCGTATCTTCGCCCTTGCGGCGGATGCCCGTCTGCGTGTGGAGAATTCCGTTTTGACCGTGCCGTCCGTGTATTCGGATTACGCGGTGCTTCAAGGGGGTAAACCGATAACCATCACCGGAAAAGGCATGAGCGGGGACACCGTGACGGTTACCCTCGGCATTATGCGGCAAACCGCAAAAGTGATCAACGGATTTTGGAGCGTGGAATTCCCCGCGCAGCCGTACGGGGGGGCGCATGCGCTCACCATCAGCGATTCGGGCTTCAGCTACAAGTACAAGGGGATTTATATCGGAGAAGTCGTCGTTGTTGCGGGCCAGTCGAATGCGGAAATGACGATAGCCGAAACGGATCATGTACGGGAAATGCTGTCGAAGTATGGGGAAAGAGACGTAATCCGCGTATACCGCCCCGCCAGTGTCGTTGCAACGCAGCCGACTTATTTGCTGCCAAACCAGTGGGAAGCGGTAAACGATCCGTACAGCGCATATATTATTGGCGCTACAAGCGCGATCGGCGTGTATTATGCCGATCAACTGCTCGAGCTGAATGCCGATTTGCAGAACGTTAAGATCGGCATCATCCAAATGACCTATGGCGGCACCAGCATTGAAATGTTTATGCCGAAATGTGTAAATGACAAAAACGGTTTCGTCCAGAAGGACGATGAGTTCATCCAGTCCGGATTCTGGAACGGGTACATGGAGGGCATTACGCCCTATTGTGCGAGCGTGCTGCTGTATTACCAGGGGGAGAACAGCACCCAACTGCAGTATATGTACGAACCGCTCCTGCGCGACTATATCTGGGGCGTGCGGCAGTCGTTCTGCGACGAAGCGCTGCCTGTGCTGCTGGTTCAGATTTCCGGTTATGGCGACAACTATGGCCAGGATAACGACAGCTGGCCGTATATTCGGGAAGTACAGATGCGCGTAGCGAATACAATGGAAAACGTTGGGATTGTAACGACGGTCGATCTTGCGGACAGCGACCCGCAGGAAATCCACCCCACCGAGAAGCAGCCGATCGGGAAGCGCCTTGCATACCTTGCAATGGATCTGGTATACGGGCAGGACCTAGGCATGCAGAGTTCGGTCATGACGAGCTATGAGCGAAATAAGAGTATATATACGATCCGCTTTAATGCAACGTCGCTCACCCTGGACGAAACGGTGGACGGCACGCGCGACTTCGAGGTGATGAAAGCGGATGGAACCTGGGTAGACGCCGACGCAAGGGTGGAGGATGATGTGCTGCTGGTTTGGAACGACGAAGTGATCGTGCCACACGGCGTGCGTTACGCTTGGAGCAATTATCCCAAAGCGGACCTGTTCGATCAGAACGGGCTGCCGATTATGCCGTTTAACACCACAAAGGACCTCAACGCGCCGTTCAGCGAGGACCTGTATACGACTACGTCCCATATACTCAAAAAAGCGTACCATCTGCTCGACACGGGCGACGTAGTGGTCAATCTTACACGCGACAATGCAATCCGGCATGTGCGGCAGGTCAACGCATATATACTCGAGTATACCGACGGGGATATTCCCGGGCAATCGCCGGGAGACGAAGTGGCGCTGCTGAAAAAACAGCAGGACGGCCTGCTGGCGGAAGACGGCACAAATGGGACCGTTGTGAAGGTAACGGCACACGGCCTCAAGGCGGGCGATTGGCTGTACAACACAAAATATGACGCGATGTCGCCGGTCTTAGAGGTGATCGACGCAGACACCGTTCGTGTGGAGCGGGTGGACGGGCAGAGCAGCGGAAACCTGTTTGAAGTTTACCGCTGTATCGCAAACGTGACTGCGCAGAAATAGGAAAGAGAAACGCCATGCTGCATCAAACGCGAAAACTGCATAAATGTGTTCCCGCGCTTACGGTGCTGGCGGCGGTTATCGTTATCGTGGCTGTGCTGTTTCTCCCGCCCTATATCGGCATGGAGGACAACGGCGATTTCCAGCGCGTGACGTATGCGCAGGGACTCTACGACCTGCCGGAGAACAGCGAACTTCTCTATAACGGTTACTATATCAAAGATTACGGCATCATGGAGTATTTCAACGAGTACGGCACGAGCGTCTATTCTTCACAGTTTCTGCTGATACATCCGGCCATATGGCTCGACAGGCTTCTGAGCGGAAACGACGGCGTGTTTGACCTGCGCTGCCTCGCCGCGGTGCTGTCGGTCTATTTCATGGTGGTACTCTATTTCTTCATGGACTACCTGACCAATCGCCTGACGCTTGTCGGCGCGCTTCTGATCGGGGCGGTTGTTATCTTTGTGTTTCTGGATACGGGGTACACTGCATATTTCAGTTCGTTTTACGCAGAACCGGTAGCGTTTATCAGTCTGCTGGCCTGCATTACGAGCCTGCTGTTGTTTATCGACAGGCGCTATAACGCTACCGTGCTGCTCGTCGTATTCCTGGTCAACGGTATGGTGCTGACGTTTTCCAAACAGCAGTTCGCACCGATCGGCCTATTGCTGGGCGTTATGATATTTCTTTTCTACAGAGAAGGGAGCGGCAAGATTTTCCGGTCTATGATCGTTGTGTTTGCCGCTGCGCTTATCGCGACGGGAACGCTGACGTATCTGCTGATCTCGGAGAGCTTCACAAACATCAACTTGTATCATTCCATGACGCGCGGCGTTATGATGACGTCCGAAGATCCGTCTCAGACGCTGGAAGCTTTCGATATCGACAGCCAATACGAACTGCTTGACGGTACGATCTACTTTGATAAATATCCGGAGATCGATCCGGAAAACGAGCTTCTGATAGACAATTTTTACAGCCATTACAACGTTTTGTCTGTTATGAAGTATTATGCGGAAAACCCAAATTCGTTTTTCGAGATGTTAAAACTCGCCGCGAAAAGCGCGTACCGCAACCGCCCGAGCATGGGGAATTACGAGGCGTCCGCCGGATATCCGCCCGATACGGTTACGGATACGTTCGCGCTGTACAGCAGGCTCAAACTCGCCTATACGCCTAAAACGCTCGGTTTTATCGTCCTCTGGGCAGGCGTGATGCTTGCGTTGCTATATAAAAAGCCACGGAAGCTTCTGATGGTGCTTGGACTGATCGCGATCGGGCTGTCGCAGATTGTGGTTTCCGTCGTCGGCGCCGGGGACGCGGACCTTGCGAAACATATCTTTCTTTATAACGTCGCGTTCGACTTGGTGAACGTGATCATGTTTGCCAATGTGGTCCGCTTCTTTGACGAGAAATACCGGCGCAGACGCGAGAAACATGCGATGCCTGAACCGCCGGCCGAAACGAACGGAGACCGCGCGATTTATAAAAACACGTGACGGCAGGTGAATTATGAGAAAACGCGCGATGGTTTTCCTTGCGGGATTGCTGCTCTTTTTGGTCTCCTGCTCGAATGGGGTGCAGGCGCTGCCGTCCGGCGCGGACCAGGCGGAAACGGTGGCCGCGGAAACGGCCGGAATGCCGGAGCGTGAAGCGTATTGCTATCGGTTTATGTCGGAACACATGCTGAGCGGCGATGGAGGCATGCGGACGAACTATCTGGACAAAGCGCCGGATTCGGAACTCGCAACTGGCGCACAGGTACTCTCGGAATCCATGGGATTATGGATGCTCTACACCGTGGAGATACGGGATCAGGCGCTGTTCGACGATTCGCTCAAGTTTGTGAAATCGCGGCTGGATACGGGATGGATCCTGTCCTACCGGTATTCGCCTGAGGACGGCGCATACCCCGTGAATGCCTTCTTGGACGATATGCGCGTCGTCCGCGCCCTGCTGCTGGCACAAGAGGCTTTTGGCGGACACTATGACGTAACTGCCGCTACCTATGCGAAACGCCTCTACCGAACGAATGTCAGCGGAGCGCGAGTGTATGATTTTTACGACGAACGATACGGTGCGGCGGACGATTCCGTGACATTATGTTATCTCGATCTCGACACGATGCGGATGCTGGCGCGGAGAGATGAGAGATGGACGTTCGTTTACGAGGAGATGCTGGGCGTGCTGAAGGGCGGATACCTTGGAGAGGAATTCCCGTTGTACGCGGGGGCGTATTCCTATTTGGACGGCACATACACCGAAGAGGACGTCGTCACCGTCCAGTCGCTCCTGACGATACTCAACCTGGCACGTGTCGGGGAATGCCCCCAGAGCAGTCTTGCGTATATCAAGCGGCATGTTGCGGGCGGTACGTTATACGGTGGTTACCGTATCGACGGGTCAAATGCAGGGCGGGTGGAATCCACGGCGGTTTACGCTATCTGCGCGCGTATCGCAAAAGCCGTGGGGGACGAAGAGTTCTATGAAGCAAGCCTGGAGCAGATGAACAGGTTTCAGGTGCTCGACGCGGACAGCGAGGTCTTCGGCGCGTTCGCAAATGCGCAGACGCTCGACCTGTATGCGTTCGACAACCTTATGGCGTTGCTGGCATACCGGGCTTAGGCGAAGTCAGACCAGAAAGGAACGGGAAGCCGCTGCGGCGATAACGGCGGCTCCGGCGAGAGGATGCTTATGATCAGAAAAGCCGTCGTCTTTATCATCATCGCAGCCGTCATGCTGGCGTTTGTTCCTGTGCGGTCCGCGCGTGCGGATTCGGACCAGGTGCTGTTGATTTATCATGAGAAAGACAAGATGGCCATCCTTGCAAGCCTGATTACCGCCTGCGGAAAGCAAGTAGAAGCGCTGAATATCGTGGAATACGAGCAAAGTATGATGGAAGACTACGACTATATCGTTCTGCAGGACAACACGCCGCTGACGGAGGCGCTGGAGATGGGAAAGCGCGTCGCCTGCGTGGGAGACGCGTTCGTTACCATCCCCGGCGTCGATATCAAAAGGACTACCAACGCCGTAACCGCCGAGCTGGACGTATATACCAACAAGGAAACGGTAACCCTAGATCCGGGCGTACCGTATATTACGGAATACAGCGGCCAGACGATCGGCAGCGTCCTAATCAACGGTAATACATACCCGCTGTGCGTGGTGACGGATGCGGTTTTGTATGCGCCTTATCTGCGAGCGGACAATCTTTCAGCGTTCGCCGTCGGGCAGATGCTGAACCGTTACTTCGGACGCAGGGACGGCGGGAAGATGTATGTTATGATCGATGAAGTATATCCGTTCGACGATTTGGATATGCTGCGGCTGACAGCAAAGAAGCTGTATGAAAACGGCATACCGTTCATTGTCAGCGTTATGCCGGTGTATTACAACACGGAGTACCCGGCGTTTAAGCGTTACGCAAACGTTTTGCGCTACATTCAGTCCATTGGAGGATCCGTGATCATGCATGCGCCTTTGGAGACGGGCAACGAATTGGTCGGCGATCCGTTGGACGTCCGGCTGGAACAGGCGCAGCAAACGTTCGTCGATAACGGCGTTGTGATCTATGAAGAGACGGTCACGCCATACGGCATTTCGCTGGCCGCGCTTTCCGGCATGCTGCCGCAGAACGAGCTGTTCATCACGCTGCCGATCGATACGCTGCTAACATTCAACGTGTTTAAGGACGAGGAGGAACTGGATGCGGCAGTCGCCGAGATCAACCGCAAATGGCTCCAGATCGGCGATTACCGGCGGTATACTTCCAGCAATTTATACACAGACGATCAGCAGCCTGCGGACGCCGAATTTCAATACCGCGAAGTGTCGGAGCGGCGGTATGCGTTCCTTGTCGATACGGGGAACCAGGTGCTGTTTGTGATCGTAATCATCAGCGCGGTAAGCGTGCTCGGACTGATTGTGATCGGATACCGGCTCTACCGTGAGAAGTTTATTAAGAAGAAACGGAAACGCTGAGTGCGGGCCGTATTCTGAGAAGCGGTTCGGCAGACAGTGGACGGCATGACGATTGCACCCGGGAAACCGGCTATATATGTTCAATCGCGGCGATGGACTGAAAGAGCGCCGAAGGAAACGAGGGCGGTTATGTTATGGTTAACGTTGACTTACTGGGTTTAATAGCGCTGATATGCATATGGGCCTTGCTCATGGTCAACCAGGTGCTGGTTGTGGCAGGGTATATTTACTATATTAGAACCACGCGGGAAAAACCGAAAGTTCTGCAAGGGCATCCGTTCGTGAGCATCCTCGTCCCGGCGCATAATGAAGCGCGTGTCATCGAGCATACGGTAGAATCGCTTCTGCGTCTGCATTACCCGCACGAGAGCTACGAAATCATCGTGATCAACGACAATTCGTCGGACGCGAGTTATGAGTTGCTTATGGGGCTGCAAAAACGGTTCCCCGGACGTGCGCTGCACGTGATCAACACCGACGCGGCTACCGGCGGGAAGGGGAAATCCAACGCCCTTAACATTGGCCTTAAGCAGAGCAAGGGCGAATACGTTGCCGTGTATGACGCGGACAACACGCCGGAACCGGACGCGCTGATTCTTTTGGTCGCGGAGATAGAACACGACGAGACCCTCGGGGCGGTTATCGGCAAGTTTCGTACGCGCAACCGCGACACAAACCTCCTGACGCGGTTCATCAATATAGAAACGCTCTCGTTTCAATGGATGGCGCAGGCGGGACGCTGGCAGATGTTCAACCTCTGTACGATTCCCGGCACAAATTTCATTATTCGCCGGAGCATACTCGATACAATCGGCGGATGGGACGAAAAGGCCATGGCGGAGGATACGGAGCTAAGTTTCCGCATTTATGCGATGGGATATAAGATCAAATTCGTGCCGCATTCCGTCACATGGGAGCAGGAGCCGCAAACGCTTAAAGTATGGTTTCGCCAGCGCGTACGCTGGGTCAAGGGGAATCTCTATGTGCTTTTGAAAAACTTCCCCACGCTGTTCAGATTCAAACAGTTTCGTGTGAAGTTCGACGTTTTGTACTTTATGTCCGTGTATTTTATCCTGCTGGGCGCGCTGATTATTTCCGACTCGCTGTTCCTGCTCAATGCGCTTGGATTGATTACACTGACCCTGGCAAACTTGAGCGGTCTGCTGTGGCTGATGGCGATATGCCTGTTTGTCATCACGGTGTTTATTACGCTGACTACGGAAAAGGGAGAAGTGCGTTTCTCCAATCTGCTGATTACGATGCTGATGTACTTTACCTATGCCAAGTTCTGGATGGTAGTCGCGGCCTACGGGCTGGTGCAGTATCTGATCGACGTAATCTTCAAGCGCGGGTTCCGCTGGTATAAGACCGAACGGTTCTAGATTGGCGAAACGGGCCGGAAGGCACACCCTGCGTGCCGGGCATAAAAACGGCACGGAGACAATGGCGTTTTTACATGTACGACAATCCCGAACGAGAGCGGAAGGAGTATGATGTTATATGAAAAGGACGATCCTGGTAACAATTGCCGCGCTATTGGTGCTGACGGCGGTGCCATTGGCTGCGGCGCGCGCAGACAGCGGTTGCCTGGGGGAACCCGAAACGGTCGAGCCAACGCCAACCGTTTCGCCGGAGCAGACGGACGCCGAGCCGACGCCTTCGCCAAGCCCGGAGTTGCTGGTTGGTCCGAACAGCCTTGTTTCCACGACAACGTTTGGATCGGATTCTTACCTGGTAGGGCTTTTTTCGGAAGTCACCCAGGGATTCAACGTTGACGATTGGGACGTTGAGGACGCGCAGTTTACGCTGAGTTTCTCCACCACACAAATTGTGTCCGAAGTGCTTTCGTCCATCACCATCTCCATCAACGGAGTGCGCTTCTATACGGAAAACGTGCCGGTTACGGATGGACTGCGGCGAACGCTTACCGTCAAGATTCCGGTGGAGCACATCGTACAGGGGTATAACATCATCCGGATCGAAGGGTATATCCGAACGTATAACGGACTGCCCTGCGTGGACGATGTGACGAGCGCAAACTGGATGAACGTCTTCAGCGAATCGTCCATCGAGGTTTCCTACACGCCTGCCGCGGTCTGTGAGACGATCGATCAGTTCTATTCCTGCTTTACTTCCATTGACGCGCTGGAAAACAGCCAGAGCGCGGTGGCGATTGCAACCGGGTTTGACGACGACGAACTGGATGCGGCTTTTACCACGCTTGCGGGCGTTTCGAGTAAGGCGACGAAGGATTACCAGAACATCGACCTGTTCGCGGCGGACAGCATGACGTACCTGAAGGATAAAAAGTACGTTATCTACATCGCGAAACCGGCAAACCTTCCCGCCGAGATTAAGACCGCCGTGGAAGAAGGCGGCGGCGTCAGCGCTTCCGGCGCGACGCTCATGCTGCTTCCCGGCAAACCCAACGTGCTTGTCGTAACTGCGAACGACGGCGCCGGCCTGGATAAGGCGGCCGCGGAGCTTGGCAACAGCTCGGTGATGTACCAGCTGAAAAATACGGTCAAGCGTATTTCAGAGGACGAGGATGTGCTGATGCGCAAAGAGGGTGTTGCGCAATATACGTCGCTCACCACAACCGGCACCTATCTGGACGGCCCGTTCCGTCAGAAGGCGGATTATTTCATCAACTTTGCAAACAACCGTCAGCTCTCCTACGGCAGTGAGCTGGAGTTGCATTTTCGTTATTCCGAAAACCTGGACTTCCAGCGTTCGTTGGTTACGGTGTATGTCAACAACGTGCCGATCGGCAGCCAGAAGCTCTCGGAAGCCAAAGCCGAAGGAGATGTGCTTGTGCTCAATATTCCGACGGATATCAATGTGACAGGGAGTTTTACTCTCACCGTTGCATTCGATCTGGAGATTCAGGACCTCTGGTGCACGCTGCGGCAGGAGGAAACGCCCTGGGCGTATATTTCGAGCGAATCTGCACTTAAGCTCAACTCCGTCGAGGTACCGTATTTCCTTTTTGACAATTATCCGTATCCGTTTATCTCGTCCGGCGAGTTCAATAACACCGTGGTGGTCCTGCCGGAAAGCAACAACGATATCGATTTGACCCTTATGGGCAATTTCATGCTTACGATCGGGCAGTATCTGCAATACAACACGGGCGACTTGAGCGTTGTTCGGGCTTCGCAACCGGGCGATTTAGAGGATAAAAATATCATTGCGGTCGGTACGCCGGCCAACAACGCAGTGGTCAAAGCGCTAAACGACGAGCTGTTCTTCCAGTTCAACGACGACGGCGTCGGGATCCGTTCCAACG
This sequence comes from uncultured Oscillospiraceae bacterium, assembly GCA_964437665.1. GTDB lineage: Bacteria > Bacillota > Clostridia > Christensenellales > CAG-138 > UBA7703. The sequence continues at coordinate 43,837 of CAYTHS010000007.1, forward strand.
AGAAACTGCTGCTGGAGGAAACCTACGCAAAGTCGGTTGCGAGCGCGCAGATAATAGAATCGCCGTATTCCGGCGTGCGCAACGCGGTTCTGGTCATCGCCAGCACCAACGAGGCGGACTTGAAAAACGCGCTCGACTATTTCGGGGATTCAACGAAACTGTGGGCATTGTACGGGGACGGTTTCGTTGCGGACAGCGACGAGATTTTCCAGTACCGTTTCAAGGAAGACAATGCGCAGCAGGAGGAAGCGGCGCAGACGCTCGCGGATCGTACGGATGTTCTGAATCTGCTCTATGTCGGGTCCGCCGTCCTTGTCATCCTTGCGGCGGCAACGGTTTTCATTGTGCTCAGGTATAGGAGGAAAAACAAATGAGGAGATTACGGAAAAACCTGCAAACGGATTTGAGTTTTATACTGCTGGTTGTGCTGATCTTTGTCTATTTCGTCTTTCTGATCTATCAGAAAGAGTATCTGATGGACAATTTTCTCATCGCCGCCGCGGTATTCATCATCGTGCTCATCACGTACTTCACGAACTTGACATTGGGGCTGATCATCAACACGACGCTCATTCTCGCCTACATCACGTATGTGATTATTCAGAGCGTTACGAAGGGTGTCGTCGTTCGTCCGTACGTGTATTTCTGGATCGTAATGTCTCCTGCGCTGACAACGGCGTTTTCGCTGTTTACCATGTCAACAGCACAGCTGCAGCGCATGGTTACGGACCTGGACAACAAACTGGTCAGCATTTCCACGCTCAACGAAGATACCAAGCTTAAGAACCTGCGTGCGTTTGAAAACGACGCCGGCATTTATAAGAGCATCGCTGAACGCTACGATATTGGCTTTGGTGTTGTTGTCATCCAGTTTAAGTACCAAAAGGAGATCGAGAGCCTGAGCCGCAGGGAAGGCATGCAGCAGGTCGTAATGGAAGTGATCGGCGTTATTCGCAATGCCACGAGGGCCGAGGACGAGCTGTATCAGCTCGACGACAGCGACATCCTGTTTGCAATGCTGATGCTCACGAGAAAAGAGGGCCTCAGCGTGATCCACGGCCGGCTGAAGGAAGCGATTGCGCAGATCAACACAAGCGATATCCTCAATACGCGGCAGTTGGTCCTGGATATGCGCATCGGTATGGCGTTTGACGACGAAGGACAAAAGAGCGTGATGGAACTGCTCCAGTCGGCGAAGGATTCCATGCAGTACGACGTGTAATCCGCGCCGTTGCTGCCGGGTGATTCAGGGGAAGTTATGTTCGTAAAACGAATGCTATTTTATGCAGCCGCCGGGACGGCCGTCCTGCTCGCGGCCTGTGCTGCAGGGCAAGGACAGGACGAGTCGGATATCCCGGCAGACGGTTCTGCAACGCAACAACCCGCTGCGATACGGAGTACCGGGCAAACAAACGGCGAAGCTGCTTCTCAGGAGGCGGCTTCGTCCGCCTTGCCGACCGCCTCACCGGCGGCGGTTTATCCGGAAACGCGTTACGAGGCGGAGGACGCGCTGATGAACGGTCTGGACACGTTTGACCTGCCGTCCGGCGGGCAGGCCGTCGGACTTTGGATATCCGGGAAAGCCAACTTGACATTTCGTGTAGATGTTCCGGCGTCCGGATATTATGAACTGGTTTTTTCGACGGCAGGAGAATACGGAGAGAGCGAAAACAACGTCGTCGTGAACGGCCGGACGCTGAACGGCGTGCTGAAAACTGCAGGAAACGATTACGAAAACAGCGTCGTGCTTGTAACGCTGGCCGCCGGCTCGAATACTGTCTCGGTAGAGAGGAAACGGGGTTATATCTATATCGATCATATGGCCGTTCGCGCTTCCGCGGGACTGAACGACGGAGTATACCGCGTCTCTTATTCGCTGGTCAATCCAAGCGCATCGGATAACACCGTGTATCTATTTCGGTATCTCCAGACAATCTATGGTTCGTACACGCTTTGCGGGCAGTATGCTTCCGACAAGGGGGTCAATTCGCCGGAAGTGAGGGCGATTAATAATCTGACTGGGAAATACCCGGCCGTATTGGGAATCGATCTGATGGACTATTCCCCGAGCCGCGTGGAACACGGCGCAGAAACGAACGCTGTGGAATATGCGCTCGAGTGGGGCCGCATGGGTGGTATACTGACGCTTGTTTGGCATTGGAACGCGCCCGACGGTTTAATCGACTCGGATGCCGAGCCATGGTGGGAGGGGTATAATGCTTCGGCGACGACGTTCGATCTGGGAGCGGCGCTCAACGGGAGCGATCCGGAGGGGTACCAATTGCTGTTGCGGGACATCGACGCGATAGCCTTGCAACTCAAACGGCTGGCGGACGAGGATATCCCGGTGCTGTGGCGACCGCTGCACGAAGCGAGCGGCGGCTGGTTCTGGTGGGGCGCTTACGGTGCGGAAAACTATAAAACGCTCTGGAAACTGATGTACGACCGACTGACAAACGTGCATAGGCTCAACAATCTCATCTGGGTGTATAACGGGCAGGCTGCCGATTGGTACCCGGGAGACGAATATGTGGACGTCATTGGCGAGGACGCCTACGCGGACCCTTACGACTATGAAAGTCTCTATAACCTGCTCTACAAGGCGCTGCACTATACCGACGCGCAAAAGATGATCGGGCTGACGGAAAACGGAGCGATTCCCGCACCCGAACGGCTGGCAGCCGATAACGCACGGTGGCTTTTTTTCATCACATGGAGCGATAAGTTTGTGGTAAACCCGAAAACCGGTAAAATTTCGTACGAATATAATGAACGGCGGCACTTTATAGACGTATACGAAAGCGATATGATGCTGACGCTCGACGAACTGCCCGTGCTATGGCAGGGATGAGCAAGACCGGCGCAAAGCAAGAATCTAAGTTTTTTTGTTACGGATATTGAACTATAAAGAAAGAATGTTAAGAGGTGCTCGATCATGAAGAAGGTTATGCTGATTTTCGGAACGCGGCCGGAAGCCATAAAAATGTGTCCGCTGGTAAACGAATTTAAGCGGCGAAGCGGCATAGAGACTCTGGTTTGCGTCACCGGACAGCATCGGGAAATGCTGGATCAGGTACTGGAGGTTTTTCGGGTCCAGCCGGATTATGACCTGTCGATCATGAAGGACAGGCAGACGCTGTTTGATGTGACGACCAATATCCTGAACCGGATCAAAAAGATTCTGGAACAGGAAGCCCCGGACGTGGTGCTGGTGCAGGGGGATACGTCGACTACGTTTGCAAGCGCGCTCGCCTGCTTTTATCTGCAGATACCAATCGGGCACGTGGAGGCCGGGCTGCGCACATACGATATATTTTCCCCTTTTCCGGAGGAGTTCAACCGGCAGGCTGTCGGTATCATCGCAAAATACAACTTCGCGCCGACCGATATGTCGAGGGACAATCTGATTCGGGAAGGGAAAAAGCCGGAGAGCATCTTTGTAACGGGAAATACCGCGATCGACGCGTTGCAAACCACGGTCCGGAAGGATTACACACACGCCGAACTGGACTGGGCGAAGGGGAGCCGGCTGGTCATACTGACCGCACACCGCCGGGAAAACCTTGGGGAAATGATGCGAAATATATTCCGGGCGGTCAGGCGCGTCGTTGACGAACACGACGATCTGAAGGTTATTTATCCAATCCATATGAACCCGGTGATACGGCAGGCCGCGGCGGAAACGCTGGGAAACGGTGCGCGTGTTCACATAATCGAACCGTTGGACGTGTTGGATTTTCATAATTTCCTTGCGCGAAGTTACTTGCTCCTTACCGACAGCGGCGGGATTCATGAGGAAGCGCCCAGCTTGGGTAAACCTGTGTTGGTTCTGCGTAACACGACCGAACGTCCCGAGGGGATTGCCGCAGGAACGCTGAAGCTGATCGGTACAAACGAAGAAACTATTTACGAGGAGTTTAGCCGGCTTGTTACGGACCGGTCCGCCTATGAAGCGATGGCGCATGCGTCCAATCCGTATGGTGACGGCAGGGCATGCAAACGTATCGCCGATATTATCTGTAAATAGCGCATAGCTGCAGTTTCCCGATTGGCTTCGGTACAGAAAAAAAGGCTGTTTTCGAATCCGTAAAACGCAATTGCCGGGTAAAACAACAACGTATGGGACCTCGAATACTACGTGTCCGACCCGTCCGCTGCCGTTGCATATTGCTGCTCCTGTCGATCGGAAAATCTGCCGGCGCTGGCCGAGGGGCCTTACCGGCGGCGAAACGAGCGTAACGGAACTTTCCGTACCGGCGGTTGAAAGGGGCGTCCGCTTTTGTGATTACCCGATAATGGAAAGGTTTGCCGGCATATCGCTGCTTAACGGGAACTGTCCGACTGAACTGAACCCCGTTGATTAGACACAAATAAAACCTCCTCTCGCTTTATCCTTCGATAGGAGGCTCTTTTTCTCAATGTCCGTTTCCCGGGGTTCCGTTCAATCCGGCAGTTTCTTTTTTTACCGCCGCGTTCAGAAGCAATCGATGTGCGCCGGGTTACACGATATCGCGGGGTATCAAAGAGCGCACGGCGACTGCATTGGCGATATCCCGCTTGGCCGCGCCCGGCGTTACGTCGTAGATTTCATCCAGTTCGGCCAAGCAGACGGCAGGGATATTGCCGCTGTGCAGCATTTCCCAGAATTCGTCGTAATAAGTGATTGAATAGAAGCATTTTACCTTTGTGGCAAGAAGCAGATAGATTCCCTGCTTGAACCAGTAGTATGCGCCATCCTCCTGAAGCAAATGAAGGTAAGAGAACGCGATAAAAAAACATGTGATCGTCAGCCGCCGGTAATGGCGGACATCCAGTTGATACCGGTAGAGCCGCGTGCCTTCGCGGACGGCAGCTTGGTAATCCCCGGTCTGGAAACGATAGTAGAGCCAGTTAAGCTTTGTCGTGATGCGGACGTTAACATATCTGGGCGGCCCGTAATCGGCGGCGCATAAATCGCTTGCCTGCTGCAGGACGTCTTTTGCTTCGGTAGGATTTCCCAGATTTTGGTAACAAAAATGCAGCAGCAGACGCAGTTCTACCGTAAAGAGTTCGGAACGGTATTTCGCTGGAATAGCTTCGAGTACCCGCACCGCATCGGCGACGCCGGCGGCGTATCTGCGCAGTCCGATCGTTTCGTAAAACACACGGTTTAGTTCGTATTCGAAGATCCAGGGTTCATGCTGAAAATCTTCCAGAGCGGCGGCTTCGCCGAGCAGGGCACCCAGCTTGTCGAACATATGCATATATCGGCAGTCGTCGAGTCTTTCGATTACCGCGCGCGTTCGTATGGGATCGCGGCAGTCCAGATATTCAAAATAATCGAAAATGCTGTGCTGCAACCGGTTACTCATGAATCGCTGGATCTCGGCCGATGGCGTACGCAGACCCTTTTCGATTAAATAGAGATATTTTTCGCTGCAAATACCGTTGCAGAGTTCATTCCGGCTTAAACCGGCCGATTCGCGAAGCGCGCGTATGACATGCCCTATGGTTCCCAATTCGTCAACTCCTTTTGCATACGGCGTATCCACCGTTTGAGACCGTCAAAAGACCGGCTTTTTGACGGGATAACTGCTCTTTGCCTCTCGTCTTTCGGGCTTCCGGGCGACAAAGAGCACAAAGGAATCGCCCCAAACGGGCGATGGTGTTGTGCCGAATAAACCGGCGCAACCGGAAAAACAGGTTAAGGGCTGCGGCCCTTAACAATCCAGAAGGCTTTTTTGACAGACTGAAACGGCGTATCCGCCGTTTTAATTTATGTACAGGAAAGCCGGAATAATTCTAAATTCTCATAAATATAGCCGCCGCAAAATGGCGCCGGACGACCGCGGCGCATATATACCAAGTAACAATTGTACCATTGTTCAGAAAAAATTTAAATGCTAAACTGGAAAAGCATGCGCAATCCGATGAATTGATTTTCACGAATAACCGCAAGACACAGTTCGCATACACGTATAAGAAGCCGTGCCCTTAGGCGGGCCGCGGCCGGTTTTGTTACGCGCGGCAAAAAAGCCACGCTGAAAAAGGGAAATCCCAAGGTTTGATTACAGCGAAAGGATACAGGGTATTCGATGAGATTGGTTGATATTATGCTACTGCGTTTTAGAAAACGGGAAATAAGGGGGCCATGGCGGCACGGCTTTTCAGCGAACTGCAGCTTCCAGCGGCTGAAGCGCGCAGGAATCGCTTTACTTGCCGCAATCGTTTCGCAAACGGTCTTCCTGCAGGAGGCGCTTGCCGAGTCGCTTCCGCAGGACCTGACGGGCAGGGATGCATATCTGGTCGTACATGAAACGACGGGCGCTTTTTCAGAAATGGGCGGCGCGTCCTCCATTTTGGTGACCGACCCGGACGGGAAGCCGATTGCGCCTGACGGCGACACGTATTCGAACGTGCCGGCAGGATCGACGCTGAAAGTGAAATATGTGTTCCATCTCAGCGATGGGGCCGATGGAAATATTTACGAGTATGCCGACGGAAGCTGCTTTACGTTCACGCTTCCGGAAGGACTGACGTTCCATACGCCCTCCGTTTCGAAGGCGGAGATTCATGCGACCGACGCCGCTGCGGGGACATGGCTTATGGGTACTTGGAGCCTGCTCAGCGACGGGCGGACGGTCCGTGTAAACTTCTGCGACGCGCTGAATGATTATCTGTGCCGGTGGGGGTCCATTTCGATCGAAGGCTCTTTCGACGCGGTGGATGCAAACGAGGATCCGGAAAGTTCGTTCTCGCTTGGCAGTCAAACGGTCACGTTCGTGCGGGAACTGCCCCCGCCCCCGGAGATTGGGTTGAGCAAAACCGGCGTTTACGACGCAGACGCCAACACGATCGGATGGACGGTGACCGTTACCCCGCCGGACGGCGTTTCACTGGCGGGTTATCGCCTAGCCGATGTTTACAGCGACAATCAGACGTACGTGGAGAATTCGTTTTGTGTCAACGACGGGAATGTTGCGGACGCCGAGTTGGAATTCGGTGTGAATCGGGTGGTTTATACGTTTCCCGACCCTTCGGCGGAAAAACAGGTGATCACGTATAAAACGGTACCTCTTGGCTTTGGTGGCGAAACGGGTGAAAATTCGGCGGCTGAACAGACGACATTTCAGAATTCGGCGTCCATCCTGCGTACGGAAGAGACGATAAAAGGCCCCGTGAACGCCTCTGTGGCGGTAAACTGGGTCAGTAAATCCGGCGCTCTTGCAAACACGGAGGAACATATTATGAAATGGACGGTGGACGTGCATGTTCCCGACGGCGCCGTCGTAA
>CAYTHS010000008.1:0-49611 GCA_964437665.1 uncultured Oscillospiraceae bacterium
GAAAATATGCATGTCGAGGCGGCGGTAATGCGCTTTTGTGATTTTTGAAACGCACTCTAGCGTTATCGGTTCTTTTATTTTCCCCAAACACAACCGAATAAACATACTTGCCTTGGCTTGGCGGTCGCTTGCCGATCGTATAGCTTGCACGTAATTTATCGTATGCGCTTTTTTCTTGTTTTTTGTGAAACGGGATTGAAACCTTTTTGCCCCAGATCTTGCGAGAATGGCTGCATGCCGCAGCGCACATGCAACCCGCAGTCCGAATCTGCACATACAGACAAAACCGATAGAATCCAGCGCAATCACTCCTTCGCTTCAGCCCAAAATGCAGTTTGCCTTATTTCTTTGGACAAGAACGGCAGAACCGAAAATTCTTTCTGATTGACGGGCCGGCAGTTTCACTCATAATGAAATCTCCTATGGTGTTGCCTAAAAGGAAAAGTATGTTAGAATAGTATCAGACATGTTAGATTTCGGAGGGAAAAAAATGGGAATTACTACGGAGAGTATTCAGCGACAAATATATGAAGTGATCCGTCTTGAAATATTGAACCAGGATTACAAGCAGGGAGAGTTAATTCCCACAAAGAATATCGCCAAACAATACGGCATCAGCGTTATGCCTGTCCGCAATGCGCTGCAAGAATTGACGGACATGGGTTTAGTCGTCAAGAAAGAGCGTGTCGGCTACTTCGTTAAAAAATTTGATGAGAAAGAGATTAAAGAAATACAAAGCGTTCGCAGCATGTATGAGTTATATTGCCTGCAGAATTACTTTCATCGGCTGGACAAAAAACGGATTCGGGAGATCATGGAGCGTTCGAGGGTCGCTCCGTTTGAAGAAGCGCTGCATCTGGACGTCGAATTGCACAGCCTTTTAATCAACGCTTCCAACAACGATTTTCTCATTCGTCAGTATGCCAGAGTTCGCGACTTTTTCTGGCTTTTTATGTATGTGGATAAAAAAGCGGAAATTAACAGCATGGACCTAACGCTTCGCGAACACGAACTGCTTGTCGATTCAATCTTTGCAGGTAACAAAGCAAAAGCCCTGATCAATTTGGAAATGCACCTTAAACGCGCAACGGAAGACGCAGTTGGAATCCTAAGCCGTTGAGCGTTGTTATCATGGGTTTGCTTGCCAGAGTTTTAGGCCCGGACGCAGCCTTTTAAAGGGTCTGCACGCAACTCCTTAACAGCGTGTAGTTTTGATAAAAGACATGCCGGCTTTTTTCGAATCGTTCACGCAGCGTATTGGCCGCAGTTGTTTGTAAAGCAGACCCTATTGGATATCCCGCCGCTTTCGTACGCCTATATGGCAATCTGCACAGTTTTTAATATTGATTTTACTATAAAACAATCGCTTGTTTCTCGATCATGATTTCACTAAAACTCACTATTGACAGATTTGCTAAAGACTACTACAATTATCGCATACTGACATATCAGATGTTAGATGTTACACATTCGCTTGTATAAAATCATATTCGTTCTTGAACCAAGCACAATAAAGGGACATCTGAAATCAAGTTCCATCTCGGACGGGTCAGGAGGAGTGAACACAAAATGGCAAAACAGTTTAACTTGGAACCTCGTAATGTTGCTCCGGTCAGCACGCAGTACCGGCGTATTGCAACAGAGATTCCTCCCAGGGCTTCGCTTTCCATGCTGCGGCAGCTTCGCGCAAACGAGCCGGTCTCCATGAGCGGCCAGCCGCCGGTTGTCTGGAAGAGCGCCCGGAACACCAGTATTTATGATCCGTACGGGAATATGTGGCTGGATTTTTCTTCCGGCGTTGTGGTAGCCAACAGCGGCCACGGAAATCCCGACGTTATTGCGGCAATGCGTAAACAGTTGGACGAAAGCATGCTGCACTCATATTGTTTCCCCAATCTGCCGCGAGCGGAACTGGTCGAACTGATCGCGGAAAGCTGCCCTGCCCCTCTAAAAAAAGTTTTTTTGCTGAGCACCGGCTCCGAAGCGGCTGAAGCGGCGATCAAGCTGAGCCGTACCTACGGTAAAACAAAACATCCGGACAAAATCCAAATCGTAACCTTTGACGACGGTTTCCACGGCCGTACGCTCGGTTCTTTGATGGCCGGCGGAACGCCCGCGACGAAAAAATGGGTGACAAATCTCGATCCCGACATGATTCAGGTTCCGTTCCCCAACGCCTTTAAATACGACTGGGCGGACGAGTCCAATCCCGACTACAGCGACGAGAAATGCTTTGAAATGTTCCTGCAGTATCTCAAAGAGCGCGGCGGTCAGGTGGACCGTATCGCAGCGATTATGGGCGAAACCTTCCAGGGCGGCTGGGTGCAGCTTATGCCAAAAGGCTTTGCACAGCGTCTGCGTCAGTTCACCGAGGAAAACGATATTGTTTTAGTTTTTGATGAAATCCAGGCAGGCTGGGGGAGAACCGGCAGGCGTTTTGGCTTTGACCACTACGGCATCGTTCCGGATATTGCGCTCTTCGGCAAAGGCCTGTCCGGTTCAATGCCCATCTCGGCGGTGGTCGGCCGCGAAGATATCATGAACCTTTACGGACCCAACGCGATGACGAGCACGCACTCCGGCAACCCGATCGCCAGCGCGGCGGCAATCGGCAATATCCGCAGTATTTTGCGCAACGAACTTCCGCAAAAAGCGCTGGCTCTGGGCGAAAAAGTCGTACGTCCCACGCTCCGCCGCCTGAAAGAAGAATTCCCGCAAATCGGCTTCTTTGCCGGCAGCGGCATGGCATGGGGCATCGTTTTCGTAAAACCCGGGACAAAGGAAATCGACCCTGATTTTGCACATAATATCGTTGAGAAGGCGTTTGAAAAAGGATTATTGTTCTTTGCGCCGGTCGGCGCGGGCGCGACCATCAAGATCACGCCGCCGCTCACGATAGAAGAGGCCGCGCTACGGGAAGGCCTGACCGTATTCGAAGAAGCGATCCGGGACGCGCTTGCATAATAGTTTGTGCATTATTCACTTTGGATTATAATCCTTAATGGATTATAACGATAAAAAATACAGGAGGACAATGATAATGAAGAGAACCGTCGCGATTCTGCTTGCTCTGTGCATGGTAATTGCCGTGTTCACGGGCTGCACAGCCAGCACCGACACTTCCACGGCTTCCGAAGCCGCCCCCGCCACAGAAGAAGCCGCTCCCGAAGCCGCCGAACCCGGTATGGTTTACGAACTGAAGCTGGCGCACCATCTCTCCATGGACCATGTCTACACGGCCGAAATCAACTGGTTTGCACAGCAGGTTGAAGAGCAAACCGGCGGCGCCGTTAAGATCACGGTCTATCCCAATGAGCAGCTCGGCGATGAAGAAACCGTTTGTGACGCAGTCATCGACGGCACCATCGACATGGGTCTGGTCGGCCCCGGCGTCACCGGCGCTTACTACGCGCCGATTACGATCCTGGAATGCTGCTATATCTTCAGGGATATCGATCACATGACCAAAGTCGTGGAAGGCGAAATCGGGCAGGAACTTTCGGAAGGTTTGGTCGACGCAATCGGCGTCCGCACGCTCTGCATCCCTTATTATGGGACGCGGCACGTCACGACCGGCACCAAAGCCATCAACAGCGCTGCGGACATTCAGGGCCTCAAACTCCGCTGCCCGAACGAAAACATGATTACCTCCTGCCTTAACGCTATGGGTTTTGCGGCTACGCCGATGGCTTTCTCCGAAGTCTATCTCGCGCTGTCGCAGGGCGCGGTCGACGGACAGGAAAACCCCATCACCACCATTCTCTCGAACAAATTCTATGAAGTGCAGGATTACATCTGCCTGACCGGGCACACTATCCAGACGCTGCCGCTGATCATCAACGAAGAAGCCTATCAGGCCATTCCCGCCGAATATCAGGCGATCATGGGCGAGCTGGCCCTTGAAGCCGCCAAGCGGATCAACGAAGGCATCATCGCCGGCGAAGCCGAAGGCATTGACGAACTGAAAGCCGACGGCATGACTGTGACCGAAATCGACACCACCGAACTGCGCGCCGCGATCACGCAAACCGTCGTTCCCCAGTTTGAAAGCGCATGGGGCGAAGGTCTGTACGAGCGCATCCAGGACGTAAACTAAACACGTCCGGTCTTTTCCCCGCGAGGAACCGTCTCTGCGGCGGTTCCTCGCATATCAGCACGAACCATACCTTCTGGAGGAATATATGAAGAATGTTTTCAAAGCAATCTGGAAAGGCATGTGCTGGGTAGATACGGTGTTCCCCTGCATCGGGGTGGGGCTAATGGGCATAATACTGTTCTATCAGATCATCATGCGTTATCTGTTCAACACCCCGCTTTCCTGGTCTGAGGAACTGGCTCGCTATATGTATGTCTGGGTTTGTTTCATCGGCCTCGGATACTGTGTTCGCCATCACACCAATATCCGCATGGAAGCGCTGCAAAAGCTGCTTCCCGCATCGGTCCGCAAGGGGCTCAACATCTGCCTGAATTTTCTGACGTTCGGCGTATTCAGCCTGCTTCTGCCTTATTCCATCCGTTTTGCAAACGCGCAGTTCGGTAAAATCACACCGGCGCTCGGTATCCCTAAAGGATTTGTTACCATATCTGTTCCTATCGGAATCGTTTTCTTATTGATCAATGTTATCGTGGATACGGTTAAGTTGATTCAATCGCCTGCGGAAGAATGCGTCATCTCCGGTTCGCAGGATTAAGATTCTCCCAAGCCATCAGAAAGGATTTCTATCAACGTGGACATTGCTATACTTTTTATCGTTTTTGTCGGCTTGATGCTGCTGGGTCTGCCCGTATCCTACTGCATGCTGTTCTGTTCCATCCCCTATCTTCTGATGAACGGCATCGACCTGTCCATAGCGGTCACACGCATGGCTTCCGGGCCGGACTCATTCCCCATCCTTGCCGTTCCGTTCTTTATACTCGCGGCAAGGCTGATGAACTCGGCGGGCATCACCGAGCGAATTTTCACCTGGTGCAATAAGATCGTAGGCCATATCCATGGTGGCCTTGGCTACGCAAATATACTCGCCAGTATCATTTTTGCGGGCATGTCCGGCACTGCGATCGCAGATGCGGGCGGACTGGGCGCGATCGAGCTCCAGGCTATGAAGGACCAGGGTTACGACGAAGAGTTTGCACTTGCAATCACCGGCGCTTCTTCCGTTGTCGGGCCGATTATCCCTCCGAGCCTTCCCGCGGTCGTTCTGGGCTGCGTCGCCAGCGTTTCCGTCGGCAAGATCTTTATCGGCGGTCTCCTCCCGGGCGTAGTGATCGGCTTGGCCCTTGCCGCCATGACTTACTATTACTCCCAGAAAAGGAACTACCCGCGAAACCCGCGTTCTACGATCCGTGAATTTCTGCATGCCTCGCGGCGCGCGTTTTTTCCGCTGCTGTGTCCGGTCATCATTATCGGCGGAATACTGGCGGGCGCTCTGACGCCGACGGAAGCCGCCATCGTAGCGGTGGTTTATTCTCTGATTCTGGGTGTCATTTATAAAGAAGTCACTTGGAAAAGCTTTAAAGCGAACATGCTGGAAACCATGGACGCAATGCTCGGCGTTATCTTCATCGTATGCGCCGCCAACGTTTTTGCATGGGTGCTTGCAACGGCGCAGATCCCAAGCCTTGTCGTATCGCTGTTCGACACGTACGTATCCCAGGCCTGGATTGCATTCCTGCTGATCAACGTGCTTTTGCTGGTTGTCGGCACGTTTATGGAAACCGTCGCCGCCATCACGATCCTCACGCCGGTGCTGCTGCCGGTTGCAAGAAGTTACGGGATGAACGATGTGCATTTTGCGATCGTTATGATCCTGAACCTGATGATCGGCCTGATGACGCCGCCGGTCGGCGAAGTTTTGTATGTCCTCTCCAGCGTGTCAAAAGTGCCCTTTGAACGCATCGCAAAGGCGGTTCTTCCATATCTGATCGTTTTGATCATTGCGCTGCTCATACTTACTTTTACGCCTTTCCTGGTAACCGCGCTGCCGACGCTTGTGTTCGGCGTATGCTGATTGTGATATGATACCTAAAGGGTGCAGGTCCTCTGCACCCGTATATCATGCAGGAGAACTCAACCAATGCGCTTTTTTGACCGAATCTCAAAGGGCGGCTTCGTTCCCGCTGTGACGGGCCGGCACCGGATTATGCGGCTTCTGTCCGTTCTTGTAATGCTCATCACGCTGATCGTTGTTTACCAGACGGTCCCGGCTTATTACGAGGACGGGCTTTCCGGGCGGGAATGGCAGACGATCGCGCTGCTTTCCGCCTGCATCCTGACCGCTCTGAATTTCTATATGTACGGGCGCAAGCGCGATGCGACGGCGCCCGGGTCAAAGCGGCGGTCGCTCAGCGGAAGTACACGCGAATTTTTTTACGAGACGCAGCGCTGCTCCAAATGTTCCCGGAAACGGATTCCCGTTATCCTGCCGGCAAAAAAAGGCGCGCAGCCGATCCCCGTCCCCCCGGGGGCGACGCTCGGCAAGCAAACCGTCGTATACTACTGCACCAACTGTAAGGATTACCGGGAAAAGTCCGCCTGCCGGAAAGACGCGCTGCAAAGCGCAAGAGTCGAAGCCTCCTCGCGCACATCGATCCGCAGCGAAGCGCGCGGGATACGCGAATACCGCCTGACCCGGCAGTTTCGGAAACAAAGCGCGCAGGTCGCTTTCGTGCTGCTGCTCATATTCGCGTTAAGCATCTACTTTGCAAGCAAAAACTGGATCCTGCTGATCCTGATGTGGATCGCCGCGTATCTGTTTTTTGTCTCGCTGTTCAACGCGGTCAATAATCACATGCTTTGCTATCAGGTCCTTACGAAGGGGTTGCTGCAGCGGGGGTTGATGGGCTATCGCCTGTTTCCCTGGCCGAGCGTGTTTGCAGTCCTGCCGCTTCCCCCGTACGAAACAAACAAGTCGCTGGCATTTTATACGGACTTGGAAAACCTGGTTCTCTCTCCGATTATTGAGGATTATGAGACGCTGCAGGGCGAAATTCTCAGCCGGTGTCCCCATGCGGAACGCTCTCTCCCGCAGGAGCGGCAAGGAAAGTCCGCCTGATTCTAGCCACCTTGATCGGCACGGTCCGTCTGCGCTTTCGCAGGCGGACCGCTTTCATTTGATTCCTCTTGGATTATTGCATTTTTACGTCAAGACTGATTTTCACGTGCAGCCGCTTCCGCCTGCGCGGCGGATCGGCAAAGAGCGTATCCGTCCGGAACAGGGAAAACAAAAGTCCGGCGAGCAGAAAGTCTATAATCAGAATTAGGTTCCCATCCGTCACAAACGGAAAAAACGACGAGGACAGAAACGGAAATCCGAGACAGGGCACAACATACAGCACGGTCTGCATGGTAAACACCGTCAGCACGCCGGCGGCAAGCAGTTTCCCAAGCTGGCTGCCGATGCGCTTTGTACGCCAAAAACCAAAACCCAGAAACACGCCGATTGGCAAAACCAGCACAACAGCGGCAATGTAACCATACTCGTACACAAGGTAACTCAAGACATAATCGCTTGAAAAAGAACCGTTCTGCGCAACAAACGCCTGTGTAGCGTGCGAAAGAACGCCGCCTTTTCCAAACCAAACCGCGTTAGCAAGCATCTCGCGAATGCGCAGCGTCAGCCACCCGTCGCCCATTGGGTCACTGCTTGGATTAAGCATCCCCAGCAATCGCGCAAGCCGATACGGCTCGGAAACGGCAACACACAGCGTCCCGAAGACCGTAGTCAGCAGGGTGATAACCACCGCAATGATTCGATTCCCTTGAAAAGACTTTATGAAGATTGCCAGCATGGTAATCACAAAGCAGGCCGCCGCCGCATTGATTTCATACAGTCCGATCGCGTCTAAACAAATTATGCGCAGAAGCAGGGGGAGGCAGAACAGCAGGCCGCAGAACAGCAGACCGGGAAGGCCGCTGCCGCGCATGCGATAGGCGACGAGCGCATAGACCGCAGGGTACAGCAGCCATAACCCCTGCACATATGCATAATCGAAGGGTTCGCTAAAAAGACCATACCAGACGATTGGGATAATACAGGCGATCATGACGAACCCGGTTTCCAGATACCAGGTCCATTTCAGCATCCGGTAGAAATTCGCGTGCATCATCAGTATAAAGCAACCCGTTCCGACCAGAAGCGCCGCACCGTACTGCAGCCATTCGGCCGCCGATAATCTATAAAACACGCCGCGCACGAGAACTCCCGCCAAAACGAGTAATCCGAGCACAATCAGCAAACGCTTTTCAATCCTTGGCCGATAACTGGCGTCCATCAGCAACCCCACATCCACAGGATCGCCCATCTCGCGTACCGCGCGTTCGGCCGCTTCCGCTTCTGCGCACCCGGCTTTCGCAAACGCCTCCGCCTGGTCTTCGATATGATCGGACAGGTCGCGTACAATCACCTTGTGCGCCTGTTTCCAGCGCACCTGCTCGCAAACCGCGTTTATGAAACGTTTTTCCCCTTCAGATTGAGGCAAAGCTGCATCCTCCCGCCAAAACCTTATCGACCGCAGACGAAAACGTCTCCCACTCCGTTTGTTTTTCCGCAAGCACACGCCGTCCCTGCCTGGTTAGCGTGTAATACTTACGCACCCGGCCGTTTTCCGCCGTTTTTTCATAGCACTCGACACACCCCTGCTCCAACAACGTATGCAGCAGCGGATAGAGCGTCCCCGCCTTGAGCGAAAACGTTTGGTCGGACCGGCGGGCAAGCTCCTCTATCATCCGGTAACCGTACATATCCTCCTGTTCGAGCAGTTTCAGCAGCATCAGCGACGTGCTGCGCGTAACGAGCGATCTATCGATCTCCAATATACACGCCTCCTTATATAGGAATTCTATATAAGGAGTATAGATCGGCATTCTATATATGTCAACAAAAAAGAACGCCTTTTGCAGGCGTTCCGCTTGTCGGGCATGCCGCCGGAATAATTCATGGCCGCGGCCCTCTAGGATCCGTTTTTCCGGCTGTTCCGGATGGCCCGGTGCAGCTCTGGAGAAAGGAAGGGTGCGGCCGGACCGGTTACAACAGCAGCGTTTTATCCTCGCCGATGCCAACCATACCGTCGAGCACGAATTTCTTACCGTCCTCGTCACGCACATATCCCTCCAGACTGCCGAACGATATAAAATAATCGATGTTAATGATTCCCGTATGCAGAATCATGGGAAACTGTCCGTCCACAAGAAACCGTGCGTTCACCATATCGAATTCGTCCCTTACCGTCCAGACGGCGTGCCCGTCGAACGCACCGCTCGGCTTTTCCCGCTCGAACACAACCGGCGGGAGCAGACTGGTCTCATTTTCCAGCCAGATAAGATTTTCATTATAGTCGGTCTGATTCACGCTCTGGTTGCGCGTAAGATTGCAAGCAAACAGCCGCATTTCCCCGTCCGTTTCGTTGATCCCCATAGTCGTTACCCAGTCGTAGTGCGCGTGCCGCGGATAATAGCCGCGGTGGTCGTCCACAATCGCAGTGGAGCGGCCGTTGCTCTTAAGCGTTTTCCCATTGATCGTGATCGTACCTTCCGCACGGAAGAAATCCTTCTGGCTGTAGAGCGGACGGTTCGGCCCGAACGGGATGCTTACAACGCAGGGTTTGCTCACGCGCGTCAGCTTCAGCTCATATGCGATCGTTTCGCCGCCCGCCTCATGGCGGCCGGACACCATACATCGCCCCTCGTCGAAATGATTCCGGTACCGAACCGCACATTTCCCGGTTTCCACGGACGTTTCACTGCCGCCGAGCAAGTTCGGCGCGATGCCGGCCTTCCCCGCCGGCAGGTTGGCTTCCCAGGACGTGACCTTTTTTGTCCGGCGGTCATAAAACACGTGCACCGCCTTGCCGAAGAAACCCATATCACACACGGCCAGCAGCAATACGCCCTCATCGAAAAACACCTCTGTCGCCTGCCAAAGCGTCAGTTTGAGCCGGTTGAATATCTGCGGCGCCTGCGTAGGTCGCTTTGCGCGCACAAAATCCATCTTTTGAAACTCCCGCTCAAACGTTCCGAAGGCGCATTTGCCGTCCGCATCGACCAGATTTTCCGGCGTGCGCACCGCGCGTCGCTTTTCCGAGATATAAGCGCTGTAACGTCCCATATCGAACCTCGCAATTCTGTTTTTTTATATGCCTTTGTCGTTTTTGCCTTTACTTCACCGAAAGAAATGAGTGGTACACCTAGTTTAGGATAAAACGCTTCTTTGGGGGTCGGTCTGTTGGCCGACACTCTGAAAACTATCGTATCGCGTTTCGCCGTAACCGTCAAGGCCGCGCGCATAAAAACGGGCTTCGCGCGTTTTTCCTGCGTGCGAAGCCCGTTTTTGCAGTATCACGCCCGGATTGCTACCACTCCATGTGGATTTCCTCGCCGGTTTCGGTGTTAACATAGATCCAATCTGCCGCCCAGTTCGGATCGGTGCCGAAACCCGGTTCGTCCAACGCGGCGAACGCCGTGACACCAATGATCAGTCCGTCGCCGAATTGAATCTCATAGGACGTGCCATCCGTCATGATCGGATCGGTCGTACAATAGTGATCATCGTAGACGGCGTTGAGTTCCACCTTTGCCACGCTGCCTTCTCCAAACAGCGCGGTAAAGAACGCCTCCGTCGCGTCCAGATACGCCTGATTGCCCATGTCCTCATACGCAATCCCCGTCAGGCCGAGTGCGGAACCGAGTTTTCCGTCCGACGTCATGTTCAGCATGCGCCCGGTTTTGCTCGTCAGATCGAAGCTTGCGTACGCGCCCTCTACGTGCCAGTAGTTTTCCCGCACACCGGAATAGTCGATATAAAACTGCGTTTCCGGCTCGCCCGCCACCGCCGCGTCCGTTCCCGGAACGATTCCCGCCGTATCGACGAGCGTCCGATAAAACGCAAGCGCCTCTTCTTCGGTCATGTCGTCCGCGCCCGGTTCGCCCGGCCGGAAGTCCTGCGGGTCTTTCATGACGGTGATCTCGTCTTCCCAGAGCAGATCGGCGCGCCAGAACACACTCTCTATAGCGCAGGATTCGTCCTCACAAATTCCAACAGCAGTAAGCGTCAGGTTTTCGTCGCCGAACGCACTCGCCAGGCAATAGGTCCCGTCGCCCAGCGGAAAATAAAATCCCGCGTCCAAACTCCAGCCCGCCGTTATACTCTTGGCGCACCCTCCGGTGGAAACGATCACGTCACCCGCATCTCCGCCAAGTATCCCCGCAATCCGGCTGGCTGCGTCGCTAAGATCGAGATACTCGAACGCGTTCCGCGAACTAAGTGCCTCGCCCGCATCCTGCAGGCTTGCATGCAGCATGTCGGCCGGTTCGGTGGCGCAGTCCGCGCTGATCAGTTTCAGCGTTTCCGCCTCCAGCGCGCCGCAGAGCACGCCGTCGCTTGAGTCGATACGCCAGAGATCGCTTCGGTTGCCGGTTTCATCAAGATAGAGCGTTGCGATCATGTCGCCTTCTGCATACTGCGTATTAAAGAGCTGGTTTGCCAGAGTAAGAAACGCCGCCGTCGCTGCGGAAGTATCCTCCTCACTCACGTTTTCGCCGACGATCCAGCTTCCCAGTTCGTCTTGAGCGGTGTTGCCAACGCGCGGGGCCATATACCGCCGCTGCGTTTCCTGTTCGATTGCAAGGCTCCTCAGCGCCATTTCCTTCGTGTACACATAGTCTCCCGCCACGTCCCCGTTCGAGGCCAGCGCATCCCCGCCGGAAACCAGCGCGTCTCCGCCGGAAATCAACGCGTCCCCGCCGGAGGCCGCCGCGTCGCCCGCGCTCGCCGCGGGTGCGCTGCCTGCGCTGCACGCGGTGGTAAAGCAGCCGACGCCCAGCAGCAGACATAGCGCGAGGGCCAGCACACGAACCCCGCGCGGACTTCTGCGCCGCGCAAAAACGCTGCGCACGCGCCGCTCCATCGCGCTTTTATCGCCATAAAGCGCCATGCCCAGCGTCAGAAGATGGTCGGTGGAAAGTTTTTTCATCGGTTCATTCTCCTTCCGTAACATAAAACTCATTCGCTTCCTCCTGCCCCAACGTCAGCAAAAGGTCGATATATTTTAGTTTTTGCCGCTTGTCCATACCGCGCACGACCTGCGCGTCACAAGCGGACTCCATATCCAAACGGAGCAGCCGCGGCATAATCCACAGCACGGGATTGAACCAATAGACGGCGCGAAGCAGAGCAACGAGCAGGCAAACAAGATAGTCCCTTCTTTTGTAGTGCATCAGCTCATGCGCCATGGCGAACGCCATGTCACCTCTGTCCGCCTGATAGAGCAGACAGTCCGGCAACAGCAGTTTGGGCCTGACCTGTGCGGTCAGCGCAGGGCTTTTGATGTCCGGCATCAGATAGACGGGGATCGCGGCGCGGATATGCATGCTTTCCACAACCTGCCAGTACTGCTCCTGCGCTTTCTCGCCCGGTTCGCAGCCATTGCGCCGGATGCGCCGCGCCAGCTGAATGGAGAGCACCGCGTAGCCAATCAGCACCGTCCCGGCCCCGACTGCCCAGCCCAGCACGACCCACTGCCGCCAGTTTAAGCGGCGCGCCGTTTGCAAGGGCTCCGCTTTTTCCGCCGGGACAATCGTCTGCTCGCCCGCCGTATCGTTGCCCTCCGCCCGGGGCGCGGCCTCCGGCACGGACGTCGGTATGACGGCCGGCTCGATCATGCCGCTCTGCGCCGCGGCGACGGGTTTCTCGTCCGCCGGAATCGTAATAAAATGAAATCCGCTCTCCAGCGTGACAGGGACGATCAATCGAAGTATCACAAGGAACCAAAGCGCATATTTCAGCGCGGGCGACAGCCATTTTTTCAGCAGCAGCCGAAACAGCAGCACCGCAGCAAAGATGATCGCGCTGTAAACCGTGATCTCCGCAAGCCTTTCAATCAGGTCCGCTTCCATAAATCCCCCCGGCCTTCGTGCAGAGGTTTTTGCCCGCCCGAAGACCTGCATCGTCGTTTTTTTTGCGGCGTTTAGCCCTCTGTCTGCGCGTCTTCCTCCGCGAGCCTGGCAGCGAGCGCGACGAGTTCTTCTTTTTCCCGGCTCGTCAGCGTCCCCTGCTCGGCCATATGCACCATGAGGCTGGAAACCGAGCCGTAGTAACTCCTGCGCGAAATCAGACTCTCCGTCTCACAGGAAAGCGCCTGGTCTTCGGTGATCGCCGCACTGTAGAGGTTGTTCTTTCCGTGCTTTTCGGCGCTCACGTAACCTTTTCGCAGCAGGATGCGCAAAAAGCTGTGGTAGGTTTTATAGTCCCAGCCAACGTCGGGGTCCTGCGAACGCACCCGCAGAATGATCCCGCTAAGGTCCATCGGCGGCGCACCCCAGAGCGCGCGCAGGATGATCCATTCGGAATCGTTGAGCCGCTTGTCCATTCTCCCGCCTCCCGTTATTCTTAATCCATTAAGAATTTCTTGTCTTAATTCTATGAGAATGTCTTCCTGCTGTCAATCCGTCCGGCTCACGTTTCACGTTTCGTTCACAAACGTTCCTTGTTGCGGCGGATAAACGCGTCCTGTTTTCTGCGCAGATTGCCGCCTTCAGCAGGCGTATGGTACAATCACATCGATTGGAGGGCGTCAAAATGCAGATTAAAATCCATGAAATCGGCAGCTATGCTTTGCGTAACTATCTTCTCGAAACGCCGATCGGCTGGATTGCCGTGGACACCGGCTATCCCGGCGGGGAAGACGCGTTTCTTAAGCGGTTTACCACGCTTGCGCCGCTTGACCGCCTGAAATACATCTTTCTGACCCATGCGCACGACGACCACGCTGGTTTTTTGTCCGCGCTGCTGCAAAAGGCGGACGCGACGCTCGTGCTCAACTCCGCAAGCGTCCCGCTTCTCGCCTCCGGCGAAAACAGCGAACCGCCGGGCGCGGGATATGCAACGCGGCTTGCAACACTGTTCGCGCTGGTGAAAAAGGAGCATTCGTTCCCGCCGGTTGCGGTGCCGGAAAGCGCAGACGTTCTGCAAAGCGAAGCGGACCAGCCGTTCCTTGCGCTGGGGCTTCCGCTGCGCGTGCTGTTTCTGACGGGACACACAAGCGACTCCATCGGCCTGTATCTGGAGGAAACGGGCGATCTTCTCTGCGGAGACGCGGCCATGAACGCCGTCATCAGCCGCGGCCGGCACACCATCTGGCTCGAAGATCCCGCCGAATTCGGCCGTTCGTGGGACAAAATGCTCGCGCTGCATCCAAAGCGCATCTATCCTTCGCACGGAAATCCGTTCCCGCCAAGTGATCTTGTCCGGTACCGGCATTTCTACGACGGCCGCAAACCGATCCCGCCAAAAAAACGATCGTAAAATATATATGCATATGGCCTAAAGCGCGGAATCGCGCCTCAGGCCATCGCAAAATCAAATATTTTAAATGAAAGCACCTTGTTTGTATTGCCGGCCTTTCTGCGCAAAGCGGCTGCGCTTTGGGCCCTGCAACGCAAAAGGAAAATGGGAAATACGCAAGCGCAAGCCCAAACGGAATCCGACAGGATTTCTGCAGCTTCGTGCCGCAGTAAGTTGATTTTGGATGCGGACAATCCTGGGTACCGTCTTTAAGCCGTCCGCTTTCTTTACGCCCGCTTGATGCGTGCTAAAGGCTGCCCGCCGCCGCACGCTCCGCGGCAAGTCCGTTTAAATACGCTTTCAAAAACGCCTGGAATCCATCCATCCCAATCCTGTCCGGCTGAAGCGTTGCAATGGACGCGTTTTGAAACACGCGGTCCCGCAGATATTTTTCAAGCGTCTCGCCGTCCTTTCTCCAGAGCCGGTACGCCGCCAGAATCGCCATACCGTGCGGCCCGCCCTCGCCTGCCGTCTCCATGACCGAAACCGGAAATCCCATTGCGTCCGCCATGTACTGCTGCCCGACCACGGGCGTTTTAAAGAGACCTCCATGCCCCATAAGGCGGTCCAGCGTCGCGCCTTCCCGATAAAGGATGTCCATACCAACACGCAGCGCCGCCAGCGCGGAATATAACTGTGCGCGCATAAAATTTGCAAGTGTGAAACGGCTTTCCGGCTTGCGCACGACCATAGGCCTCCCCTCGGAAAGCCCTGTCGTCGGTTCGCCGGAGAGATAATTGTACACCATGACCCCGTCGCAGTCCGGATCGCCCTCGCGGCTTTTTTCGTAAAGTTTATCGTAAATTTCGCTTGTCTCCGGTTTCGCGCCGAAGAGTCCAGCCGCCTCGCGGAACACGCGTACCCAAGCGTCCAAATCGGACGTGCAGTTGTTGCTGTGCGCCATAGCGACCGGCCTGCCGGACGGCGTTGCGACCATATCGATCTCCGGATACACGCGGCTGAGCGGCTTTTCCAGCACGATCATGGCAAAGATCGAAGTCCCTGCGGAAACGTTGCCCGTTCGCAGCGCAACCGAATCGGTCGCGACCATACCCGTTCCCGCGTCGCCTTCCGGGGGCGCCATCGGAATCCCCGCGCAGAGCGTGCCGGTCGGATCGAGCAGTTCCGCGCCTTCCTTGGATAGCACGCCCGCGTCGTCTCCCGCGCAGAGCACCTGCGGCAGGATTTCCCGCAGCGTCCAGGGATACTCGTTCGCCCGCACCAGTTCGCCGAACGTTTTCAGCATGACCGCATCGTAATCGTCCGTCCGGGAATCGATCGGGAACATACCGGAAGCGTCGCCTACGCCGAGCACCTTCTTTCCGGTCAGCCGCCAGTGCGCATAACCCGCCAGCGTGGTCAGATATCGAATGTGCGGCACGTGCGCCTGCTTCTCCAGGATGGACTGGTACAGCTGCGCAACGCTCCAGCGGATCGGGATATTGAACCCCAGCCGTCCGGTCAGAAACCGCCCAGCCTCCGCGGCGTTCGTGCTGCGCCAGGTGCGAAACGGCGCAAGCAACTCGCCGTTTTTACCGAACGCGAGGTAACCGTGCATCATGCCGGAAATGCCGATCGCGCCGACGCGGGAAAGCGTCACAGCGTACTGTTCTTTTACGTTTTTACACAGTTCACGGTAGCTTTCCTGTAATCCGTGCTCCGCTTCCGCAAGATCATACGTCCACACGCCGTTTTCCAGCCGGTTTTCCCAGGAATAACCGCCGGAAGCCAGCGGCCTGTGCATTTTATCGATCAGCACCGCCTTGATACGCGTCGAACCGAGTTCGATGCCAAGCGTCGTTTCTCCGCCGCGGATGATCTCCGCGGTTTCCTTTGCGGCCATGATTGACCCTCCTATACGATCGTTTCCTGCGCGAAAGCGGCGGTTAAGCAACAGCGCAGCGGCACGCGTTGCACATGCATGCAACAGCGCTGTTGCGCTATGCATCACACATTTTCGAGCAAATATTTTTCTGCCTCGGCGCACCAAAGTCCGTTGTTGGCGCCGACGATTTTGTCGAGTCCGGCGAAAAGGGGGTCGGTCGCGCCCTTTTCGGCGAAGTCGGCTATCGCGGTGAGCGGCAGGTCGATCTGCGTGTAGATCAGTTTCTTGCCGCCGGGCACGCGCGGCAGGTTTTTCGTCGTTCCGATCACGCTGTCCAGTCCCCCGACGTGCGTGACCATCGCCGCCGGGTTGAGCTTGCCCGCGTTCATCATGGCGATCGCCTCGCGCATGTCGTCCGTATTCCCGTGCGAGGTCGCCGCCACATGCGTGCGCCCGTAGTGCACGTTGTAGAAGTTCACCATCGCCGAAAACGACGGATCGCCCGGCCCCGCAAAAAAGTTCAGGCATCCGTCCACGGCCAGGATCGCGTCCGCCTGCTCCACCACCGGCCGCACCGGCGCAAAGCAGATCACGTCGTCATAGCCCGCGCCGCCTGAAAGCGCGTTCAGCGCGGCGGCCGGCTCTCCCACCCCGCCCGTGTTAACATAGTGCAGCTCCACGCCGCATGCCTTCGCGTGTTCCACCGGGTAGATGCGCTGCGCGCGCTTCAGCCGCGCGTCGTCGATGTCCGTGACCACCAGCAGCTTCGGCTTACGCTCGCAGTGCAGCGCGTAGTCGATCGCGCCGAGTCCCATCGGCCCCACCGCCGCCAGCAGCGCCATTTTCCCGCCCTCGACGACGCCCATGTCGTGTACGTATTCGCCGTCGCGCGTGTGGTACATCGCGTGGAACGTCCCGATAATGCAGCTCATCGGCTCGGCCAGCGAACCGTAAAAATAGGTGTCGCTGTTGTACGGCAGCAGGCAGTCCATATGCAGCGTTTCCCACGGGATATTGACGTAGGTCGCGTCTCCGCCGCACTCGGCGAACGAGTACCCCGGCGCGCTCAGCGCGCCTTTGTACGAATGCGCCGGCTGGATGACGAACCCGTCGCCTTTTTGGAACTTGTGCGCCCAGTTCCTGCCGACCTCGTCGATCACGCCGCAAAACTCGTGCCCGATGATCACCGGGTGCTCCGCCACGTCGTCCGGCACGCGCTTGTGCGCAGCGCCCTGCGTGAGCGCCTTATAGCTGGACATGCACAGGCTGTCCGACATCACCTTGCAGCGCACGCCGTCGTCCCCGACCGGACTTAGCTCAAACTCCTCCAGCCGGATGTCGTTCGCGCCGTAGAGACGCACCGCCCTCGTTTTCATAGCAACGTTTCTCCCTTTCTCCGTCCTCGCGGGTTCGATCATACACTGCGTTCAGTCGCCCCGTCCGTCCGTTTCATGGCGGATCAACCGCCATGTGCTTTCGATTAAATTGGAAAACTGTTCTTCCCGCATCTTCGGGATCACAAAACTCTGCCGCGGCGAATTGATATCCTCGCCGCTGATCTGCAGCATGCCGTACGTTTCGCAGAGCCTGCGCAGCCGCTCGGCCTGTGCAGGCGTGTTGCGCGTGGGCATATACGTCACCGCGCGCACGCCCGCGCCGTAAAGCACCGCGAATAATTCTTCCAGATAGCCGTCCTCGAATTCCTGCGCCTTCTTGTCGCCCGTAACGTTCGCCGTCACGTCGCCGAGATACGCATACGCGAGAATCCCGTTTACCTCCCTTGCAAAACCGACGAACTCGTCCAGCTTCGGGCATTCGCCGGCTGCTTCAATGAACACACGCGGGATACACTCCTTTTTCAGCGCCCCCACCAGGTCGTATTCCGCCAGCATGGTTTCATATGCCCCCGCGCCCGCCGGCAGCGCCGCACATCCCCGCGCAAGCAGCTGCTTTGCCAGCGCAAGCATGAGGTGCCGCTCCGTCACGCTCCCGCCGTCCGCGTACTGCGAAAGCGGCAGCACGTCCCGCGCGAAATCGATCCAAACGCCCTCGTCTTTGTACAGCGCGTTGATCCGTCCGACCATCGCGCGGTTGCGCGCGTTGCGCTTTTCGCGCCGCGGCGCGAAATACGCCTGCACCTTTGCAATGTTTTCGTGCGGCACGGCATGCAGCACCATGTAACTGCAGCCCTTCTGGTCGGGGTTGTTCGTCCGCCGGTCCTTGAGCGGCGTGTCCGCAAACGACACGCGCGTTTCCACGCCGACCGTCGCCGGAATCCCCGCGATTTTCCCCGCCTCGATGAATTCGCCTGCGCCGCCCATGCTGTCGTGGTCCACGATCCCGCAGGTGGCCAGCCCTTCCGCACGCGCCGCGTACACCGCCGCGCTCGGCGAGTACGGCGAGAACGAATACGTCGTGTGGATATGGTTGTTGACCATGCGCGGGTCGGCCGGCGGGAACGCCGCGGCTTTCACCGCTTCTTCCAGCGCGGCGAGCCGCGCTCCCTTTCCCGGCGCGTTCAGTTTCTGCAGCAGCGTTAAATCGATCATCTGAGCATGACCTGCCCGCCGGTCACGGGGATCGCCTGTCCGGTCTCGTAGGTCTGTTCCACCGCGTAGAATATGGCTTTGGCCACGTCGCACGGCAGGCACCCGCGCTTGATCAGCGGTTTGCTCAGATAGTATTGCTTTACGTCTTCGATCGTCTTTGCGCCCGGCACTTTCCCCGCGCGCAGGTACTGCACGAACAGCCCGCGTTCCGGGTCGCTCCACAGCGGCCCGTCGTAATAGTTGCCCGGGCAGATTGCGTTGACCTTGATATTGTACGGCGCAAGCTCGAGCGCGAAGCTCTGCACCAGCCCGATCCCGCCGAATTTCCCGCCCGCGTAGGCAAAATTCTTGTTGCTGCCCTCCAGCCCCGACTTGCTGTTGATTTCGAGGATGTCCCCCGTCCACGCCGCGTCCGCGGCAAATTGTGCGCGCATGATCCGCTGGGCGTATTTTACGCACGTGAAAAACGCCGTGTAGTTAATGCTTGTCACGAACTCGAAGTCCTTTTTCTCCAGTTCGTCCAGCGAGCCCGCCTTGAGCACCCCCGCGTTCGACACGAGCAAATCCAGCCCCCCGAAGCGTTCGACGCTCCGCCCGATCATCTCCGCCACGCTTGCTTCGTTCGAAACGTCCGCCTTCACCGCAAACGCCCGTTCGCCGAGCGATTCGGCGACCGTCTCCGCCAGCGCCCCGTTGAGGTCCGCGATCACCACGCGCGCGCCTTCGCGGCACAGCTCTTCGGCGATGCCTTTGCCGAACCCCTGCGCGCTCCCCGTCACGATCGCGATTTTCCCGCCCAGCCGTCCCGGGTCTTTTTTTCGGTTTTTCACGTTTTCGGAAGCGATTTGCTCCCACTTTGCCATGTCAAGCATTTTCTTCCTTCTCCATATACCCCAGCAGCCTCGCGTACGCATCCTCCCACGCCTGCGATGGCCGGCTTTCATATCGTTCCGTTACGAACGAGCGGCGCACCACCGCGCGCGCTTCCGTTACCCCCGAAAGCTCGCCCAGCGCGACCGCCTGCATGAGCAGGTTCCCCGCGCACGCGCTCTCGACCGGCCCCGCGATCACCGTGCGCCCCGTCGCGTCCGCCGCAAGCTGGTTGAGCAGCTTGTTCTTCGTCCCCCCGCCGACGATGTTCAGCCGTTCGATCCGCGCGCCGCGGTACGTCTCCAGCGTTTCGAGCGCGTACCGGTATTTCAGCGCCAGGCTGTCGTATATGCAGCGCGCAACCTCTCCAACCGACGCCGGCGCCGGCTGCCCGGTGCGTTTGCAGAAACGCCGGATCTTTTCCTGCATCCCGCCCGCCGCGTAAAACGCCGCGTCGTCCGTGTCGATAATGCTCGCCAGACCTTTCGTCTGCCGCGCCGCCTCGTCGATTTCGTCGTAGCTCAGTTCCAGCCCCTGCCTGCGCCACTCCCTCCGGCACTCCTGCACCAGCCACAGTCCCATGATGTTCTTCAGCAGCCGGAATCCGCCCTGCACCGTTCCTTCGTTGGAAAAGTTCGCCTCGTACACCGCGTCGCTCCGCACCGCCGTTTCCGTCTCCACCCCGAAGAGCGACCACGTCCCGCTCGAGCAGAACGCAAAGTTCCCCTCGCCCGGAATCGCCGCCACCGCCGACGCCGTGTCGTGCGTGCCCACCGCCGCGAACGGCACGCGGCCTGTCCCCAGTTCCTTTGCTACGCTTTCGCGCAGTTTCCCCCGCAGCGTCCCCGCCCGGTCAACCTGCGTGAATATCTTTTCCGGTATCCCCAGCGCACGCATGGTTTCCACGTCCCAGCGCCGTGCCGACCCGTCGTAGAGCATGCTCGTCGTGGCGATCGTGTATTCCGTCCGCTTTTCGCCCGTGAGGAAATATCCGTATAAATCCGGCGAAAACAGCAGCGCCTCCGCGCTCTGCAGCGCCGGATCGTTTTCCCGTACGCGCGCGTGGAGCTGATACACCGTGTTGAACGGCATGCTCGCAACGCCCGTGCGCTCGAACAGCGTCCGCCGCGGCGTCAGCGCATGCACGGCCGCCATCTCCGCTTCCATCCCGTTCCGGTAACAGCGCGGGTTCCCCAGCAATGCGCCGTTTTTATCGATCAGGCCAAAGTCCACGCCCCATGTGTCGATCCCAAAACAGTCTGCCTGCAGGCCCTCGCGTTTAAGCTTGAGAAACGACTCCTTCAGCTGGCGGTAGAGGCCAAGCGCGTCCCAGTAATACAGGCCGTTCTGTTCCACCATTGGGTTGTCGAAGCGGTGCACCTCCCTCAGCTCCAACCGCTCCCCGTCGAAGATTCCCCCCACCGCCCGTCCGTTCGACGCCCCCAAATCGAACGCCAGCAGCTTCTTTCCGTTCATGTGATCACGCCCTTCTGCAGGATGATGTTCGCATAAACAGCTTCCTCGCCCGTCTGGACGATTACGCAGCATTCGTCGGCTTTCTTATAAAAGGCATACCGCTCCATCTGCCCGACGGCGTCCGCGCCGCGATCGTCACGGTTCGCAATGATCGACTGATACGTATCGTGAATCGGAATCTTTTTGCCCGCATCGCGCCGATCGACGTCCATCACCATCGCCGGTTGGTCCGTGTAGGAATCAAGCGGCATCATCTGCAGAATCGCTTCCAGCAGCGCGGGCACGCCCAGTCCGTCCGCGCGGATAAACTGCGCGCCGCAGCGCGCGGCGGCACTTTTGCCGGGATAATTTCCGTCCGCCAACAGGATTTTATCGCCGTGTCCCATCTCACAGAGCGCCTTGAGCAGCTCCGGCGACAACAGTTTCGGTATACCCAACAGCATGTTGATTCTCCTTCGTGAAACGTTTCGCGCTGTCGGGCTTCTGTTCGGAAGTACGGCAGCGCGAACGGTTGGTCGTGCCTGTATTGTTTATCGATACAGCGGCCCGAGCGCTTTGCACGCACGGAAATCCGCGCCTTCAAGATCTTGCGTCCCAAACGCATTCCAAGTAGACGGGCGGAATATCCGCTCTTCGGCTACGTTGTGCATCGAAACCGGGATTCGCAGCATCGAAGCCATCGTAATCAGCAGATCGCCGACATGCCCGTAACAGAACGCGCCGTGATTCGCGCCCCATTTGGCCATAACGCTGTAAACGTCCGTGAACGCGTCTTTGCCGGTTAGAATCGGCGCGAACCAGGTTGTGGGCCAGGTACGGTCCGTCCGCTCGTCCAGAAGCTTGTGCACTTTGGGATCAAGTTCGCAGGTGTAGCCTTCTGCAAGCTGCAGCACGGGGCCAAGCCCCTTGACCACGTTGAGTCTGGCCATGGTCACCGGCATACCGCCTTTTGTTCCGTCGACGAAATGCGAAGAATAACCGCCGCCGCGGAAATAATAACGGTCCGCCGCGCACCAGTCGGTGGCCGCAAGGCAGGCGTCCGCATCGGCCTGCTCCATTTCGTAAAACGGCTTGATTACCGGAGCGCCTTTCCCATCCGCAACCGCGCCCGTGCCGTCCAGCGCGGCCGCGCCGGAGTTAATCAAGTGGATGATGCCGTCCTTTGCATGGCCCGTAAGCCGCTTGCCGGTGACACGTTTGACCGCCTCCGGGCTCCAGTAGGTACGTACATCCGCAAAGATACCCGGACGGTCCGTCAGCAGGTGCTCAAAGAGCATCGTAAGCGCGTTCAGCGTATCGTTTTCGGTGCCGATCACATATGCCTCGCGCAGGCCGTTCCAGTCGAACTGGCTATTGAGTATCGCTTCGAGAAAATCGAAATTCGGTTTATAGTCCGTCCACTGACGCTGTCCCTGGATCCCGGCGACAACCGCATTATGTCCGTTGCTTTCTTCAACAAAACCCATTTCCGCCAGCTTGGGGTTGCCGACCATAAGGTCGCGCACGATCAAAAAGCTCTTGATCACGAATTCCCATTGTTTTTCTTTTTCCTCCGGTGAGAACTGCAGATCCGGCGGGTTTTTATCCAATCCTTCTTTACAGTGTTCCTTCGCCCATTTAAGCGCGCGCTCAAACTCTTCGCGGTCGTAAATCCCATTGTCAATGCGGCGGAGGATTTCCGTTTCGTCCACGCTTTCGCTGCGCAGCCCCATATATTCGTAAATCATTTCCTGATCGAGGATACTGCCGGCAATGCCCATGCACATCGATCCGATCTGCAGATAACTGTTCTGGCGCATACACTTGACCGCAACGGCGGCTTTGGCGAACAGCAGTATTTTTTTTGCCGCATCTTCGGGGATTTCCGTGTCCGCCGCATCCATAACGTCGTGCCCGTAGATGCTGAACGCAGGAAGGCCCTTCTGTGCGTGCGCGGCGAGCACCGCCGCGAGGAATACGGCGCCCGGACGCTCCGTACCGTTGAACCCCCACACCGCTTTGACAGTGAGCGGGTCAAAATCCATTACCTCGGTGGAATAGCACCAGCACGGCGAGACAGTCAGCGTTGCGCCCACGCCTTCGCGTTCAAACTTCGCCTGGCATGCGGCGGCTTCGCGCACGCCGCCAATGGTTGTGTCAGCAATGACGACCTCGACGGGTTCGCCATTGGGATAACGCAGGTTTCCGGCAATCAGCTTCGCGGCGGATTTTGCCATCTGCATAGTCTGCTCTTCCAGGCCCTCGCGCACGCCGTTCCGCCTTCCGTCGATGCACGGACGGATACCGATCTTTGGCAGGTCAATTGCATAACGGTTCATACAAACTCTCCTCCTGTTATATTCCATATCTTTGTTGTCACCCGCAGATACGCGGGATAAAAAAGTTTCTTCCGTACGGCAAAATACGCCTGTGACGCGGCGTCTGCCGTTCCTCTCAATTGATTGATGCGGACCTGCGCTGGAAACAGCGGCGTTCAGATGCGGTTGTGCAGATGGGATTTCAACCGCATTACCTGCGGATATTCCGAGCTTTCGCCCGCCATGCGCTTTAGCAGCAGTTCGCCCGCCTTGCGGCCCATCAACTCGGTGGGTTGTTCAACGATGGAAAGCGGCGGGGAAACAATCCGGCACAGATCTACCGCGTCGAATCCGACGAACCCGATATCCTTGCCCAGAATAATATTGCGTTCGTGTGCGGCCGTAACCGCGCCCATCGTCATATCGTAATTCGTTACGCAGAGCGCCGTCGGCGGATTTTCCATCTCCATGAAATGGACAAACTGCCGGTATCCCGACTCAAAGTCGTATCGTCCGATTTGAATCAGCCCTTCTTTGGGGATCTCGACGTCCGGCCCCGCGCCGGTATCCACGGCAATGCCGTAATCCTTCAGCGCGCGCCGGTAACCGATCATGCGCTCGTTTGCCGTGGAAATGTCCAGCGGACCGACGATGATGCCGATGTGCCTGTGCCCGGCGTTGATGAGCTGCTCGACCGCACCGTAGGTGGCGTTGAGGTTGTCGATGACGATACTGTCGCACGAAAAGCCCGGAATCGTGCGGTCGACAAGCACCATGGGCATCTCCTGCCCGCGCGAATTGCGGATTTCGTTGAGTTCGTCTGCGGAGACGTGTTCCGCCACAAGCACGATGCCGTCGACATTGTTGTTGCAGAGAACGCGGAGTTTTTCCAGTTCAAGATCGCAGTCAAAATCAAAACTGCATACGAAAGACGTATACCCGGCGGCGCGCAGCACCTGGTCGAGCGAGGAAAGCACCCCTCCGAAAAAGGGAACGGCAAGCGTCGGAACAACGACGCCAACCGTCATCGTCCGGTTGGTTTTCAGGCTGCGGGCATTCCTGTTGACACGATACCCCAGTTCCGCCACCGCGGCTTCTATCCGCACGCGGTTTGCCGCGCGGACCGTACCGCCGTTTAAATATTTCGAGATGGTCGCAAGCGACAATCCCGTCAGTTTCGCTACATCTTTAATTGTTGACAAGGCAGTTTTCCTTCGTTCTGTGTTGATAGGTTGCAAAAAGCTAAACGTTTTATGTTTCGGTTCATTCTAGCATTGCTCCCTTAATAATGTCAAGCATAATCGTCGGAAACGTGTCTGGGCTCGCTTATTTTACCGGTTATCACACATGAAATGCGTGCTAACTGTACATTTTCGCTCCGCCGCGATTGAAATTAGGTCTTGACTTGGCGGTATTCCCGTGCTACAATGCAAAAAGATGAAACGTTTCGTTTTCTCTGCTTTTCTTTTTCCAGAAGACTTCTAAACCCCAAAATCATTCGTTTTTTCTATTATTTAATCCAGTTTCTTACGTAATGAGGTGATCCTTTGCCCGAGATCATAATGAGTATGACGGGAATTCAAAAGTATTTCCCCGGCGTTCACGCCCTTGACGGTGCGAGCCTTGAACTGCGTGCCGGCGAGGTTATGGCGCTGGTCGGCGAAAACGGCGCCGGCAAGTCCACGCTGATGAAAATCCTGACCGGTATCTACGAAAAGGACGGCGGCAAAATCGAACTGTTCGGCAAAGAAGTTACGATCCATTCGCCTTACGAAGCGCAGCATCTCGGCCTCTGCATCATCCATCAAGAGCTGAACCTCCTGCGCGATCTGACCGTCGCGGAGAATATCTACATCGGCCGCGAGGCGATGAACGGCGTGTTTCTCGACAAGAAAGAACAAAACCGCCGCGCTCAGGAGTTGTTGGATTCCCTTAATATAAGGATAAACGCCACAACGGAAGTGAAGCGTCTTACCGTCGCCAAGCAGCAAATGGTTGAAATTGCAAAAGCACTCTCCTTCCCCAGCACGCGCATCATGGTCATGGACGAACCTTCCTCGCCGCTGACGGACACTGAAATCCAGGAACTTTTTACATTTATCCGCCAGCTCAAAGACAAGGGCGTCGGCGTTGTGTATATTTCACACCGTTTGGACGAGCTGGAACAGATTTCCGACCGGATCACCGTCATGCGGGACGGGCACACCGTCGGTACGGTCGAAACAAAAGACGCAACGCTCGATCAAATCATTAAGATGATGGTCGGCCGTGTGATCTACGAGGAGCCCAAGTCGAAGTCCAACGTGCCGGACGGCGCCGAGATCGTCCTCGAAGCGCGGCATT
The DNA here is from genome assembly GCA_964437665.1 of uncultured Oscillospiraceae bacterium. GTDB lineage: Bacteria > Bacillota > Clostridia > Christensenellales > CAG-138 > UBA7703. The sequence goes on from CAYTHS010000008.1 coordinate 25,697, forward strand.
TGGTCTCCGACGACGTAAAGGATGTTTCGTTTGTGCTGCGCAAGGGCGAAATCCTGGGATTCGCGGGACTCATGGGCGCGGGCAGGACGGAAACGGCGCGCCTTTTGTTTGGCGCCGACAAACGCACCTCCGGCGAAATTCTCATCAACGGAAAACCGGTCTCCATTTCCACCCCTGTAGACGCGGTGCGCGCCGGCATCGGCTACCTTTCCGAGGACCGGAAGCAATTCGGCCTCTGCCTCGGTCTTTCGGTCTGCGACAACACCGTGCTGCCGACGCTTTCCGATTTCAGCAGCCGCCTGTTTGTAGACGATAAGGCAATCGAACGTGCGACGAATGAATACGTCGATAAGATCGGCGTGAAAACACCGCATGTCAACACGCCGGCCAAGTCGCTTTCCGGCGGGAATCAGCAGAAAGTCGTCATCGCCAAGTGGCTGCTGCGCAACTGCGACATCCTGATCTTCGACGAACCGACGCGCGGCATCGACGTCGGCGCAAAAAATGAAATCTATAAACTCATGAACCAACTGGTTTCGCAGGGTAAATCGATCATCATGATTTCCTCCGAGATGCCGGAACTTCTACGCATGAGCGACCGGATCGTCGTGATGTGCGAGGGCCGGCTGGTCGGGGAGCTTGGGATTGAAGATGCAAATCAGGAAAAAATCATGTCATATGCAACGATGAGGGAGTAATATCATGGATTCACAGGCTAAACACAAGCTGAAAATGCAAAAGCTGCTGGCGCCGCTGGCATTGTTCATCCTTTACGTGTTCTTTTCGATCTTCGGAAACAACTTCTTCTCGACCGATATGCTCAAGAACATCCTTGAATCCAGCTATTATATCGGTTTCATGGCGTTCGGCGTAACGTTCGTCATCATCACCGGCGGGATCGACCTTTCGATCGGCACGGTCATGATGTGTTCTTCGCTGATCGGCGCATATGTGTTCAAGCAGCTCAACTGGCCGCTTACGATCGCACTGTTCGTGACCGTCGGCGTCGGCGCCATGTTCGGCGTCGTCAACGGACTGCTCGTTGCAAAACTGCGTCTCCCGCCGTTCATCGCCACGCTCGGCACCATGATGATGTCGCAGGGGTTCGGTTCTATCATCACAAAGGTTCAGTCCCAGACCTGGCCGACCGCCACAGCCGAAATCGGGTCCTGGTTTAAAAAGGTGTTCATCCGCAATACCTTTTACATCGGGCAGACCAAGTTTTCCGGCTTCCCTGTCGGTGCGTTCTGGCTGCTGGCGTTTTTCATCGTCGGCGCGCTGCTTTTGCACAACACGAGGTTCGGCCGCTACACGTTTGCCATCGGTTCAAACGAAGAAGCTGCCCGACTTTCCGGCATCAACGTGAGTAAGTGGAAAGTGCTCGTGTATACCGTCTGCGGTATATTCGCAGGACTCGGCGGCATCTTCTACGCCGCGGCATACACCACCATCACCCCAGGGACCGGCAACGGTCAGGAGCTTAACGCCATCGCGGGCGTCGTCATCGGCGGCACGTCCATGTCCGGCGGGTCGGGCACGATGGTCGGCACGCTCATAGGTATATTCATTATGTCCGTTCTTAAAAACGGTCTTTCCGCCTGCGGTCTGCAGGCGCCCTGGCAGACGTTCTTCACCGGCGCGGTCGTCATCGGCGCTGTCCTGCTCGATATCCAACGGACAAAAGCGGCAAACCGCGTGAAAAAAGCCTGAACGGATTCAACGCTCCGCCGTCCCCATTGCAAGCAACGGTCATGCCGGCCGTGCTGAATAAAAAAGGAGGAACACTTGTTTATGAAGAAACTACTTGCAGTTTTGTTGACTCTCGCAATGGTGCTCAGCATGTTCGCATGCGCAGCCCCCGCCGAGACCGAGGAACCCGCCGCTGCTGAAGAAGCAACCGAAGCTGCGGCCACCGAAGAAACCGAACCCGCCGCCGAAGAAGCGACCGACGAGCCGATTTACATCCCCGTTATGGCAAAGGGATTCCAGCATCAGTTCTGGCAAGCCGTTAAAACCGGCGCGGAAGCTGCCGCCGCCGATTATGGCGTAGAGATCTACTTCGACGGCCCGGCCTCCGAAACGGAGATCGACGCACAGGTCAACATGGTCAAAAATGAACTGGCCAAAAACCCCAAGGCGATAGCCCTCGCCGCGCTGTCCACCGAAGCTGTCACCGAAATCCTCGAAGAATGCGCCGAAAAGGGCATTCCGGTCATCGGCTTTGACTCCGGCGTTCCGGACGACAAGACCGGCGCTGTAAAAGCGACCGCCTCTACGAACAATGAAAACGCCGCCGCGCTCGCCGCGGAGAAATTCGGCGAAAACGAAGCGCTCGTAGCCAAAATGCAGGCCGCGACCGCGGAGAACCCGGTCGTTATCGGCTGCCTGAGCCAGGATGCGGTTTCCGCCTCCGTTACCGGCCGCACGACGGGCTTCGTCAACAAGATGAAGGAAATCGCCGAACAGTATCAGCCCGGCATGGTTTCCGTGGAAGGTCACACGAAGTGGGAGAGCAAAGTAGACAACGCCGCGATTATCATCCAGGTTGAAGTCTCCGCCACCACAGAAGCGACCGCTCTGCAGACTTCTGCAAACTCCCTGCTGGCGACCTCTGGTATCGCCGCGGTATTCTGCTCCAACGAAGGCGCAGTGGTCGGATTCCTGGCCGCCACCGCCGATGGTGAAGACCTTGCCGAAGGCGGAAAATACGCCGATATCGTAGTCGCCGGTTTCGACGCAGGCACGGCGCAGAAAAACGCCGTCCGCAACGGCTGGTTCTATGGTTCCGTCACGCAGGATCCGTATCAGATCGGTTACAAAGCTGTTGAGCTGGCCTACATGGCCGCCATGGGCGAAGCGGTCGCCGACGTCGATACAGGCGCGCAGTGGTACGATTCCACCAACATCGACGATCCGGACATCGCTCTTCTGGTCTACGATTGATCGAAGGAAACACAACCGACGAAACAGAAAACCAACGCAAAGGAGGAGGGCGAACGCCCTCCTCCTGGTTTAATCGCTAAAGCCTGGTTTTTATGACGGCGCGAACACACGTCCTCGTTTATCCTTTGTCGTGGCTTTTTCACAAGCTGAACCGTCGGCAGGGTTGCAAGCCCGTTCGCCGTTTTGCCGCTGCCGCATTTCCCTCCGTGTCCGCGGGCGACGTCAGCGCGCCTGTTTCATCGAAAGTGAAATGCGCTTTTTCTTCTCGTCCACATCCAGCACCAGCACCTTGACCACATCGCCGATCGAAACCACTTCGGAAGGATGCCTGACAAACCGATCGGCGATTTCCGATATGTGCACCAGTCCGTCCTGATGGACGCCGACGTCCACAAACGCGCCGAAATCGATCACGTTGCGCACCGTTCCGGTAAGCACCATGCCGGGTGCAATATCCGAAATGTCCAGCACGTCCGTACGCAGGACGGGTTTGGGCAGTTCGTCGCGCGGGTCGCGGCCGGGTTTGACCAGTTCGCCGACGAGATCGTTCAGCGTCGGCGTGCCGATCCCGCATTCTGCCGCGGCTTTGTCCGCACCGATCTCCTTCACGCGTACAGGCAGGTCGGCAATCGCGCCTTTTTCCACGTCGCCAAGCGTGTAGCCGCAAAGGTGCAGCAGTTTTTCCGCCGCCGTGTAGCTTTCCGGATGCACGCCCGTCCGGTCGAGTACATTTTTACTCTCCGGCACGCGCAGAAATCCCGCGCACTGTTCGAACGCCTTCGGCCCGAGCTTGGGAACTTTCAGCAGTTGCTTCCTGGAGGTAAACGCACCGTTTCCCTCACGGTAGGCGACGATGTTTTTTGCCAGCGCTTCGCTCAGGCCCGCAACATGCTTCAGCAGGGACGGCGAAGCGGTATTGACGTCCACGCCGACGGCATTGACGCAGTCTTCTACGACGCCTTGCAGCGCTTCACCGAGACGTTTTTGCGGCATATCATGCTGATACTGCCCGACGCCGATGGCTTTGGGGTCGATTTTAACCAACTCGGCCAGCGGGTCCTGCAGCCGCCGGGCGATGGACACCGCCGAGCGCAGGTTCACGTCGAACTGCGGGAACTCCTCGGCCGCCAGCTTGCTCGCGGAATAGACCGAGGCGCCCGCTTCGCTGACGATCATATAGCTGACCCCGCGCGATTGCGCAATCAGTTCGCACGTCATCTGTTCGGTCTCTCTGGAAGCGGTGCCGTTGCCGATGGCGATGTGCTCTACGCCGTGCTTCTGCACAAGCGCCCTGAGCGCGGCAATCGCCTCGTTTTTCTGCCGTTCCCCGAATGTCGGGTAGACCACCGCGGTATCGAGTACTTTTCCGGTCGCGTCCACAACGGCGACCTTACAGCCGTTGCGGTAGCCGGGGTCGAGGCCCATGGTCACATGCCCTTTGACGGGAGGCTGCAGCAAGAGCGGTTTCAGGTTAAGCGCAAAGTTGCGAATCGCGCCTTCGTTGGCCATATCCGTCAGCGCCGCGCGCGTTTCACGCTCCATAGACGGCGCAATCAGCCGGTCGTAACCGTCCTCTGCGGCTGCGCGGACGGTTTCCGTCGCGCTGGAACCGGGCTGCAGCGTTTCACGCCGCACGATTCCGTGCGCAAGGTCGCGGGCGAGGGCGACGTTCACTTTTAGGTAACCCTCCTTCTCACCGCGGTTGATCGCGAGGATCTGATGCCCCTGCATGCGCGAAACCGGCTGGGCGAACGTATAATACAAGCGATAGACCGAATCCTCCTGTTTTGCCGCGCCGACTTCGACGCCGCCGCTCCTTGCGATGGTGTCGCGCAGCCTGCGGCGCAGCGCCGCATTGTCCGAAACCCGCTCGGCAATGACGTCCGCCGCGCCGGCAAGCGCTTCCTGCACATTCGCCACGCCCTTTTCCGCATTTACGTAACGCGCCGCAAGCGTTTCGACGAGCGGCAAATCCTGCTTTTGCGAAAACAGCGTCTCCGCCAGCGGTACGAGGCCTTTTTCTTTTGCGACGGTCGCACGCGTGCGGCGTTTTTGCTTGTAAGGACGATAAATGTCCTCCAGTTCGGCGAGCGTCTTCGCTCGTTCGATCTGCGTTTCCAGTTCGCCGGTCAGCTTGTCCTGCAAAGCGATCGCCTTTTTTATCTCTTCACGCCGCGCGGCCAGCCCGCGCAGATAGTTCAGCCGCTCGAAAAGCGCGCGCAGCGTGGTATCGTCCATCGTGCCGTGCAGTTCCTTGCGGTAACGCGCAATAAACGGGACGGTGTATCCCTCGTCGATGAGCTCTACAACGTTTTTTACGTGCGTTTCGCTCCTGTTGAATTCTTTTGCAAGAATAGGTACGCAGTTTTCCATGTTTTCCTGCTCTCCTTTAAAAAACAAATGCGAAACTATTCTACCACATCCACGCCGCCGTGCAACAAAAAAACCGGCGTGCTGCGTGCCGGCCGGTCTGTCAAAAAAATCCCTGGAATCATGGAGGGCCGCAGCCTTGACCCGTTGTTTCCTTCCGCACCGGTTCATCCGGATTAACGGATCGCCCGTTTCGGACGCATTCCTCGTGTTCTTTGCCGCTCGTGAAGCCGAAGACCGAAAGGCAAAGAGCAATCATGAAGCGCGATCATCCCGTCACCCGGCCGCCTTTGCCGCATGAAGCGCCGCAAAAACGGAACGCGGGCGGGAACTCCCCCGGACTGCAATTCAGAAAAAGCTCGTCGTCACATGCTTTCCCATCTTGATCAGGCAGTCCGACAGTTCGTCCACCAGCCGCATCTTGATGCTAAAATTGATTGGCAGCGACGGGTCCTGATGCGCGGGATTGACCGCACACCCCACGAAAAACGTGATGTCCGTGGCTTCCTCGAACAAAAGGCGCGCAATTCGGGACGCGCCGTCCCTTCCCTCGCTCCAGCGTTCATAAGAGCGGTTGTCTTCAAGATAATCCTTCGCATACTCAAGCACGCGGTTGATCGTGATGATTCCCTCGGTCACAAGGTCCACGCCGTCGATTTCTCCCGTCGGCGGAATGTCGGGATCGGGGAAATCCATATTCGCCGTCAAAGGCTTGTCCAGATAATGCGCCGCAATTTCGGAGGTCGTTCCGCCGCAGACGATATGCTTCCCCTCTTTGGCAAAGAAGAGAGACATCATCTTGCCGCAGTCGTCCCGGTTGGCGGGCGGTCCGCAGAGCAGATTCATCGGAACACGTTCACGGATGCGAATCGTGCATACCGTCGCGTCGTCTCCGGGTTTGCCTTCGTATAGCCGCTCCGTCTCCTGCAAAAGGATAGTCGAGAGTGTTTTTGCCGTAAACCCCACGTGCCAGAACGTCTCCATATAGGAGACGATGTCCTCGCGCTTCCAGCCAAAATTATACACACCGCCCACGCCGGCATGCTCCACGCCGTCGCTCATAAGCAGGAAAACATCGTCCTTCTTGAGCCGCAGATCGCTCCTGTATATTTTCTTGCCGCCGATATCCAGCGCCGTGCGCGTCAGTTCGACGTTTTTGCCGTCCCGCAGGAGCACGGCGAACGGATTGTCGTATTCTATGATCTCCGCATGTTCGTAATTCGCCAGACGGACGATGGTGAACGTAGAATACGCGATCCCGCGCTCGGCGCACACCGGCAGCGTTGCCGCAATGGTTTCCACCGCATCCTCCAGCCGCAAATCCGCCGCAAGCATCGTGGAGATGATTTTCGAGGTCAATGTGGAGAGGATGCTCGCCTTCACACCGCTGCCAAGACCGTCCGCCAGCACGACGACCGTCGCGCCGCCGTCCTGCGACACCACTTCCACGTGGTCGCCGCAGAGCTGTTCGCCCGCGTGATTGAGACTTTGATAGCCGATGTCGGCGCAGAGGTTATTCGTCTTTCCCATCGTCGATCGATTCCTTCAGTTTTGTAAGCGCAACTTTCGTTTCCGCTGTCGTTTCCCCGAGCAGCGATGCGATTTCCTGCACGATGCGCATTTGTTTCTCGACCACGCGGTCGGCGATTTTCACCGTCTGCCGGCCGATCTCTTCTTTTTTATGGCGCTGCTCCTCCTCGGCGGTCACATCCCGGATGATCGCGATCAGCATGTGCGTAGTTTTGTCATGCATAATCGTGAGCTCAAGATACTTTTTGAACTCCGCATAGTAACTGCGCTCTTCTTTTATGAAACGTTTTCCATCCAGCGCCGTAAGAAACGGAAGCGGGTCCAGAATGCGTACAAGCGGCTCGCCGAGCACGTCCGTCTCGCGCGCAATGCGCAACATCTCCATTGCGGCGCGGTTGATCTGCTGCACCTCCAAATCTTCGTTGACGACAAGTATACCGTTCGGCGTGTGACTCAGAATCGTGCTGGTGAAACGTTCGGCCCGTTCCATCAGATACGGCAGGCACATGCTGATGTCCGCCTTGCCGTGATAGACCGCAATCGCTTTTTCCCGGCAGGTATTATAGCCGCAGCTCCCGCAGTTGAGCTCGTCTTCCGGCCTGCATTTCCCCGTCTGTGCAAGGATCTCCCGGATCTCTTCCTCCGAGGGCATGACCTGCGAATGTCCGATGTATGCGTGCCGTTTGGACAGCGCGCCGTCCGGCGGCGCCTCGACGGAAAAATCTTTTTTACCCGCATAGGACGTGACCGCCTGATAGTGCCGCACGGGCGAATTTTTATATTTTTCCATGACCGGCCCGCCGATACAGCTCCCTGCGCAGGCGGACATTTCGATGAAGCAGCGGTGGATGCTGCCCGCAAGAATATCTTCCAGCGCCGCCTTGCAGTTCTCCGTTCCGTCTACGGTCAGGCAAGTGTAGCCCGTGTCCGGTACGTCCATGGTCTTTAGGATGCCGCCGACCGTTGGAAACAGCCGCGCGCGGCTCTCTTCGGCCTCGTCCATTCCAGTTTCCGGTTCGATCCCCGCCTTCTGAAACATATTTGCCAGTTCCTCAAACGTGAGTACCGCGTCGACCGGGCTTTCCTCCGCTTCGTCCTTTTTGGCGAGACACGGGCCGATAAACACCGTCTTTGCATGCGGCATACGGCGCTTGATATCCATGCTGTGTGCGATCATCGGGGATACCACGGGCGAAAGATATTTGAGCAAATCGGGATAGTACTTGCGAATCAGCAGGTTCACGCTGTGACAGCAGGATGTGATAATCACGTCCTGCGCGCGCGCGGCCATCTGCTTTTCGTACTCGCGCTTGACCAGCGTCGCGCCGATCGCAGTCTCCTCAGCCGATGCAAAGCCAAGCTTCTTGAGCGCGGCGCAAAGCGCGCTCAGGCCGACGCCCTCAAAATATGCCGGGAACGACGGCGCGAGACTCGCGACGACCGGTGCGCCGCCGTTCAGCAGCGCATAAACCGTTTCCGTTCCGTCCGCAATCTGTTTTGCGTTCTGCGGGCACACAACAAAGCACTGCCCGCAGAGGATGCATTCGTCGCCGACAATATGCGCCTGGTTTCCCGAAAAACGAATTGACTTGACCGGGCAGTGCCGAATGCATTTATAGCAGTTCTTGCAGTTCGATTTTTTTAGTTTGAGCACTTCGGACACAGCGCTTACGCCTCCTTCGCGCGTTTAATCCGCGGCAGGACATCCGTAAAGAAGAATTCCGCCGTAGTTCCCGGCAGAACGGAAAACATCTCGCCATCCACCGAGACGTTGACGCCGCTGCGGCAGTTGCCTGTGCAGAACGTTCCGCTCAGCTCGATGTCCTCTTTCAGGCGGTTTTGCAGGATCAGCCGTTCCAACTGTTCCACAACCGTCCGCGATCCCTTGAGATGGCAGGAACTGCCTACACAGACCGTAATCTTCAATTCAATCGCTCCTTTGCCGCGCATTTCGCATAATCCCGATTTTAATCGCCATTGTGTTATCGATATCATAATGCCGCTTAATTACCTTGTCAATACACGCGCCATATTCCCTCCCACCGGACCGTTCAGAGCGGAAAACGCACGACGGGCGGCCGCGGCAGATTTAACGCCGGCTTTATCGGTTGCTGACAATCAAACGTTATGATGAACTTGTAAAAGAAGAACGAACGAGAAATAAGAAAAGGGAGGACACCGAATGAAATCCGCTTCCCATCACGCAATGGGGTATCTTCTGTATCAGGCGCTGGAACGCCGGGGAATAACGCTTGACCGCGAAATGTTCGTGCTCGGCAATCTGCTGCCGGACTATCTGCCGGAATTGATACTCTCGCCGCATTTCACCATGAAATGCCAGCGGGAAATCAACGTGTTCACCGGCGTGCTCGCCGCGGAACACCTCGGCGACCCCACACAAATTCCAGCGCAGTACTCGCTCCGCCTCGGCATCCTGTGTCATTACGTCACGGACTACTTCTGCTTTGCGCACAGCCGCGAATTCAAGCAGAACATCGTTCGCCACGCAGCCTACGAGCAGGCGCTCGACGACTATTTCCGCGCACATTATACCGAACAGGAATCGACGCTCCCAGAGCTTGAGAGGATCGACGCACACAGCGCGCGGGAATGCGCGCAGGGAATCTTCCGGATAAAGCGGCAGTATAAAAACGCCCGGCGGGATTACGCTTCGGACGTGCAGTTCGCGTTTACCGTATGTCTGCTTTCGATCCGGAGGCTGGTCGCGCTTTCGTCCTGCGCGCAGCAGTCGTTTTGCGCGGCGTTCCGTTTTTCGCCGTTCGCCGCGGAAAAATACGCCTATCGAAACGGGCTCTGCCGCCGCAGGATCGTTCCCAGGCGCGCATGGTGCACCGTGCCTGCCGCCTGACGCCAACAAACCAAAAGCCAACCCGTCAATCGTCCCGAACCGGACGGTTGTTTTTTTGCACGCGCCCGCCGTTTTCCGTCTACATCGTATGGAAACGTTTCTTCAATTCGCTGAGCAACCCGCCGCCCAACACGGCGATGCAGGCGGCCAGCATCGCAATCGCCGCCGCGCCGAGCGCCACCATCGGCGCGCTGATTTTCGGCCAGCCCATCAGTGAGGAAATAAACAGCGCCAGCGATGCAAACACGAGCCAGAGCATCGGCATGCTGTTTTGCTTCTGCCGTTCCAGATCGGAAAAAAACAGCACGCCGACGACCAGAATTCCAAAACAGGAGATCAGCGGCACAACAAACAACGCCCAGCCCGGCGAAAGCAGCGTATCGATCAGAATCAGCAGTACGCAGCTATAGGCAATCAGTTTTGAAGTCTGGCTGATGCGGTTGTATTCCACCAGGTCGGGCGCGAACAGAAACGACCAGAAAAACCAGAGCGACCAGAGCACCACAAAACTCCAGGCTTTTCCACCCACACAGAGATTAACGACCGGACAGACGTACGCCGCAATCAGGAACGCACCCCGCGCAAAGCGCCGTACGTGCCCCGTCTTAATCCGCTTTGGCTCCACATGCGGATAGATGTTTCTAACGTCCATAGAGTTCGCTTCCTTCCATTCGCGGACACATTCCGCCTTCCGTCAGCAACCGGAACAGCGCCTCTTCAAACGACGGATCGACCGTATATTTGCTTACGGTAAGCGTCGCCGTGTTCCGAAAAGTAACCAGCGTGCAGCGTGCGCGGTTGACCACGCCGGTGCCCAGAACAAAATCAAATTCCTCTACGTGCTGCGCCATCTCCTCCGGCACGCGCACAACTCCAAGGTTGGATAGCGTGTTGGTAAAAACCCGGTCGCCTAAAAAACCGTACGCAAGCCGCGCGGCGGGACGCTTGATCAGAAGCGGCACATAGCGCAGCGAGCGCGTCATCCGCCGCGTCGCCGCCATCATCATCCGCATCGCGCTTTCCGATGCTTTCGTTTCCAGCTGCGCGGAAACCTCCGGCAAAACATCCTCCAGCATCTTTGTTCTGGAAACGGGCAGGCGAACGCTGCAGTACATGGCGAAATTCCGCAGCGTTCGGGAAGGATAAAACTTTCGCATATTGACGGGCACCTGAATTGAAAAATCTCCGGTCCGCAGGTCCGTTGCGCCCCGCTGCGCAAGGAACATCAGCGAAAGCACATAAGCCGTGACGGTCGCGCCGTTTTCGCGCGCGACCGCCTTCAGCGCGTCCGCGTCCATCCGAAAATGCAGAATGCGGCAAGGTTTCGCTTCCGCCGGCCTGCCGCCGAGCTGTACAGCAAGCTGGCCTAAAAATCCCTTTCCGGGGTTTTCCGCCGCTTCAGCATAGTCAAATCCGTTTTCCGTCTCCTCCGCGCAGGGTTCGTTGTTTACGTCCAGCACACCGTCCGCCGCCGGCACGTCCTCGCCGCGCAGGCGAAGATACTGCGCCGTGAGCGTCTTCAAAAACACCATGCCGCCCGTTCCGTCGGTCAGCACATGAAAAAACTCCACGCTGATGCGATTTTTATAGTACAGCACGCGAAACGACTGCGCTCCGCTGCCGGAAACGTCCAGGGGGCGGCAGGGAATCCCCCGTTCCGCCTCAATTGAAAAACGCCGCTTCGCCGCGTCCAGATAATGCCAGAAAAAACCCTTTTTCACCGTCGTTGCAAAGCTCGGGAACCGCCGGAGCGTAAACGACAGCGCCGTCTGCAAAAGCGCCGGCTCCACCTCGCGGGTCAGCGTTGCGGAGAGCCGGAATACCGCCATCCGGTTTCGCTGCATCGACAGCGGATAGACTTTCGCCGCGTCGTCGAGCGGATACCAGAGCAGCGCGGTCCGCGCATAATACCCGCCGAGATTGACCGGATCGAGCAGGCGCAGCGCATCGGCAAGCGGCGTACCTGCCGAAGCGTAATATAAAAACGCCTCTTCAAAGTCCGCAAGCATCGCGCCGTTATCCTTTTTACCGAGCGCCAGCCGCACACGCGCGCGCCGGAAAAAATCTTCCAGCGCCTCTTGTCCTTCTTTCGGCAGCGATTGGCGGTACGCCTCAAACCGTGTTTGTTTTTTCTTCCGCAACTGGCTCGTTCTCCCGCTGTTTTTTTGTGTTTACAGATCCGCTTGTTCAATTCAATCTATTGATTGAAGAATATCACAGATAAATGCGTATCAAAAGCGATTCTTCCGATTTTTTGCCTGCACGGGCGTCCCCCGCACGTCACGGCGAATCCGAATAAAAAAAATTGATTTCTTGCTTGACAAAGCGTATATCATATATTATAATCACTCCCAATACGAAAAAGGCAGCGACCGGGAAAAAGTAAGAACCCGTTTTCACGCGCAAAGAGAGCTTTCGGCTGGTGAAAGAAAGCGGCGGATACGGTTCAGAATACATCCCGAAAGCCGACGGTTGAAAAAGCCGGGCGAAAGCCCCGTTTTGTAGGCCGGACCGGGTACGCCCGTTACAGCGCCAGGCGGTTGATTGACCGCCGGCTGAGTCCTTCTACCGCAAGGTATTGGGAGAAAAAAGGTGGTACCGCGCGCAAGTCGCCCTTTTCCGAGAAATTGGAGAGGGGTTTTTTTATCCCCCAACGAGGATAAAACTAATAAAACGGAGGAAACAAAAATGAAAAAGATGATTGCAGTGCTGATTGGCGTCATGATGCTGATCGCAGCGATGGCCGGATGTACACAGAGCACCCCGGCCGCCGAGACGGCCGCAACCGAAGCGCCCGCCGCGGCCGCGGAAGCGACCGAAGCCCCTGCGGAAGAAACCGCCGCACCCGAAGAAGCGCAGACCTTTACGATCGGCATCGTGCAGATCGTGGAACATGCCGCCCTGGACGCCGCGCGCGACGGCTTCATCCAGGCGCTGGCCGACAACGGCCTCGTTGAAGGCGAAAACGTCACGTTCGACATTCAGAACGCACAGGGCGACCAGTCCACGCTTTCCACCATCGGCGACCGGTTCGTGAGCGAAAACGTGGACCTCATCCTCGCCATTGCAACGCCTTCGGCACAGACCATGGCCAGCAAAACCACGACCATCCCGATCCTCGGCACAGCCGTAACGGATTATGAAGTGGCAAAACTCGTGGAAACCAACGAAGTTCCGGGCGGCAACGTGACCGGCACGTCGGACATGAACCCCATCTCCGACCAGGTCGCGCTGATCTTTGAGCTTTTCCCGGATACGCAGACCGTCGGCTGTATCTATAACAACGGCGAAGACAACTCCGTGCTGCAGGCAGGTCTCGCAAAAGAAGCCATCGAAGCCGCGGGCAAAACCTACACGGAAATCACCGTCACCTCGACCAACGACGTTCAGCAGGCGATGCAGTCGCTCGTGACCCAGTGCGACGCGATCTACATCCCGACCGACAACACTGTCGCTTCCGCCATGCCGATCGTCGGCGAAGTCGCCAGCACGGCAAAAATACCGGTAATCTGCGGCGAGTCGAACATGGTGAGCTCCGGCGGCCTGGCTACGCTCGGAATAAACTACACCGACCTTGGCTACCAGACGGGCCTCATGGCGCTGAAAGTACTGCTGGAAGGCGCGGACGTTTCCACCATGCCGGTCGAGTTCGCAACCGGTTTCGACGCGGCGTTCAACGCCGAGACGGCGGAAGCCATCGGCTTCACGATTCCGGAAAAATATCAGTCGGCCATTCTGTCCGCAGAATAAGACCCGCTTGTGAGTGACATCCCCGCGTATCATTCCGCATCGCAGCAGGCAAACAAACGCCCTTTCCCGTTTTCTTGGCGGTGCTGGCGGAGCGCGGCAGTAACAGAACAAATCGGTGCAGGCGCGCGCGGAGCAATCCGCGCCGCGCACGCGCCGCAAAAAAGAACCGGGCGCTGCTTAGTGGATTAAGCAAGCGCTCCGAGGTGTTTAAAATGTGGAACGAATTGTCCGGCGCGGTCGGACTCGGGCTGATCTGGACGCTGATGACATTCGGCGTCTTCATCACCTTTCGAATACTGGATATTGCGGACCTCTCCGTAGAAGGAAGCATCACCATGGGCGCTTCCATCGCGGCAATCTGCATTACGCACGGCATGAACCCGCTGCTTGCGCTGCTGATTTCGTTTATCGGCGGCATGGCCGCGGGATTGGTCACGGGCGTGCTGCACACGATGCTCAAAATCCCGGCGCTTCTTTCCGGCATCCTTACCATGATCGCCCTCTGGTCGATCAACCTGCACATCATGGGCAAGGCGAACGTTTCCCTGCTCAGGGAAACCACTGTGTTTTCGTTTGTAATGGACCGGTTCGGCTGGAACAAGAACATCGCCGTCATCGCCGTAGCGTTTGTGTTCGTCGCGGCTGTGTTTTTCCTCTTGTATTGGTTTTTCGGTACGGAAATCGGCTGCGCCGTCCGCGCGACGGGCGATAACCCGCACATGGCGCGCGCACAGGGCGTTGCCACCGACCGCATGAAACGACTCGGCCTTGTCCTTTCAAACGGCTTTGTCGCCCTCTCCGGCGGACTGATCGCCCAGAGCCAGTCGTTTTCCGATATCCAAATGGGTACGGGGGCAATCGTCATAGGTTTGGCTTCGCTCATCATCGGAGAGGTGCTCTTTGGCCGGCGCACATTTTTACGCTCGCTCATCAGCGTCATATGCGGCGCGGTGGTGTACCGCGTGATCATCGCGGGCGTTCTGCGCCTCGGTATGCCCGCCAACGACCTCAAGCTCTTTACGGCCATCACGGTCGCGTTCGCGCTCTCGCTGCCTACTATCCAAAAGCGTCTGCGCAGCCGTGGCGCAGGGAGGCGGAAACCATGCTGAAACTCGAACACGTCACAATTGTTTTCAACCCCGGTACGGTCAACGAAAAAACCGCGCTGGAGGACGTCAGCCTGCATATCCACCCCGGCGACTTCGTCACGATGATCGGCGGAAACGGCGCAGGCAAGTCCACGCTGCTCAACTGCGTGTCCGGCGCATATATCCCGACGAGCGGAAAAATCCTCATCGACGGCACGGACGTGACCAACATGCCCGAATACCGGCGCGCCGCGATGCTCGGCCGGGTCTTTCAGGACCCGATGATGGGTACCGCAGGCAATCTCTGGATCGAAGAAAACCTCTCGCTTGCGTACCGGCGCGGCAAGAAGCGCGGGTTGAAATGGCAGATTACCGGCGATGAAAAGAGATTTTTCCGCGAGCAGCTCGCGCATCTCGGCCTCGGGCTGGAGGACCGGATGACCACCAAAGTCAAGCTGCTTTCCGGCGGGCAGCGGCAGGCGCTGACGTTGCTGATGGCGACGCTCCAGCGGCCGAAACTGCTGCTGCTGGACGAGCACACCGCCGCGCTCGACCCGAAAACCGCTCTGCGCGTGCTGGAACTCTCCGATCAGATCGTTGAGGAAAGCAAACTGACCACGCTGATGGTCACGCATAATATGCGCGACGCGATCAAGCACGGCAACCGTCTCGTAATGATGAACGAATCGCACATTGCGCTGGACATCGACGGCGAAGAAAAAAAGAAGCTGACCGTCGAAAAGTTGCTTTCGCGCTTTTCCGTCGTCAGCGGCAGCGACGAGGTCGACGACAAGCTGGTACTGTAAAACATACAGCACTTAACATACAAAAACGCAGGCAATGCCTGCGTGAGGCCGTCAAAGAACCCGATTCCTGTTTAATGGAATCGGGTTCTTTGACAGGCTGAAGCGGATGTGCCATCATTGGCACATCCGCTTTTTCTTTATACGCCGCGTTTGCTGCGGCGCAGCATTTCCGCGCTGCTGAACGCACGAACGGGCGTGTAATCCGGCAGAGGTTTGATCTTTTGATGGTACGCGTCGATGAACCAGTCCGCCTGCGGGAAAAACTCCCGCTCCAGTTCGTATATAGGCGTAATCCAGTTCCGCGCGCCAAGCACGACCGGCGGCGCGTCCAGATAATCGAACGCGAGCGAAGCAATGTTCTCCGCAAAATCGTTTAGGACCGACCCGCGCTGGCAGGCGTCGCTGGCAAGAATGATCTTGCCCGTTTTTTTGACGGATTCAATCACCTTGTCATAGTTGAACGGAACGACGCTCCGCGCGTCGATCACTTCAACGCTCAGACCGAACTCCTCTTCAAAGCGCTTGGCCGCGTCAAGCGCGCGGTACAGCGTCGCGCCGATGGTAAGAATGGTCAGGTCCGAACCCGTCCGCTTCACGTCCGGCTCGCCGATCGGGATTTCATAGTATCCCTCCGGCACGCCTTCCTCGCCGTGGAACAGTTCGCCAAGGCCATAGAGCGACTGGCTTTCAAAATAGATCACCGGATCGCTGCCGGAAAGCGCCGCGTTAAGCAAACCTTTTGCATCGTACGGCGTAACGGGATACACGACTTTCAGCCCGGGCACATGCGCGCAGAGCGACGTCCACTCCTGCGAATGCTGCGCGCCGTATTTCGAGCCGACCCCCATGCGCACTACGACCGGCATCTTGAGCTGCCCCGCCGTCATGGCCTGCCATTTGGCAAGCTGATTGAACACTTCGTCGCCCGCGCGGCCAAGGAAGTCGCAGTACATGAGCTCCGGCGCGGCGCGCCCGCCCAGCATGGCGTATCCCACCGCCGCACCGATGATTGCGGATTCCGAAATCGGCGCGTTGAAGAGCCGCTCGTATGGGACCGACTGTTCAAGCTTTTTATACGCGCCGTATGCGCTGCCCCAGTCCCGCAAATCTTCGCCGAACGAGATCAGCGCGGGGTCCACATAGAACTTGTCCAGCAGGGATTCGAAAATCGCATCCCGAATCTGATACACCGCCGCGGACGGCAGTTTTTTACCGTCTTTCAAACCCGAACGGCTCTTTTTCTGCAGCTGCACATAGCGCGGGTTTTCTTCCTTTGCGCCAAGCATGGCGGGCGTGCCGGAAGCAAGCTTTTCGATTTTCTGGTTGGAAAAGAGGTATTGCTCGATCGCGTCGCTCTTTTTCTCCAGGTCCATGCGCGGCGAAATCGTTTCGTCGACGGCAAGCTTGAATATATCGAACACGAAGTCTTCAATCTGCCGGCGCATCCGTTCGGTTTCATCCTGCGGGCACACGCCGTTTTCGACCAGCTGCGCGGCAAAATCTTCGATCGGATCCTGCGCTTTCCAGGCTTCGATTTCTTCCTTCGTGCGGTTCGGGTTTGCGTCCGATGTGGAGTGTCCGCAAAAACGATAGGTCACGACGTCCAGCAAACAGGGGCCTTCGCCTTTTTCCAGCAAAGCTTTTTTCCGCTTGACGGCGTCGATCACGGCAAACACGTTAAAGCCGTCCACCCGCTCGGCATGCAGCTGCGCCGGGCTGATGCCCGCGCCGATGCGCGCAAGCACCTGGTACGCCATCGTTTCGCCACAGGTCTGTCCGCCCATTCCATAGCCGTTGTTATTGAAGTTAAAGAGCACGGGCAGGCCGCCTTTGTTGTCCCAGAGCGTGTTGTACTGGTCCATCGCGGCGAAGTTCATCGCCTCCCAGACCGGGCCGCAGCCGACCGCGCCGTCGCCGGCGTTGGCAACGACCACGCCGCCCTGCTTAAAGATTTTTTTATAGAGCGCCGCGCCCGTTGCAATCGGTGCGGAACCGCCGACGATCGCGTTGTTCGGATACACGCCGAACGGAATGAAGAACGCGTGCATCGAGTTGCCAAGACCCTTTGCAAAGCCGTTTTCGCGCCCGA
Source organism: uncultured Oscillospiraceae bacterium (assembly GCA_964437665.1). Lineage (GTDB taxonomy): Bacteria > Bacillota > Clostridia > Christensenellales > CAG-138 > UBA7703. The sequence goes on from CAYTHS010000008.1 coordinate 43,142, forward strand.
ATATCTCCGCCATGATGCCGTAAAGATAAAACCGCAGCGCAAGCTCCTGCACCGTCCCGGTAAAATCTTTCTGCACGACCTTCAGTTGCGCGCCGCCCGCATAGGACTCCATAATGCGCATCAGTTGCTCGTCGCTGAGCTTGCGCAGCGTGGCGAACCCTTTTGCAATGAGTTCGCCGTGCCCGCGGTGCGTGCCGAAAATAAAGTCGTTTTCGTCCAGTTCAAACGCCTGCCCGACCGCGGCGGATTCCTGCCCGATGCAAAGGTGCGCGGGTCCGGTATAGTTATACGCCAGTTCGCGGAATTTTCCCGTCAGGCGGAGGTCCTGCAGCATGGTTTCAAACTGGCGGATTGCAAGCATATCATAATATATGTGAAGCAGCTGCTCGTTTGAAAACTCGCCCCGCAGGTCCCGCATGCGTTTTCTGTAAGCGTTGACCGGGATGTTTTTAAAGGACTCTTCCGACTGTCCCCTGATCTGATCGGGATTGATCATGATTTGTTTTGCCATAATGTTGCCCTTCCTGTTTTGTGGTTTGCGTGTCAGTTTTTACGCCGGACCGGCTGAATCCCGCTCTGCAGCGTGTCGCGGATGATTTCGCAGACCGTCGGATGTGGGAAAACCGTTTTGAGAATGCTCTCGACCGGGATTTTGTTTTGAATCATCAGCGCAAGCGCGTAGATATATTCGCTCGCATAAGCGGACAAGACGGCGGCGCCGACAATGATGCCCCGCTTCTGATCGACCAGTATCTTGCAGACGCCTCTCGACATCCCGTTTTCCGCCACATGCCGCCCGCTGAAATTGATCGAAACCTTCCGCACGGAGATATCCAGTCCCGCGGCTTTCGCCTGCTCTTCGCTCAGGCCGACAAACGCCGCTTCCGGCTTCGTATAGGCGACCGCGCAGATTGCGGAATAGTCCATTTCGTCGCGCAGCCCCAAAATCGTGTTGACCGCGACCTCGCCTTCGCGGTTTGCAACGTGCGCAAGCATCTGCTTTCCGTTGATATCCCCCGCGGCGAACACGTTCGGAACGTTGGTCCGGCAGCGTTCGTCCGTCACGACCGCGCCGCGCTCCGTCGCCACGCCCAATTCGGACAATCCGCCGATCGAAAGGTTCGGTCTGCGCCCGACGCTGAGCAGCAGTGTGTCGAAAGGTTCTTCCTTCGTCTGTCCGTCCTGTTCGTATACCAGGCGGCCGCGGCCGACCGAGGTAACGCGCGCATTCAGCCGGATCTGCATGCCGCGCCGTTCCATTTCGCGCTGCAGCAGCCCGCTGACTTCGCGGTCGCTCGGGCCGAGTATTTTGTCCAGCATTTCAACGACCGTGACCGAAACGCCCGCGCTGAGAAAATATGCGCCCATCTCCATGCCGATAACGCCGCCGCCAACAATCACAAGCCGCTCCGGCAGTGCGGTCTTTCCCAGCAAAGCGCCGCTCGTGACCACGTATCCCTCTTCAATGCCTTCCTTTACGCCCGGTATGGGCGGAACGGACGGAACGGAGCCGCTTGCAAGGAGCACATACTTCGCCGTTGCTTCGCCGGATTCGCCGTACACGCGGAACCCGCCGTTCGTTTTTTCAATCGAGGCCGTTGTGCAAAAGACGTCGACCGCCGCGGATTTCAGCCCGCCGGCAACGCCTTTCACCAGCCGATCGACAACTCCGTCTTTTTTGCTCACGGCCGACGCGTGCGCCTGTTCCCGCGCATCGGCCGGTCCGTCTTCGGCAAACGAAAAATGCTTTGCGCTGTCGAGCAGGCTCTTGGTCGGGATACACCCCGCGTTGAGGCAGGTACCGCCAAGCCGCGCTTTTTCAAACAGCGCGACGGAAAGCCCCTTTTTCGCGGCGTACTCCGCAGAATGATATCCGGCGGGGCCGCCGCCGATGACAGCAAGATCATATGTTTTCATAAAACGGCCTCCTTACAGAAATTGTTCGATCTGTTCGAGCGTTTCGCACAGCGCGTGCAGGAACCGCGCGGCGGGCAGTCCGTCGACCACGCGGTGATCGATGGTCAGTGAAAGATGACAGGCGGGATATGTAAGCATCCCTTCCGGCGTTTTCTTGACGGCGTAATCGATGCAGCCCACGCCCAGAATTCCGGCCTGCGACGGGTTGAGCACGGGCGTGAACGTCTGAATCCCCATCGTTCCGAGGTTGGTGACCGTAAACGTACCGCCCCTGAGTTTTTCGGGCGGAATATTGCCCGCGCGGCAGCCGTCCGCAAGCGTTTTGACTTCCTGAGAAAAGTCGACAAGCGTCCGCCTGTCGGCGTTCTGAACGGTCGGCACCATCAGTCCGCGCGCCGTATCGACCGCGACGCCAAGATGCACCTCGTCGAATTCCGTATAGCTTTTCTCGCCGACCCACGCGTTGACCGACGGATATTGCGCAAGCGTTTTTGCAGTCCCGTATGCAATCAAATCGCCAATCGTCACCCCGGCTCCGTCCCCGCCGCCGCTTTTGAGCGCGGCGCGCGCACGCAGCAGCCCAGAGGCGTTGAACACCGCCGTCATGGTAAGCTGCGCGGAATTCTGCAGCGAGGAAAGCATGTTTTTCGCAATGACGGAGCGAATCTTCGTAAACGGCACTTCGCGCCCCGCGGCGGCGGGCGCGTCGGTTTCCGTGCACCCGCCTTCGGCAAGGTAGCGCAGCACGTCTTCTTCCAGCACGCGGCCTTCTGCGCCGCTCGCGGCGATTCCCGCAAGCGAGGCGACGCCGTTCTGCGCCATCAGCCGTTTTGCACGCGGCGAAGCAAAGCCTGTTTCGCTCCCGGCCGGAACGGCGCTTTCCGCCGTTTTGCCGGGCGTGGCCTCCGCCTTTTTTGCTGTACCTTCCGGTTCCGTCTCACGGGCGGGTTCGGGCTTCGCCGCGCCCGTGAGCTCCTCCGGAACCGTTTCGCCGGCGACGCCGATTACGCACACAGGCGCAAGTACGTCTACAACCGCATTTTCCTCATAAAACCGTTTGAGCACAACGCCGTCCTGCGGTGACTCCACGTCCAGCGTGGATTTGTCCGTTTCGATGCAAAACAGTTTGTCTCCCGCCGACACTTCGTCGTTTTCGCGCACGTACCACTCGGAGAGCAGGCTCGTATCGTCGTTGAGCGAGAGCCGCGGCATGGTTACGATCTGCATTTGAACACCAGCTTTCGTTTCGTAATGTTATATCTTCTGTTTCTTATAGTTTTTTTTGCTTTCGTTTGATTATAGGCTCTTTCGAAGCAGTTTGTCAACGTTTCCTGTTCATATTTGCTACGGTTCGTTACATTATCTTTCGTTTCGTAATTTATTTGATCTTTCTGTGCTTCGAAGGTATACTATAGCAAAATAGGACGGTGATGCAGATATGACGTTTCGCGAACGCGCCCCCATCATCATGGAGATGCTCAACGAGCAGGGCAAGGTCAGTGTGCTTCAGCTCCGTGATCGCTTTTCCGTCTCCGAGGTCACGGTCCGCAAGGACCTGGCCGAACTGGAAAGGCGAAATATGCTGCTGCGAACCTTCGGCGGGGCTGTGCTCGCCGCGCAGGGTTCCGTTCGCCTGGAGGCGGACGTAAAGGACGCGCAGGCACGCGCGGCGATTGGCAAAGCCGCGGCAGACCGCGTGGAAGCGAGTGATTTTGTTTTTCTTGGGCCTGGGTTGACCTGTGTGGAAATCGCTAAAAACCTAAAGGGCGTCAAGCGGCTTACGGTCGTAACCATGAACGTTTCCGCTGCGATGGAACTCGTCGATATCCCGGAAACAAAGGTAATCCTCGTAACCGGAGATTTCACCCGACGCAGCGGCACCTACTACGTTACCGGAACGCGCGTTATCGAAAACACGGATGGATTATACTTCGACAAGGTTTTTGTGACCGTCGACGGCGTTTCTCCCGCATGCGGCTTTACGGTGCTGGACGATATCACGGCGCAGATCTTCCAGCCGCTGATCGACAAAGCAAACGCGGTATATATTTGCGCTGCAAGTACGAAATTCGGCAAAAACGCGCTTTCCGTTTTGAATGTCCCACAGCAAACGACGACGCTCGTTACGGACGCCGGCCTGTCCGAGGCTTTCCGGGCGCATGCCGACGCCGAGGGCCTGCGGTTGATTTGCGCGCCCACCGATTATTAAGCGGATTTTCCTAAACGACAAAAACGGCGTGTCCTTCACTGACACGTCGTTTTTCGTTGCCATCCGGAATGAAAAAGCTTAAACATCGTTGTAATATTTGTAATGACATCTTTACATTATCAGTTCCGCTCGTTATAATTTATGTAAGCTCAGTCAACCCTTCAGGGCGGCCGTGCCCATCTTTCACGGAGGCTTAACATGACCAAATTATTCCCTGCAACCGTCCCAACCATGTATTTCATCGGCGTTTCCACGCGGAAGTCTTCTATCATGCGTGTTTTTCCGCTTTGGATGCGCGCGCTCGAACGCACACAAACCGTCATCTGCGGCATAGACCTCCCGCTTCACGCCGATCCCGCGGCTTATCGCGCGGTTGTGCGTTTCATCCGGGACGACCCCCTTTCGCTCGGCGCGCTCGTGACCACGCATAAAATCGATCTGTTCAACGCCTGCGAGGATCTCTTTGACGAAATCGGCCCTTATGCGGCGCAGCTGCGCGAGGTTTCCGGCATCTATAAATCCGGCAGCCGGTTCTGTGCCTGTGCCAAAGACCCGGTTTCCAGCGGACTTGCGTTGGAAGCTTTTGTGCCGGATCGTTTCTGGGCGGCGCACGGCGGTCATGCGCTGCTGCTCGGCGCGGGCGGCAGCAGTCTTGCAATGTCGCTGTACTTAACCAGCGCCGCGCGGGGAAACGACGTGCCGCGCGTCATCACGATTGCAAACCGCAGCAAACCCCGGCTCGCCGCGGCGGAACCGATGCTCGCACACCTGAATCCCGGCGTCACGTTTCGGTTCGTCCACTGCCCTTCCCCCACCGGTAACGACGCACTCGTCTCGGCGCTGCCTCCGTATTCGCTCGTGGTCAACGCCACCGGGCTCGGCAAGGACGCGCCCGGCTCGCCCGTCACCGGCAGCGCCGTGTTTCCAAGAAACTCCCTCGTCTGGGAAATCAACTACCGTGGCAACCTGCTGTTTAAAGCGCAGGCGGAAGCTCAGGCCGCAACGCGGAATCTGCATGTTGAAGACGGCTGGACCTACTTTATCCACGGCTGGACGCAGGTAATCGGCGAAGTGCTCCATATCCCGATGGACAAAAAAACCGTTGCAATGCTCAGCGCCGCCGCACGCGCGCAGTAACCCCGGCTTCACGCGCTCAAACGCGCACCGCTCAAAATGCAATTAGATTTAAATAAACCTGCTAAGGAGGCCAAAATGACCGTTTTTGAACGCATGGGCAAAACCCGCCTCGTCCCCGTCTGCGTCATACAGGACGCATCGACCGCCCTTCCGGCCGCAAGAGCGATGCTGCGGGGCGGCGTGGACATCATGGAAATCACCCTGCGCACGCCCGCCGGGCTGGATGCGATCAGCGCCGTCGCGCGCGGCTGTCCCGAAATGCTCGTCGGCGCCGGCACAGTGCTTTCTCTCGGCGACTGCCACGGGGCAATCGAACGCGGCGCACAGTTCATCGTTTCGCCCGGATTCGATCCCGCGATCGTTTCCTATTGTCAGGAGCACAGCGTCGCCGTCCTGCCCGGCTGCGTAACGCCGACGGAACTCACCGCCGCCAGAAACGCGGGACTAGGCACGGTCAAGTTTTTCCCCGCGACCACATTTGGCGGAATTCATGCTATAAAAACGCTCGCCGCGCCGTTTGCCGGCATGCAATTCGTGCCGACCGGCGGAATCATCGCAAAAAACCTTGCGGATTATCTCGTTGACGAGGTGCTGGCGGTCGGCGGCGGCTGGCTTTGCAGCAAACGCGCGCTGGCACAGTGCGATTATTCTGCAATTGCCGCCGCCTGTTCCGAGTCCGTAGGGATTGTCGCCATGAAACGGCGCCCCGCCTGACCGAAACGCATGACAACCTGACCCATACATGGCAACTAGGAGATGCATCATGAAATACATCGAAGGACTTCAAGTCGATAAAACCGTGCCGATACCACTGTATTACCAGCTCAAAACACAACTGCTCTCGCTCATCGACGACGGCGTGTTTAAGCCCGGCGATGCGCTGCCCGCGGAACATGCGTTCTGCGAGCAGTTGGACATCAGCCGCCCAACGGTCCGCCAGGCGCTTTCCGAACTGGTAGACGAAGGATATCTTGTGCGCTACAAAGGCAAAGGCACGTTCGTCGGCAGGCCGAAGGTCAAGGACCGGTTTTTAAGCAAACTGCAAAGCTTCAATGCGGAAATGCTCGAAAAAGGCATGCTTCCGCAGACCGAAGTGCTTGCTCTGAAACGAATACCGGGGAACCCCGTCTGCAACGCGCGCCTTGAACTTCCGGAAGATGAGCCGCTGATCTATCTCAAGCGCGTACGGTATACAAACAACGAAAAA
>CAYTHS010000008.1:49621-51047 GCA_964437665.1 uncultured Oscillospiraceae bacterium
GTTTTTAGAAACCTATATCCCTTACCGCAAATTTTCTTTGCTCCTGCAGACGGATTTCACAACCGAATCGCTCTATACGTCGCTCGAAGCGCTCTATGGCGTGCGCGTCAACCGGGCACGCCGCGAAATTGAAGCCGTAACGCTCAATCAGGAGGAAGCAAAGCTGCTAGGCATCCCGATCCATAAAGCGGTTTGCCTCGTTACGAGCGTAGCGTATGCCGAGCATACGAACAAACCCATCGAATACTCCATCGCGCGGTATCGAGGCGACAGGACGAAGTTCGCCGTGGAGACGCTTCGTTGAATACACAAAAACGAATCCGCACCGTTCGCGGCGATATTTTGCCGGAAACGCTTGGATACTGCCAATGTCACGAGCATCTTTTCCTGACGGGCGGAACGCCCGCCGCGCCAAACGCCGCGCTTTGCATCGACAATCTCCGACTGAGCGCGCGGGAACTTTGCGCCTACCGAAACTGCGGCGGAAGCGCCGTCACAGACGCGCAACCCGTCGGCTGCGGACGCAGCGCGCAAGCGCTGCTCTCGCTTTCCGAGCAGACAAACGTGCATATCATTGCGTCGACCGGGTTTCACCGTCCGACATATTATGCACCATCGCACTGGATCTTTCGTTGGGAAAAAGAGCGTCTCACCGAATTGTTTATGCAGGAAATCACCGACGGTATGTTCGCAGCATACGGGTCCGAGCCGCCCATGACCCTTCCGTTCCGCTGCCGGGCGGGACAGATTAAGACCGCGCTTGAACCGGAGGGCCTCGCCGGACCCCGCCGCATGCTGCTCCTTGCCGCCGCAGAAGCGGCGGCCCGCACGTCCGCGCCACTGATGGTACACGTCGAGCGAGGCTCCGATCCGGTTGCGCTCGCCGATTTCTGGGAAGAACACGGCATTTCTCCGCAAAAAATGATTTTCTGCCACATGGACAGAATGATCGATTCGCCGGAAGTGCATCTGGCGCTTTGTAAAAGAGGCGCCTATCTCGAATACGACACCATCGGGCGGTACAAATATCACAGCGACGAACACGAAGCGCAGTTGATCGAGCAGATTACCGCGGCGGGATTCGTCCGTCAGTTGATGCTCTCGCTGGACACAACGCGCCGTCGGCTGATTAGTTATGGCGGTACAATCGGACTGTGCTACCTGCTTGAAACGTTCCTGCCGCTTCTGAAAGCACGTGGCTTTTCCGACCGCGAGCTTCTGCAGATACAAAGGGAAAATCCCGCGAACGCCTTTGCTTTTTAGCGAATAAAGGCGCTCTTCGGAGCGCAACTTCAGTTTTCCTGCAAATATTGCATTCCTCGGTACGGTTGTTTTCGAATAAGCCTTTTCCAGGACCGTGACGCGTTTCTCTCCCTAGGGTGTGTTTCTAAAGTCTGAAAGATGCAGTTTTGCTGGATCGGCTTGC
>CAYTHS010000009.1:0-42595 GCA_964437665.1 uncultured Oscillospiraceae bacterium
GAGTCCGAAGGACGAGAGGCAAAACGTGGTTCCCCGTCAAAAAACAAGTTTTTTGGCGGTCTCAAAAGAGGGCTTCCTCCCTCTTTTTGCTAGGGTGTGTTTCTAAAATCACAAAAGCGCATTTCCGCCGTCTCGACTTGCATATTCTTGTTGAAAAGCCTCGCCGCAGCACCACTGCGCCTGTGTTTTTCGCCTCAATCTGCAAGCCGATCCAGCAAAACTGCATCTTTCAGACTTTAGAAACACACCCTAAATTGACGCCTCCGGTTCTTCTTGCAGGGGGTGCACCTGCACGAGCAGGCGTATGACCCGAAGCTTACGCCGCTTTTTGACCGTGATAGTCAGGTTGCGGTAATTGAAACGGTCGCCTGCGCGCGGATACCGGCCCAGCTGCTCGATTGCCCAACCGCCGAGCGTCGTATTGTCGTCGTCGAAATCCCGATCGTCGATGTCGAACTCTTCAAAAAAATCTTCGATACGCATGTCCGCGTCCACGTCGTACCGGTCACCGCCGATGGAAACCATTTCTTCGTCAACTTCGTCCGATTCGTCCCAGATATCACCGACGAGCTGCTCAAGCACGTCCTCCATGCTGAGCACGCCCATCGTGCCGCCATATTCGTCCGTGACGACAACAAGATGATTTTTTCGTTTCTTCATCTCTTTGAGCACGTCGGGAAGCGTCATGGTCTTGTGCACGAACGTAACGGGCATCATCATGCGGCGGATGTCGATTTCCTTATCGTCCGCCAACGCCTTGAACACGCGGTTGAGATGCAGTACGCCGATGATATTGTCTACCGTGTCCCGGTAGACGGGAATACGCGAATAAGGCGAATCGAAAATCGTTCTGAGGATGTCGTCCTTGTCGTCGTCAATATCGATGGCGACCATGTCCACGCGTGGCGTCAGTATTTCGTAAGCGAGCACTTCGTCAAAATCCAGCGCACTTTGCAGGAGGTCGGCGCGCTCCTCGTCAATTACGCCTTCGTCTTCGACCGTGTCCAAAATGGTTTCTAGATCGTCTTCGGTTACGCTCGGGCATGCGCCGGCGTTTTTTTGAATCATGCGGTCGAACCCGCGCAGCAGAAACGTGAAAAACCAAACCAACGGGAAGAACAGCGTCATGAGCATGCGCAACGGAACGGATACCGCGCGCGCAAACCCTTCCGGAATTTGCGTAGCGATGATTTTTGGTACGATTTCGCCGAACGTGATGATCAGAACGGTCATAATCAGCGTTGCGACCCATGCGCCGCTGTCTCCCATGAGCGCAACGGCGATTACCGTCGCAACGGAGGACGCGGCGATGTTGACCAGGTTGTTGCCGATCAGAATCGTAATCAGCGCGTTGTCATAGACCTGATAGATATAGTAGGCGACCTTCGCGAGTTTACTGCCTTCCTGCGTTGCGGCGCGCAGGCGCATGCGGTTGGCTTTGGCATACGCGATTTCACTTCCGGAGAAAAAAGCTGAAAGCAGAAGAAGGCCAAAGATGGCGAGATAGGGCCATAGAGCGTTCGTCATTTCGCGATCCCTCCGGCGTTGTCAACGCGGTCGTCCTCGTCATAGATTTCACCGACGAGCTCCTCCAGGATATCCTCGACCGTGACGACGCCGAGCACCCTGCCGTCGTCGTCGGTGACGATGGCGATCTGCGTGCGCTGCGCGCTCAGCAGCGGCAGAAGATCGTCGATGGCGGTATTCGTGTTCACGAAGCGGGGTTCGTCCATGACCTTTGCAAGATGCACGGGAGAGCCGTTTTTAAGGTAGGCTTTCAGATATTTACGGATTTGCAGCATACCGATAGGCCTGTCGTGTACGTCGGCGACGGGAAGGCGGGAGTGGACGTTTTCTTTGATGACGCTGAGAATTTCGTCTTCGGTCATAGTCATGCGTATTTTAACGACTTTTTCCCACGGGGTGAGAATATCGTTCGCCGAAGTATCCGAAAACTCCAGCGCGCTCTGCACCAACTCGGTTTTTTCCTCGTCGATTACGCCTTCTGTCGCCACGGTTTCGATGATGTCGTAAAGCTCGTCCTCCGTAACGGTTGGTTCCTCCACCTTCTTGCGGAACGGCCTGCCGACGAGGCCGCCAAACGCGGAAAATGCCTTCGCGACGGGCGAGAGCGTTTTCATGAAAAAAATCAGGCTGCCGGAAATGGCGAGCGCATACGGTTCGGAAACCGCCTTGGCAAAGCGTTTGGGCATCATTTCGGCAAACAGAAACACCACCAGCGTCGTGACGAACGTGGCGGCTGTAACCGCAGAAATGCCCCACAGCTTACTGGCGAACAGCGTAGCCGCCGAGGCGCAGGCGATATGCGTTATGTTGTTCCCTATGAGGATGGTGGTCAGCGCTTGATCGAAGTGATCAAGTATATATAGCACGCGCTTTGCGCGTTTGTCGCCGTTTTCGCTTAAACTCATGATACGGATGCGGTTCACGGTCGCCATCGCCGTTTCGGCCGATGAAAAATACCCGCTTGCGAAAATCAGGAACACAATCAGAACGATGAATCCTATAGGACTGCCGTCGTCCATTGACGAAATCACACTCCTTGCGTAACAATACTTTTTTAATTATACGTGAACGGTGCGTTAAATGCAAGCATAACGGCTGCAGCCGTTATTAAAAACCGCCGGATTCAGGCGGTTTTTAAAAGAAAGCGGTCGTTTATTGAAGAAGGTGCCGCTACAGAGCCTTCAAAACCTCGACGGTTTTTTCAAGATGCATACCGCGCGACGCTTTTACGAGGATGGTATCCCCGTCCCGCAGAAGGCCGGGAAGAAGCTTAAGCATGTTTTTCTGTGTTTCAAAATAGCGCGCGCGGCGCGGCGCCACATCGATCGCCCCGAGGAACATTTCCTCCGACGCAGGGCCGACGCAGATGATTAAGTCGATCCCGTGTATAGCTGCGTACATGCCGAGAACCTCGTGATGCTCGCTGGATTCCTGTCCCAGCTCGAGCATGTCGCCGAGGATGCATACGCGGCGGCCGTTCACATTTTCGAGCACATCCACTGCGGCCATCATGGAGACCGTGTTAGCATTGTAGGTGTCGTCAAGAATTGTGAACCGAGGCGTTTTGATGATCTGCATGCGTCCCGGCAGAGCGGGAATAGAAGCGATACCCGCTGCTAATTCCCCGAAATCCATTCCGAGCGCAAGCCCCGCCGCCATCGCCGCAAGCGCATTGCTGACCGAGTGCATGCCCGGCGTTGGGACGTGTACGCGCAGGCATTCGCCTTTGTAACATGCGGTAAACGAAACGCCGTCCAGACCCTCGTCAACCGTGTCTTTTGCACACAGATCACATTGCCCGCCCAAGCCGAATCGGAATGCGCCGGGAAGCGTTGCGAGCATGTCGTCATCACCGTTGACGATGACTTTCCCGCCTTGCTTCATGTGCGGAAGCATTTCGGTTTTACTTTGGAGGATGCGTTCCCTAGACCCGAAATTTTCGATATGCGCTACGCCGATGTTTGTAAACAGGCAGATTTCGGGTTTGATCATAGCCGAAAGGCGGTCGATTTCACCAAAGTGGTTCATGCCCATTTCCAGAACGGCGGCTTCGTGCGTATCGTTGAGCATAAAGAGCATTTGCGGTACGCCGGTTTGGCTGTTTTTGTTTTCTTCGGTCTTCATGACCCGATAACGGGTCGAGAGCACGGAAGCGATCATTTCTTTCGTAGACGTTTTGCCGACGCTTCCGGTTACGCCGATAATCGGGATGGGGAACTGGTCGCGGTACCACGAGGCGATCGCCTGCAGGGCGCGCAGCGTGTCGTCAACCAGGATATACGGCTTGCGCTCCAGAGGGTGTGCGCTCAGTACGAGTGCCGCTCCGTTTTTACGGGCATCGTCTATGAAGGCGTGTCCGTCGTATTGTTCGCCGATAATGGGTACGTAAAGCGCGCCGGGTTGAACCTTCCGGCTGTCGATTACGACGTCGGCCGCATTTTGCCGTAGCAGCGCTTCGTCGCCGAAATAGATGCCTTCACTTGCGGCAAGGATGATGGAGAAGGATATTGGTTTCATAATTTATTATACCGCTGAATGGAGCGCGAAACGATGGTTTCGCAGAGGGATGCGTAATCCAGCCCGGATTTCGCCGCTTCCTGCGGCAGCAGGCTGGTCGGCGTCATGCCGGGGAGCGTATTTGCTTCGAGGCAGATCGGCCGCCCCTGCGGGGTGAGCAGGAAATCTACGCGCGCGTAAACGTCCAGTTTGAGCGCGCGGAATGCCGATACGGCCAAGGCCTGTATTTCCTTTGCGAGCGTTTCGGGAATACGGGCGGGCACGATTTCGTCCGTCCAACCCTTTTGATATTTATGCTGATAATCGTAGAAGCCGTGCCGGGGTACGATCTCGATCAACGGCAGCGCGAGAAGGTCGTCCCCGTTGCCGAGCACGCCGGCGGAAAGCTCCATACCCGAGACGTATTCCTCAATCAGGAGTTCGCTTTCGTATCGGAACCCGTCATTTACTGTGGCAAGAAGGGAGGACTGCTCGCGGACAATGGTTACGCCGATGCTCGAACCGCCGCTGTTGGGTTTCACGACGCAGGGCGCGGGGAAAAAGTCCGCGGCGAGCGTCTGCCCGCTGCGCACCACGGTCCACTTCGCCGTGTCTACGCCGCCGCTTTGCATCAGAGACTTGGAAACGGCTTTGTCCATCGCCAGCGCGCAGCCGATGGAAGAGCTGCCCGTATATTTTACGCCCGCCAGATCAAAGAACGCCTGCAGGCTTCCGTTTTCGCCGATTCCGCCGTGAAGCGCCAGAAACGTAATGTCCGCCGCGCGGCATAGTTCGAGTACGCCGCTGCCGATTTGCTCGGAAAAACCGCCGTTGCGCGATGCGCGGACAGATTCGAGATCGGGCGCGGTTTCCGGTACGGAAAACGGCGGCAGAAAGCCGTCCACCGCAAACGCCTCCGCGCGGTTCGCCGGCAGCTTGTCTGTGCCGAAAAAAAGATCGATCAAGATTGCGTTATGCCCTTTGCGGCGCAGCGCGTTTGTCACCATGGTTCCGGTGGAAAGCGATACGTCCCGTTCCGGGGAAAGCCCTCCGGCCAATACGACGATGTTCATCTTCGATATTCCTTTCCGAATGATCGAACGCCGAGGGCGCCGTCCGCTGAGCACAGCGGACGGCGCGCCGTTCCTAAAGTTTATATCACGATTTCGATTACAATTCAACCAAACTTTTTGCGTTTTCCTGTTTGAGCCGACGGGTCCGCACGCTCCTATTTAACAAAAACAATCTGGATTCGTACGATTTCTTGTTGTGTTTATGATTTTTTATGTAGTATACTTCTCATATGAAGAAGCGTGTAACAAAAATACTTATCATATTTATGACGGTTATCTTGCTGACGGTGCAGGCCGCCTGCGGAGAAAACTCCGACGTCATCCGTTCTTCCTCACTGGGAGCGGCGCAAGACGTTACATTTGATGAGCCCGCGCAAGGAGGTATCGGGGACAAGAATGTGACGCTTTCGAGCATGGTTTATGAACGGCCGGATATTCCCGCGATGCGGGCGCAGATGGACGACCTGCTCGACGGGGTGGAACGTGAGAAACCGGCGGAGCAGATGATTGCCGCGTATCAAGAGCTGCAGCAGCAGTACGCACATGCGGATTCCATGCTGGCGCTTGCATATCTGCTCTATGCGTTCGATGTGACCGAACCCTACTATAAGAATGAATACGCATACCTGCAGTCCGAGCTCAGTCTGCTGGATTCGGACATGGAGAACGTCTCGATTCGTTTGTTTGAGTCGTCCGAGGAAGCACAGCGGCTCGCCAGAGAGTCGTTTGGCGAGGGATACGTAGAGACCATTATCCATGCGGATGAATGCAGCGACGTTTCCGTGCAGGACCTGCTGGATGCGGAAGAAGCGAAAACACTGGAATACGATGAACTCTACGCAACGTTTACGCTGCTTGACAATGGCAGGCGCTGGACGATCGACGAAATCATGAATGACGCCTCTCTGGATTACGAAACGTTCTATCGGCTGTATGACGATTACTGCGCGGCGATGAACGAACGAGCGGGCGCAATCTTTCTGGAACAGCTTGCAATCCGTACCCAAATAGCTGAGAAGCTTGGATATGCCAGCTATGCGGCATATCGCTATGAAGCTTACGGACGCGATTACACGCCGGATGACGCACAGCTTCTGCACGATGCGGTCAAGAAATATATCGTCCCGGTGTTTATTCAGGCGAACAGCAACAACGACACATCCGCTTTAGCGGAAGCCGAGTTCGACGAGCAGACGTTTTTAACCGAACTTTCTGCTTCTGCGAGCGATTTTTCTCCGAAGCTCGACGAGGCGGTCAGCTACCTGCTGCAAAAAGATTTATACGATTTCACGGTAAGCGCAAACAAGATAAGCGGGAGTTTTACTACCTATATATCGGACTATAGCGTCCCGTATATTTTCTCGCAGTGGTACGGCGGCGCTTCCGATGTTTTGACAATCCTGCATGAACTGGGACACTTTACGAGTTATTATTTTAATGCGGAGGTCGGATACTCTGCAAGCGACAGCCTCGATCTTGCGGAAGTGGACTCGCAGGCGATGGAACTGCTGATGATCGACTATTTCGACGCGTATTTTGGCAAATACGCCGAACAAGCGGTTACCGAAGTCCTAATCGACGCGATGTATTCACTGATTTCCGGTTGTATGGAAGACGAGTTCCAGCAGCAGATTTACCAAACCACCAATATGTCGCTTGAGGAGATCAACCGTTTGTACAAAAATCTTGCCGTGGAATATGGTCTGGACGAAGTATACGGGTATCAGGGGACGGAGTGGGTGCTGGTTTCGCACACGTTCCAAACGCCTTTCTACTATATCAGCTACGCGGCGAGCATGGTGCCTTCGCTTGAACTGTATGAAATTGCGCAGAGCGATCCGGAAGCCGCGCGGGAGGATTATTTCAATATTATGATGCGTTCACAGTACGGCCGATTGCAAAACGTGTTAAGCGAAAACGGGCTGCCGTCCGTATTCTCGGAAACGACGGTCCGCCGGATTGCCGAGATGCTTGACCAAACGCTGAACTGAAAAATACCCTGCAAGCGTGAGCGTACAAGCCCGGGGTTTTCCATCACTATTTGTTTTGTTGATAAAAACTGTAGCAGCGCCGCTGGTCCGGCGCTGCTTTTCTGACCACCGCCATTATCTGCCGGAGTGCGGGCGCAAAGGACGGTGGCTTTCTATAAAGAAGCGGCGCATATTTCCGGTCGCGCTTTATAGGGACGGAAACCGCCCGCTCCGAGACGTGGTTTTTTGCTAGGGTGTGTTTCTAAAACCACAAAAGCGCATTTATGCCGCCTCAACTAGCATATTCCTGTTGAAAAGCATCGCCGCAGCACAACTGCGCCTGCGTTTTTTGCCTCAATCTGCAAGCCGGTCCAGCAAAACTGCATCTTTCAGACTTTAGAAACACACCCCAGGCGGGATTTTTTGTAAATTGAGCGTGAATTCAGGCGCGTTGTTGCGAAAAATCCTTTGCAAAGGTATAATCGTATGCGGGTCGCGCTTTGAAACACCGGAGCGGTTTTGACGTTTGCGCTTTTTCGGAAACGTTACCGGACTACGGAGGGCAGGATCACAGGCAGCGGCAAGCGACGTGCCGTTTGGGAACGCCGATAGTTGCCGCCGCCTTTGCATAAGCCTGGAAATATGCTATACTTTGACCCGATGCGATAAAAGCGAGGTTTTGATTTGTGAAGATTGACAACATCATGGAAAGCATTGAGCTGACGCTCAAGCAAGACCATCAGGTGTCTTTAATGGACGCCACGACCGCGCAGCTGCACGATGCGCTCGCCAGCGTGGTTATGGGCGCGATTGCCGATCGTTGGTACGAGAGCCGTCACGCGCACGCGCGCACGCGCGAAGCGTACTATTTCAGCGCGGAATATCTAATCGGCAGGGCCGTATACAACAATCTGTTTGTGCTCGGGATCCTTCCGGAAGTAAAAAAGGCGTTTGAAGAACAAGGCCTTGATCTTGCCGTGTTCGAGGATATCGAAGACGCGGCGCTCGGCAACGGCGGCCTCGGACGGCTGGCAGCCTGCTTTCTGGATTCTGCAGCGACGCTCGATCTGCCGATAGACGGTTACGGCATCCGCTATAAATACGGTTTGTTTAAACAGTCTTTTTCCGATGGGTTTCAGGTGGAGTCCGCGGACGACTGGCAGAGGCAGGGCGACCCCTGGAGCCGCAGGCGGGATACGCACGAGGTGCTCGTCCGCTTTGCGGACATGACGGTGCGCGCCGTGCCGTACGATATACCGATCATCGGTTACCAGACGGACAACATCGGCACGCTTCGCCTCTGGCAGAGCGAAGCGATGCAGGACTTTAATTTCAAGCTTTTTAACGATCAGGAATACGCGCTGGCCGTGCTGGAGAAAAACGCGGTCGAGGACATCACACGTGTTCTCTACCCCAACGACACAACGGAGGCGGGCAAGAAACTGCGCCTGAAGCAGCAGTATTTTCTTTCAAGTGCGTCGCTGCAGGATATCCTGTTCCGGTTTAAGCGGGAAAATCGGCCGATCGATTCGTTTGCCGAGCATGTTGCCGTTCAGCTGAACGATACGCATCCGACCGTGAGCATTCCGGAACTGATCCGCCTGCTGATGAAAGAAGGCGTGTCGTTCGATCGCGCGTTTGAGATCGCGAATCAAACGTTTTCGTATACGAACCATACCATCATGGCCGAAGCGCTTGAAAAGTGGGACGTTTCGCTGTTTAAATCCGTGCTTCCTGAAATTTTTGATATCATTTATCAAATCAATGCCAAACTCTGCGGGGAACTCATGTCTCGCAAAGTGGACTGCAGCAGGATGTCGATCATTCAGGGAAAAACGATCCACATGGCCAACCTCGCCGTTTACTGCTCGAAATATGTCAACGGCGTTGCGGCGATCCATACCGAAATTCTCAAAACCGACGTGCTTAAGGACTGGTATGCGGTTTATCCGGAGCGTTTCCAGAATAAGACGAACGGAATTTCCCAGCGCAGATGGCTGGGACTCTGCAATCCCGAGCTTTGCGAATTTCTGGACGCGCGCATCGGCAAGGGATATCTGCGCGATTTGGACCGGATCGGTGCGCTGCGGGAACATCTTTCCGATGACGATGCGGCGATATTCAACGAGGTCAGACGGATAAAAAAGGAACAGCTTTCCCGGCAGATACAGCGGCGCGAGGGCGTGCTGCTGCCGCCGGAATTTATCTTTGACGTGCAGATCAAGCGTATGCACGAGTACAAGCGGCAGCTGCTCAATGCCTTTGGAATTCTGGACACGTATTTCGGAATCAAAGACGGCAGGATTACGGAATTTACACCGACGGCCTATATCTTCGGGGCAAAAGCCGCGCCGGGATATATCCGCGCGAAAGCGATTATTAAGTATATCAACGAGCTGGCCAGGATGATCGATGCGGACCCTGCGATGAAGGATTTGATGCGCGTTGTATTCGTGCAGAACTATAATTGCTCCTACGCCGAGCATATTATCCCCGCGGCGGACGTTTCCGAGCAGATTTCGCCCGCGGGCACCGAAGCCAGCGGTACCGGCAACATGAAGCTGATGCTCAACGGCGCGGTTACGCTGGGCACTTATGACGGCGCAAATGTGGAAATCGTCGAGCGTGCCGGCGCCGAGAATAATTATATCTTTGGCGCGAACGTGCAGGAACTCAACGATCTGCGGCAGAATTACGAGCCGCGGACGATTTATGATTACGAGCCGCGTGTGCGGCGTGTGATCGACTCGCTGATCGACGGGACGCTTTCGGACGACAACAGCGGCGCATTCGCCGACCTGCATCGTGCGCTGCTCTTCGGTTCGGACTGGCAGAAGCCGGATTATTATTTCGTGCTGTACGAAATGCTCGATTACTGCCAGCGCAGGATGGACGTCAACCGCGACTACAAAGACCGCGTTGCTTTCGGACGCAAGGGCCTTGTCAACATTGCGTCCAGCGCGAAGTTTTCCTCCGACAGGACGATTCAGCAGTATGCGCAGGAGATATGGCATATTGAAAAACTCCCACCTTTGGAATCCGGCACGTTGTTCTAGTGTGTGTTTCTAAAGTCTGAAAGATGCAGTTTTGCTGGATCGGCTTGCAGATTGAGGCGAAAAACACAGGCGCAGTGGTGCTGCGGCGAGGCTTTTCAACAAGAATATGCAAGTCGAGACGGCGGAAATGCGCTTTTGTGATTTTAGAAACACACCCTAATCTGAAAAGAAATTGCACGAAAAAGCTGAAGCAGAATTCTTCTGCTTCAGCTTTTTGTTGCTTCCGTGATCGTTATGGCCGCGACTTTCCTGCATGTGTTCCGGCCGGGCCGGAGTGCCCGGCATGCCGAACTGTGCGGATTGGTCGGTTGCGGGGGGGGGCATGTTTCAGAAAGCGCGGCAGAACGGTCGCCGCACTTTTTTTGTGGTTTTTCGTCGGATAACTTTTTAGCAGCGCTACTATGGCTGCGGGTTCGTTTCTCAAGCGGCAAAAACGGTTCGTTACGCCTTCAACGCATTTTGAAGACGCACTTATGTGCATCGCCGTCCGGCAGCTTTAAAAGCGACGGGGAAAACGGGCGGTGCTTGGCGTGCGTTTCAAAAATCCGCAAAGCGCATTTAATGCCGTCTGAACTTGCATATTCTCGTTGAAAAGCCTCGCCGCAGCACCACTGCGCCTGCGTTTATCGCCTCAATCTGCAAGCCGATCCAGCAAAACTGCATCTTCCAGACTTTAGAAACACTCCCTAGGAGTTTTCGGCGCACACGCGGGCGCTTGCTTCATTGCCGAGCACGGCGCATTCTTCGGTTGAACGCTTCCTGATGAAACCATCGATGATGGCGGCGCCCATCGCATCGCCGGCGCCGTCGGCGTTGGCCGCTTCCGGATAACCGGCCGGAAGCAGCCCGCAGCCGGACTGGTCCGCCCAGTATACGCCTTCCTCGCCGAGGGAAATGAAAACATGCTCAACGCCCTGTTCCAGAAACCAGTCTGCCGCACGGTAAACGCCGCGAACCGTGTGGCAGGATTTCCCGGAAAGGAACCCCGCCTCGGTGCGGTTTGGTTTGATGGCGCAGCATTTGCCGATATTCGGGCCGATACGTGCTGCTTTGGCGCAGCTTACGGGGTCGTAAAACAGCGGTGCGGTTACGTTGGCGCAGAGAAAATCGAGCGCTTCCGGCGAGAGGTTGCCGTCCAGCACGCACATGGCCGAGGCGTTGATTTGCGGCAGCAGTCCGCTTAGATACGCCGGCGTGAGGCGCGCAAGCACAGACATATCGCTGATGCCGACAAGCATGTCGCCGTCCTCGTCAAACACGCCGATATACGTGCCGGTGTGTTCCCCGCCGGAAAGCGTGTATTGAAGGGATACGCCCGCCGCTTCACAGCTTTCACGCACCATGCTTGCATGGTACCCGCTGCCAATGGCCGTCACAAGTTCTACCGGATATGCATAATTGCGCAGGCGAACGGCCAAATTGTGTCCGACGCCGCCTACGCGAATTCTGATTTTCCCAATATTGCTGTCGCGCTCGCGGCAGACGCTGTCCGGCTTACCCGTAATGTCGATGGCGGCGCCGCCGATAATGAAAATTGTTTCCATATCACATGCCTCCTGATCGGATGAAATCTATGGTCCCGGTCGCGGGGGACATTTCCTAAGGGTTATTCTATCATAGATTTGCTTTCGAGCGCAGTAAGATCGACCCGCCTGCCGCCGGAGAATACGGCGCGGACCCCACGGCAGAATGAAGCGCCCCTGCGATAGGTCGCCGTATCCTGGAACGCCTGCAGATCGAGCAGCACGGCGTCCGCGTCGCAGCCGTTCGAGATGCGGCCCTTATTGCGAAACCGAAAGAATTCCGCCGTCTGCCCGGACATTTTGCGCACCGCTTGTTCCGGCGTAAGGAGGCCGCGCTTCCGCACGAGCAGATCATAGAAGCGCGCGGTCGAGCCAAACGCGCGCGGGTGCGGGTTCTCCGTGCGGGTTCCGATTAGCCCGTCCGTGCCGAGCACGCAGAGCGGGTGAGCGAGGATCTCCGCGACATCGTCTTCGTTCATGTGAAAGTAAACACCCAGCCCCAGTCCGCCGTTGCGGATCAGGATATCACAGTATGCGTCGAATGGGTCCTGTCCGGTCATTTCGGCATATTCGCTAACAAACATCCCTTCCGCACAATGATCGACCGGGCAACTCGAGACAAATACGCCGGAGAATCCGCCGCAGTTATATACGTAGTTTTCATAGTCCGATTTGCGGACCATCTCCTCGCGAATCACCTCACGCTCGCGCGTGTTAAGAAGCGCTTCGACGAGGCCGCTTGGCCCGTTTGAAAAATAGCGGGGCGGGATGGAAACGTTGAGCGCTGTGCTGCCCGCCGTGTAGGGATAGCAATCGATCAGCGCGGCGAGCCCGCTTTCGACAGCGCGGTCGATATCGGCGAGAATACGCCTGGGCTTGCCCCAGTTGTCCCGGCCCGCCGCTTTAAGATGGGAAACGCAGAGCGGTACGTCCGCTTGCATGGCGAGGCGGATCGATTCGCGCCGCGACTCGACGGCGCTGTCCGCTTCGTTGCGCGGATGCGTGGCGTAGATGCCGCCTTCTTCATGCACGACGCGCAGCAGCGCGAGGATTTCCTCGTTGTCTGCATAGCTGCAAGGCGCGTACACGAGCCCGGAAGAAAGACCGAGCGCGCCTTCGCGGATACAGCGTCGGAGCATGCGTTTCATGCGTGCAAGTTCCGTATCGTCCGGCCTGCGCGCTGCATAACCCATCGCCCAGATACGCAGTGTACCGAGACCGACAAACGACTTGGTAGAAATGGGGGGTTGCAGCGTGTTTAGCCATTCAAAATAGCTTTTTGCGCTCGAAAGTTGTTCTAAGCTATCGGGCAAGTCGGGGTGCGGCGCGATGCCGGAGGCAAACTTTGGGAAAATCCCTGCGTGAACGCCGTCGACGGGGAACATGGATGCGCCGCACTGCCCGGCGATCTGCGTTGTGAACCCCTGTGAGAGTTTGGAGAGCGTTGCGAAGGGACTCTTCATCGTAAGGTCGCCGTGCGAATGCGCGTCCAGAAAACCCGGGACGAGCGTCAGGCCTCGCGCGTCGATTACGCATTCCGCCGGAGGCGTTTGTCCGCCGCGGAACACGAGCAGTTTGCCGGAAGAGAAACCGACGCTTCCCCTAAAGGCGGGCGCGCCGGTTCCGTCGATGATACTGCAGTTTTGAATAAGTAGTTCCATTTTTGTTTTTTTACGGCCGCTTCGGCGTTCAGCTTTCGCCGGACGACGTGGCGTGCAAAGTTATACTTTGATAAACTGGATGCCGCCGATAACCGGCAGATCCTTCATCTGCTTATTGGAAACGTTCACGATACCGATGATGGAAAGCACCAGACCGCCGACCGAGACGAGCCAGCCGAGGATGCTTCCGATGGCCGGAAGACCGATCGAAAGGATGCCGCACGCCACGCCCGCGATGATTTCGAGGATCATCAGGTTCATGCCGCGTACCGCGTGATAGCGCACGAACGAGGACTGGCCTTTGGAAAAATAAGGAATCAGCGCAAGCAGTCCGACATAGGACAGGATCCCCATCAATGTGTCGTTGGAGTCGCTTGCAATGGAAGGAGCGCCGCTGACGGGAGCGCCGCATTTCGGACAGAAGTTTTCGCCTTCATTGATTTGGGAGCCGCACTTTGAACAGAATGCCATAGGGGGAGTCCTCCTTTAAAATTTCAAATAAGCGGGGAAAATTCGCTGCAATGCTCTGCGGCATCACAACCGATACTTATTTATCAGTATATCGTAAGAAGTATCGGACTGCAACCAAGCGTTTGTCCGGCAACCCTTTTTCAGTTGGGATAACCGGCGTTGCCCGAGGTGCGGCGGCGCGACGCGTCCGCGTCTGTCAGCCGCCGAAGAAGCTGGTGGTTGTCATATACATCGTCATAACGGCGATTAGGTTGATGAGCAGAATGTTTAAAGCCAGCAGCGCTAGCAGCACGCCGTCTACAATGAGACACGCCCGTGCCAGCGTGCGGATATGCCCGTCCTTTTGTACTTTTGTGGAGTGGACGATTGCAAGTATGAGGCTTGCGGCGGGAATCATTGTATAAAGCAGGATGTGCCCGGCATACCAGCGTACGCCGCGCTTACGAAGAACGTCGTTCTCCGGCATCCCGGCGGCCGGCGGCTCGCTTGCGTTTGTACAATCTGCTGCGGCGTTTGCGCCGACGGGTATGACGGTACGCGGCTGTTCGTTATCTTTCATCAGAATTCCCTCCGTTTGATTATAGAATTGCCGGATTCCTGTTCAGTATATAACCATGGCGAAGCAAACAACCACCCTATATAACCCGCCGCAGTATCCATGCGGCGGGTTCATACGATATGCAGAGGAGCGGACGGTTACCACCTGTTCGCCCGTTTATGCGCGAAGCGGTGCGCCGTTGTTCCGGAGCGCTTCGATGATGGCGGCCATGGCGTCTTTAATCTCGTCGTCTGTGAGCGTATGATCCTCCGCACGGAGCAAAAATGAAAACGCGAGGCTTTTTTTGCCGGGCGGCACGCCTACGCCGGCATAGGTATCGAACAAGTGCGTGCCGGCGACAATTACGCCGGAGGGCGCGGTTTCGATAATCCTGCGGAGGGAACCGGACTCCACATCCCGGTCGACCACAACGGCAAGGTCGCGTTCTGCGGCGGGGAAGCGGGGAAGCGGCGAGAAGCGTTTATGTGTTTGCCGGCAGGCGAGCAAAGAAGCAAAGCTCAGTTCGGCGACGTAGACGCGGCCGTCGATTTTGTATGCGTCCGCAACGTCGGGATGCAGTTCACCGAACGTGCCGAGAAGGACTCCGCCGTCGGCCAGAGCGTCCGCGGCGCGGCCCGGCTGCAGATACGGCGCGTCGCTTTTGCGAAACGCACAGTTTTCAACGCCGACCGTTTGGAAGAGCGCCTCGATCAGCCCCTTGAGCGTATAGAAGCTTTCTTCCTCACCGCCGAGAATCATTCCGATCTTCTTTCGCTCCTCGGGCAGTTCACCGCCGAGATCGACATGCACGTTCGCAACTTCGAAGAAACGGGAATAACCGCTCTTTCGGTTGATGTTGCGCACAAGAGAGTCCAGCATGCCTGGAATCAGCGTGGTGCGCATGAGGCTCTGGTCCTCGCCGAAGGGGTTGAGGATGCGTACGGCTTTGCGCAGTTCGCTGTTCTCCGGAAGCAGCAACAGTTCGAAGACGGACGGGCTTGTGAAATTGTAATTGTACATTTCATACAGCCCGAGCGCGGCCAGCGTGTCCTTGATGTGGTCTTCCAGCCGGAACGGCTCGTTGACGTGCCCGCGGAACGTATCCCCGCGCATGAGCGTCGGTTTAATCTTGTAGTAACCATAGATACGCGCGATTTCCTCGGCAACGTCCCAGTCCGCTTCGATGCCATCCTCGATATCCGTGCGGAAATGCGGGATGGTGATATGCAGCCCGTCGAGCCGCGGTTTTGCCGGGATGCCGATGGTGGCGAGCATGTCCGCCATTTCGTGCGCGGACAGGTCGAGCGCAAGCAGAGCGTTGATATGCCTGACGCTCACCGTGACCTCGCGGTCGGCCGGCTTTTCGCTGCGTACGTCGATCATTTCGCCGACGATGGTGCCCGCGCCCAACTCTTCCACGAGTTCGATGGCACGATTGAGCGCCAGTTCTGCGCTTACGGGCTCCACGCCCTTGATGAAGCGGCTCGCCGCGTCGGTTACGTGCCGCAGTTTGCGCGCGGTGGCACGGATGTTGCTGCCCTTGAACACGGCGGACTCAAAGAGCACGGCCTTGGTCGATTCGGTGATTTCGGAGTTCAGCCCGCCCATCACGCCCGCGATACCCACGCCGCGCTTCTCATCCGCGATGAGCAGCATGTCCGGCGTGACAGCGCGGACTTTGTCGTCCAGCGTGGTGACCGTTTCGTTTTCGCATGCATTGCGCACGACGATATGACTGCCGGTGATGCAGGCCAGGTCGAACGCGTGCATGGGGTGGCCGTACTCGACGAGCACATAGTTTGTGATGTCCACGATGTTGTTGATCGGGCGCATGCCGGCTTTTCTGAGCTTACGCTGCATCCAGAGCGGCGAAGGTTCGATTTTGATGTCCTTGACGACACGGGCGGTGTAACGCGGACAGAGGTCGAAGTTTTCCACCGTGACGCGCGCGTAGTCCGCCGCATTTCCGTCACCGGTAACAGGTTTGATCTTCGGCGCTTTGAACGGCTGTCCCAGCGCGGCGGCCGCTTCACGGCACATACCTACGATCGAAATGCAGTCCGGCCGGTTGGGCGTAAGCTCAAAATCGAAGATGACGTCGTCGTAGCCCAGCGCGGTTTCGATCGGCTGGCCGAGCGGGTGGTCTTCTTTGAGAATCAGGATACCGTGCACCCCCGCGCCGGGATAGTCCGTCTCGCTTAAGCCGAGTTCTTCGCCGGAGCAGAGCATACCGTAGCTCATCACACCGCGCATTTTGACCGGAGCCATTTCGCGTCCGCTGAGTTTTGCGCCGACGACCGCCACGGGCACGAGAGCGCCGTCGAAGACGTTGTCCGCGCCGGTGACGATCGTTAGGGCTTCGCTGCCGACATCCACCTGACAGATGTGCAGGTGGTCGGAGTTTTCGTGCCTGACGACCGAGAGCACGCGCCCGACGACAATGCCTTCTACCCCGGCGAGCTCTTTGCCGATTCCGGCGAGCTCGAAGCCGCGCCACATCATCTTTTCAACGAATTCGTCGTCCGTTACGTTGAAGTCCACGTATTCGCAGAGCCATTTCTTTGGCAGTTTCATACTTCTTTTCTCCTCCCTCAGAATTGGCGCAGGAAGCGCGCGTCGTTTTCGTACTCAAGCCGGATATCGTTGATGCCGAACTTGAGGTTGGCCATGCGGTCTACGCCCAGGCCGAATGCAAGCCCGGTCCAAACGTGCGGGTCGTATCCGCAATTGGCGATTTCGTGCGGGTTCGTCACGCCGCAGCCGAGGATTTCAATCCAGCCCGTTCCCTTGCAGACGCGGCAGCCTTTGCCGCCGCAGATCGAGCAGCTCACGTCCAGTTCGGCGGACGGTTCCGTGAACGGGAAGTAGCTC
Source organism: uncultured Oscillospiraceae bacterium (assembly GCA_964437665.1). Classification (GTDB taxonomy): domain Bacteria; phylum Bacillota; class Clostridia; order Christensenellales; family CAG-138; genus UBA7703. Next base: position 17,187 of record CAYTHS010000009.1, read on the forward strand.
GGCCGCAGTCGGGTCTTTACGTCCTCGCCGAACACGGCGTGTACAAAGGAATCCAGAATGCCTTTCAGGTCGCCGAGCGTGAGTCCTTTGTCTACGACGAACCCTTCGATCTGGTGGAAAACGGGCGAGTGGCTCGCGTCCACTTCGTCCACGCGGAACACGCGTCCCGGCATCAGCAGCCGGAAAGGCGGGGTCAGCGTCTTGAGCGCGCGCGCTTCGCAGGGCGAAGTATGCGTGCGCAGCACCACGTTGTCGTTGATGTAGAATGTGTCCTGCATATCACGCGCCGGATGATCTTTCGGCAGGTTCAGCAGGGTGAAATTATATTCGTCCAGTTCGATTTCGGGTCCGTCGAACAGGGAAAAACCCATTCCGACCAGCACGTCGCGGATCTCGCGATAGATCTGCGTCATCGGGTGCAGGCGGCCCAGGGGACGGCTGAGCGTGCCGGGGGCGGTGACGTCCAGGGCTTCCTTTTCAAAACGGCGCTGCTTGGCGATTTCACCGAGCGCGGCGCGTTTTTCCGCGACGATCGTTTCCAGCGCTGCCTTAACTTTATTTGCGTAAGCGCCTGCCGAAGCGCGTTCCTCCTTGGGCAGCTTGCCCATTGTCCGCAGAATCGCGGTAAGCTTTCCGCTGCGGCCGAGCGTCTCGACCAGAAGCTGATCGAGCAGTTCCTGGGAATCGCAGGCGCGAAGCTTTGCTTCGGTTTCCTCCCGCAGCGCGGCGAGAGATTCCATCATACCCATATCTTGTCTGTCCTCCTCCATCGTTGTGCAGTTACTGCAGATATTCCGTATAAAAAACGCGCTCCGCCGAAAGGGACGAAGCGCGTCGTGGTACCACCCTCGTTCGCTCAGTGCCGATAAAAACACCGAACCTCGATTTCCGCTGTATCGGGCGAACCCGTCGCCGGCTATTTGGAAAAAGCCGTTCACCGGCGAGGCTCCGGGGCGAACTTTGCGTTTCGTTTTGCGTGCGCCGTTTTCAGCCGATGGCGGCGCTCTCTTTTTCACGCAAATGTGAAAACTTTTCCCCTTCTCAGCCTCGTTTTTGATTGGCGTTATTGTATCACCTTTACGTTTATTCCGTCAAGAAGCAGCGTGACGGACCCGTCTTCGTCCGTGCGGTAAATCGTGATGTTCCGTTTGATCAGCCGACTGAGCAGTTCTTCATCCGGGTGACCGTACTGATTGTCTTCGCCGCAGGAGATTACCGCAAAGGCGGGATCGACCGCGTCCAGAAAAATCTCCGAGGTCGCGTCGTTCGAACCGTGGTGGCCCACCTTGAGGACGTCCGCCTTAAAATAGGAATCAGGCAGCGCTTTCAGCGCGAGTTTTTCGGCCACCTGCGTCGCGTCCCCGGCCAGAAGAACGGACGTGTTTTGATACGTAACGCGGAGGATATAGCTCGTGTCGTTAAAATCGTCGATTTTGCCGTAATCTATGCCGTAAGGAGAAAGAATCCGGATTTCGACTTCGTCGTCCCATTCGATGAATGAGTTCGCAGAAGCCAGCGGGGAAAGGACGGGCACGTTGTTTTCGTTCAGCGCGTCCAGAAGGTCGTAATAGGTTTCGCTTTCCGCGTCGAACGGCGGGTCGTAAAACTGTACGACGGGGTAGACGTCGATCAATCGAATCAGCCCGCCGATGTGGTCCGCGTGCAGGTGTGACGCCACGACTGCGTCCAGACCGATTACGCCGTGCGAGTCGAGATAGTCCTGCAATACGGGGAATGCGCCTTCCGGTCCGCCGTCGATCAGCATTGTCTTGCCGGAAGGAGACCGCAGAAAAATCGCGTCGCCCTGGCCTACGTCCAGGAATATGACGAGAAGGCCGTCCGTATCGTCCGTTCCCTGCAGGGCGGCAGACGTTGCGGACGGAGGCACGGTGGGTTCCGGGACGTCTGTCGGCCCGAAAGTCCGCCCTCGTACTATAAAAATGAAGAAAACGGCGGCGGCAAGCGTCACGGCAAGCACGCCGATCAAAATTATCCGCCGAAGCGTCGTATTTGTTCGAAAAGATTCTTCGGTTTCAAATTGGTCGAAGTATGGATCAGGACTATGGCTCATGCAACTATTGTACCATGCTCCGCTGCGGTGCGACAGCAACGAAATTATCGGGGAAACGTAATATGATGGGTTTTTACGCCGTTTGCTCATACCGAAAGGGCCTGTAATAATGAAAAGCGTCATTTTTTTGCGGAATTGATGAATTTGTCCTTGACAATTTGGGAACCTGACTGTAATATTTAGGTGTACTATAACGGGTAGTACACTAGAACGGGAAGGGGGTAACGCGATGTTCCAAATAGACCGGTTCGGGCGCACGCCGATATATGAGCAGATCATTGACCAGACGCAACGCCTGATTCTGTCCGGCGTGCTGAAGGCGGGCGATCAGCTGCCTTCCGTGCGATCGCTGTCGCAGGAACTGTCGATCAACCCAAATACGCTGCAAAAAGCATATGGAGAGCTGGAGCGCCGTGGCATCTGCGTAAGTGCTCCGGGCAACGGGAGATTTGTAACCGAGGACGCGCTGCGTGTTGTGGGGGAATGCATGGAGCGCCAGTTGGAGGAAATCGAACGCATCTGCGGCGAATTGAAAGCGGCCGGGATTTCGCTTGAACGGACGCTGGAAACAGTGAAAGCCGCATACGAGAAGGAAGCGAAGGTGTAACAACGATGATCAAAGCAAGAAAGCTGACAAAGCGGTTCGGCGAAGTAGAAGCGCTCGCCAACCTCAGCTGCAATATCCCGCAGGGCTGCATATACGGAATGGTCGGTGCAAACGGCGCCGGGAAATCCACGTTTCTGCGGCTCTGCAACGGCGTTTATAAGCCGGACTCCGGAAAGGTGAGCATCAACGGCGGAGACGTGTTCGACAATCCCGCGGTTAAGGCGCACTGCGTCTTCGTGCCTGACGAACTGTATTTCCTGCCGCAGAGCAACATGCTCCGCATGGCCGCGCTGTTCGAGTCCATGTATCCGCATTTTTCACGGGAAAGGTTTGAGGACCTGAGCGCAATGTTTAAGCTGGACAAACTGCGTCCGCTGAACGCGTTCTCCAAAGGGATGCGGCGGCAGGCGGCGACGGTGCTTGCGCTTTCGGCGATGACGGATTACGTCTTTTTCGACGAAACGTTCGACGGGCTGGACCCTGTGATCAGAAACCTTGTGAAAAACACGTTGTACGACGACGTGATGGAGCGCGGCTGCACAACGGTCATCACAAGTCACAGCCTGCGCGAACTGGAGGATACCTGCGATCAGCTTGCGCTGCTCTATGGCGGCGGCATTGTGTTTGAAAGCGACGTGCAGAACCTCAAGACTTCATTATTTAAAGTTCAGGTAGCGTTCGGCGGAGATTACGACCGTTCGCGCTTTGCTGAACTTGACGTTCTTTCGTTTGTCAAACTCGGCAGCGTGTCCAACCTGATTATTCGCGGCGACCGCGACGAAAGCAGGGCGATAATCGGCAAGATGAAGCCGCTCCTGCTGGAGATTCTGCCGCTGACGCTGGAGGAAGTGTTCCTCTATGAAATGGAAGCGCTCGGCTATTCGTTCGCAGAGCCAGGCGCGAAAGGAAGTGAACGAAAATGAAACCTTACATTGAATCGCTCCGGCGGCTATCGCGAACAGGCTTGATCCTGTTCGTTCTGTGCTCGGTAGCAAGTCTCGTTATGGCAATGCAGACTTGTATTTCGGTTGAAACGACCGGACTGTACAGCGTCGCGAAGATGTTTTCACCGTTGATGGTGTTTACGTTTGCCGGCGGCATTGTCCTCGCGTTCGATGGATTTTCGTTTTTGACGAAACGTGTAGACAGCGATTTTTATCACAGCCTGCCGGTGTCCCGCAAAGGATTGTTCTGGTCGATCACGCTTGCGGCGCTGACCTGGATTGCGGCGACCGTACTTGCCAGCGTGATTCTCACGACGGTTGTTTACACGGTTTCAAGGACCGTTTTCGTGCCGTATTACCCTCTGATTGCGGTGCCGTTCTACATTGTGGCGACCATGCTCGTGTTTGCGGCGGCGGCGATCGGCTGCTCGCTCAGCGGCACGATCATAACGGATTTTGCCATCGTGATGCTGATTCTGTTTTTACCGCGGTTTCTTCAGTTTGTCGTGGCGCGCGGAATCGTGGCCAAAGTGCAGATCATGAGCTGGATTGATCTGCCGTGGGTTCTCAAGCCGACGACCAACATCGCCACCGGGCAGATTGTCGTGATGTCGCGTACGATTCTGAATAATTATTTGTTCAGCTTCGCAAATATCGCATATTCGTTTGTAATTGCGGCGGTGGAACTCGTCATCGGTTGCCTGCTGTTTCAGCGCCGTCCGTCTGAGGTCGCCGAGCATGGCGCAAAGAACGATCGGATGCAAACGCTTTACGCCTGCCTCCTAGTGCTGCCGATTGTTCTGCTGTTTGCTTCCGGTGCGATTCTTCCCAATAAAACCAACATTTTGATTGTGGTTTCCGTTGCACTTGGGTGCTATGCGATCTATCAGGTTGTCGTTATGCGAAATGTGCGCAAGGTACTGCGCTCGCTCCCATGGTTTATTATCCCTGTGCTTTTCTCGGTGTGTCTGTATTTCGGCGTTCAGATTGCGGGCAGATCCGAACGCGATTATGTGCCGGCGAGCGCGGATGTTGCGTCCGTTCAGTTTGCCGGCACCGATCGTGCAAGCGACAAAATCAGCTACGGTTCCTATCTCGTCGCGCAGGTGGAGTTCAGCGATGAAGAAATGATTGGTTACGTCCTCGAAACGCTTCAGGAGAACGTGGATTCCGTAAGATTGTATGGATATTACCGCTATGATTACGACGAACAGGAGATGAATTATATTACTGCGGAGCCCGTAATCATTACCCTGAAAAACGGGAAAAAGATCGGGCGGACGATAATGTTTACCAACGGCAACCGGCTCAACGAGATGCGGGAGCAAAACGCTGAATACGCGGAGGCAATCCGCATGTTGCCGCCGACCGATTCGATACGCCTGCGCCAGGGATGGGATATCTACGATGAGAACTACGCTCAAAGCGATGATATCATGCAGACGTATTACCGTGAAACGGAACAGTACGGCAATATTCAGTATAGCAAATACCGCCAGAGAAGCATTGAAACGAGCTACTATAATCAGGATGAGAACCAGGCTTTCGGCGGATTGGTGCTGGAAGGATACGTCGGCATGACGCGCTACAACGACTACTACGAAATCAACCTGGAAACGCCGGAAACGGTGTCCGAATGGATGAAGTGGCAAAACGATAGCAGTACGAACGAATATCTCGACCTTCTGGTGGAGATCACCGACGCCTCCGCCGGGTTCCTTGATGAGGAAGATTACATGAACGTCACCTACACGTTCTATAACATCCCTATGAGTGATTCGAGCAAACAGAGTTACCCGTTCTACTACAGCCCGTATGCGTCCGACACCAGTAATTACAGCCTGCGGTATCAGGAACTGGCAGCAGAGCTTGCCGGCATGATCGAGCGGAGTACGCCTACGACCGATCCGAACGCGCTGTGCGTTTTCGTTCAGTGGAGCGCGCGCGCCACTGCGCCGGACGGGAGTTATATCGGTGCGGAAGCGATGCGGCACAGGATAACGGCAGCCAGCTACGGAGACGGGTATGTTACGGCCGGAGAAACGATATATTCCAGCGACGGAACGGCGTTGTTCACCGGCGAGCCCGGTTCGATCTACTCCTACAATCCCAGCTACAGGGCGTTTGCAGAAGAAGACCGGGAGCGTTTGCTGGAGTTGCTCGGGCAATGGCGCGAACTTGACCGGAGTTGGTATTACGAGCAGGAGCCGAGCACCGAGGAAGAGCCTACCATCGCCGGCTCCGAAGAGGGATCCCTTCCGGCGATTTCACCAACGCCCACACCAGCCAACTGAATCGGAACGACAACGTTCAACGCCGCCGGGGCGATCAACCCGGCGGCGTTTTGCGCTGACTGAGCGCGTTATGTTATAATCAGTTTCAGATCGCGCGGCGGTCAATAAACTGGAAACGGGGCGCATTGCATGGATGGAAAGCAGACGCTTGTACGCTGTGCATGGGTTGATCCGGAAAACAAGCTGTACTGCGCTTATCACGACGGCGAGTGGGGCGTGCCGATCCATAACGACGCGGCGATGTACGAACTGTTTTTACTGGAAACGTTTCAGGCGGGCCTTTCCTGGATTACGATCCTGAAAAAAAGAGAAGCGTTCAGGTCTGCGTTCGATGGATTCGACGCGGAGAAGATTGCCTGCTACGGTGAAGAGAAGATCGGCGAGCTGCTTCAGGACGCAGAAATCATAAGGAACCGCGGAAAAATCTGCGCCGCGATACGGAACGCAGGGATTTTTCTGGAACTGAAAAAGGAGTTCGGATCGTTCTGCGGTTATCTCTGGAGTTTTACGAACGGAAAAGTGATCCTTAACAAATGCGGCGCTTACCGTACGACTTCCGCGCTTTCGGATACGATAAGCGCGGATATGAAGCGGCGCGGTATGCGTTACGTGGGGTCTGTGACGATCTATTCGTTTCTGCAGGCCGCCGGCATCGTGAACGATCATGACCATGCGTGCTTTCGATTCAATGAACTGCGCATGCTCGCGGGCGAAGACGGCCTGATCGAGCGGTAGCGGCGAAAGAAGCGGAGGAACATACGGCGAAACAGCCCGGGGGACCGGGCGGAACGGAGCGGGACTTGGGCAACTTGAAATGGACGGAAGATTCCATTCGATGGATGCGGGACGCGGCGAACAACAGCGGTTATTACGCGGCGATTGCGGAACGGATCGCGGCATATCTGCCGCCGTCGTCTTGGGTGTTCGACGCGGGCGGCGGACTGGGCGATTTGGCGATTTGGCTTTCCTACCATCTGCGGCATGTAACCGTGATCGAACGGGATCCCAAAGCGGTCGCGGTTTTTCGCGAGCGCTGTCCGCAGAACGTGACCGCGCTGCTCGGCGATGTGTTTTCCTATGTGCCGGACAAACTGTTCGACGCGCTGGCGCTTTGCTTCTTTGGTAAGCCGAAAGAAATCCTGCAGCTTTCTCGTGAACTGACCCGCGGCAAGACGTTTGTCGTGCAGTCCACCGAAAGCAAGCGCGGGTTTTCGCCCGACGGCACGGGCCGGCGTTCGATCACGATTTACGATATGGAAGAAGAGCTGAAAAAGCAGGGCGTTGCATATTCACTGGAGGTTTTTGAGGCCGAACACGGCCAGCCGTTTCGCTCAGCCGAGGATGCGGCGAGGTTTTTTACGTTTTATTCCGATACGCCGTATTCTGTGCAACAGGCGCGGGCGTATCTGACCGAAACCGGCGACGACGCCCTGCCGCTGTATTACGCGCAGAAGCGCAGTCTCGGCATGATCGTTTTCGACGCGGGCAAGGCGTGCGCCGACTGAAAAACGAAGGAGGCGGGCGGGATGGACCAGGTTTACTCTGCCGTTGAGCAGGCTGCGGCGTCCGGTATGGGTGTGGTGCTTCTGAGCGTCATTGCGCGCGAGGGCAGCGCCCCGCGCGGGGCGGGCGCGAATATGGCCGTAACCGGAGATGGAAAACAGGCTGGCACGATCGGCGGCGGACCGGTGGAATATCAGGCGAAGCTGGACGCGCTGGAGCTTATGAAAAACGGCGGTGCCATGATCCGGGAATACTGCCTTTTTACGGATGCAAACAAAAAAGACGAGGAAGACTGCTGCGGACGTGTGAAAGTGCTGTTTCGGCCGTTTGCGGGCGAAAAGGACGCGCGGCTGTTTCGTGGTGCGCTGCAATTCAAAGCGGAAAGACGGGAAGCATACTTTGTATGCGGCATAACCGGCGGCGTGCCGGGAGAAACAAGAATCGTTTTACAGCATCAGGCGGAAAGCGACCCCGCTCTTTCGCCGCATCTTGACGGCGGCGTCGTTTTAACCGACGGTACGGCGGCGTATTTCATTGAGCCGCTGTGCGGCGCGCCGCGTGCGATCGTGTTCGGCGGCGGACATGTTTCGCAAAAAACCGTGCCTGTTTTGGCTGGCTTGGGCTACTGCGTATGGGTGGTGGAGGACCGCGCGGAGTTTGCCGCGCGCGCGCTGTTCCCGGAGGCGGAAAACGTTCTGAACGATTCTTTCGAGCATGCGCCGGACGTGCTCGGCGTCACCCGCCGCGATCAGGTGATCGTGCTTGCGCGCGGACATGAAACGGATTACCGGATACTGAGAAAGATTCTGAAAACGGACGCTTCCTATATCGGCTGTATCGGCAGCAGGGTTAAGGTCAGGCGTACGCGCGAACGTCTGCTGGCGGACGGATTTTCGGAAGACGATCTGAAAAGGCTTCACTCTCCGATCGGTCTGCAGATTGGTGCGGAAACGCCCGCTGAGATCGCCGTGAGCATCGCCGCGGAGATGATCGCCTGCCGGAATCGAAAAAGGTAGAGAGAAACGCAAACCCGAAGCATGATGAAGGTGTGGCAGATACGCTGCATCTTTTTTGCTTTCAGCTTGCGCTAAACGGTGTACGCTCTTGTGAACGTGCCGTGTTCATGGTATATTGTAGGGGCGCCGGAGTGCATATGCAGTCGATGAACGGCGGTTTTATGCAGAATCATCAAAATGGAGAACGAAATGCAGCTTTACGATTTACACACCCACACCAGCATGTCGGACGCAAGCTTTCCGCTTTCGGAACTTGTGGAAACCGAGCGCAAACTGGGGTATGTTCTCGGCGTTTCGGATCATCTGTTTTGCAACGGAATCTATACGTTCCGCGATTTGGACGATTATCTCGCGGAGCTGTCGAACTATTCCGTTTACCGCGGCGTTGAAGTCAACATGGAGCATCACATCACGCTGCCGGACGCGATGGACGACCGGCTGGACTATGTGATCGCCAGCGTCCACAGCATGCCGGATACGCACGGCGGGTTTATCCCGCTCGGCGCATATTTTTCAAAACGTTCGGGCGGCTCGCTGACATATGATAAAAACTATTCTTCCGATCTTAACCGGTATTATCTAGCTTACATTATCAGAATGATCGAAAAGGCGTTTTCCAACGAGCGCATCGATATTCTCGGCCATGCAACGGTTCTGCCGCCTTGCGACGAACTGCACGGCACGCGCTTTCTGCGTCAGTGGGAGGACACTGTGATCGAGCTTTGCAGAAAGCACAATATCGCGATGGAAATCTCCGGGCTCTGGCACGCGCCGGACATGAACATGATTCGGCGGGCAAAGCAGGCGGGACTGCGTTTTTCTATGGGAAGCGACTGCCATACAAGCCTGCAGATCGGCGTTCTGGATTACGTGGAAAAAGCGATCGAAGAGGTCGGCCTCACCCGGGAGGATTTTTTTGTCCCGCGGCGGGAATTACAGTAAAGCAAATCAATCGATACGATATAACGGCGAAAAATTAAAGAAACCGGCTTTGACCGGAGGGGAGGCTCGCGATGCGTAATGTCAGGGTTGCTCTTTGGGGATTCGGCGCGATGGGCGGCGGCGTCGCTAAGGTATTGCTTAAAAAACGCGGCGTGGAGATCACGGGCGTATGTGATCTGCATCCGGATCGCGTCGGAAAGAGCATTTTTGCGCTTTTGGACGTCGATCGGAAAGGCCGTACGGACGTAATCGTCAGGGACGATATCGACGCGGCGCTGTCATGCCGCGGTGCGGACGTCTGCATCGTTGCGACGGATTCGTTTACGAAAGAAGTATTTCCCAAGCTGATACGAGTGATCGAAAAAGGCGTCAACGTGATCTGCACGGCGGAGGAGATGAGCTTTCCCGCCGCAAAAGAGCCGGGACTGGCGGAAAAGCTTGACTGCGCAGCGAAAGAAAGCGGCGTCAGCGTGCTCGGCACAGGCATAAACCCGGGACTGATGATGGACCTTCTGGCCATATGCCTTACCGGCTGTATGACGGACGTGGAGAAAGTCACCTGCAGGCGAGTCAACTCGCTGTCGCCGTTTGGTCCGGCAGTCATGCGCGAGCAGGGCGTGGGGCTGAGCGAAGCGGAATTTGAAGAAGGCGTGCAGGACGGCACGCTGGACGGGCACGTCGGGTTTGCCGAGAGCGTGGGGATGATCGCAAAGGCGCTCGGCTGGAAGATCGACCGTTTTGAACAGCAGATGTCGCCGATTCTGACAGACGTCGACCGCCGCTCGCCGTATGGATTTGCCAAGAGAGGCGGTGTTGCGGGCGTGAATATGACGGGACAGGGAAGCCGGAACGGTGAAACGCTGATCGATATGATTCATCCGCAGCAGATCGAGCCGGAGATCGGCGGCGTGCATACGGGCGATTTCATCACGCTCGAAGGAAAGCCGCGCGTCGATATGGCGATCCGGCCGGAGGTTGACGGCGGCGTCGGAACGATCGCCATGTGCGTCAACATGATTCCGCAGGTGATCAACGCGCGTCCGGGATTAAAGACTATGATCGACCTGCCTGTTCCGCGCGCGGTTATGGGAGACATGCGCGATCAGATCGAAGAAGGAATTCTGGACTGAAATATAACATTTGCGAGGTGTTTTGCATGGCTGAAAAGAGCGGTTGGGTACGGATTCACAGCGTGGTGCTGCGCGCGGACGAGCGCGCGCGGACGGTGCCGGACGATACCGGGCGCGTTCCGCTCGAATGCTGGACGAAAGGGTATTTGATTGACAGCGCACAAAACGGCGATGAGGTAACCGTGACGACACGTACCGGTCGAACGGTTTCCGGCACGCTGACGGAAGAAAATCCGCATTACAAGCACAGTTTCGGCAACTTTGTGCCGGAACTGCAGCGGGCGGGGGACGAGGCGTTTGCGTTTTTGTTTGGAGGCGGCGAGTGATGACGCGGGATACGGGTTACGAAGCGGTCATGCGCCGCCGGGCGGAGATTATAAAAGCGGCGGTCGGTGTGGATTATGCCGCTTTTGAAAGCGGTTCGATTGCTTTCGATTACGAAGGAATGATGCAGTCGACCGGGTATTCACTGGAGGACGTGCGGAGCATCCAGCGCGGCTTTGCCATCGGCAATACGCCGCTGATCGAACTGAAAAACGTTACGGCGCTCGCGCGAAAGCTTAGCAAAGACGGATACGGCGCGCGCATTTTTGTCAAGGACGAAGCGGCGAACCCCAGCGGCAGTTTCAAGGTGCGCCGCGCGGCGACCTCCATCTATCAGGCGAAACGCATGGGCTACGCCGGGGCGCTGGCCGCGACGAGCGGAAATTACGGCGCCGCAGTTGCGAGCTGCTGCGCAAAGAGCGGCTTAAAGTGCATCGTCGTGCAGGAGTGCTACGATTCGCGCGGGGTCGGCCAGCCGGAGATTATAGAAAAAGCGCGCAAGTGCGAAGCGCTCGGCGCGGAGGTCGTTCAGCTCACGGTTGGGCCGGAACTATTCTACACGGTGCTGCGTATGCTCGAGGAAACGGGCTATTTCAATGCGTCGCTCTATTCGGCGTTTGGCGTGGTCGGTATCGAAACCCTAGGGTGGGAGGTCGCGCACCAGTGCCGCGAACAGACCGGGAAAGACCCGGACGTCGTCGTCTGCACGAATGCGGGCGGCGGCAACCTAACCGGCACCGCGCGCGGACTAATGAAAGCGGGCTGCAGCGCGGCTATCGTCGCCGCGAGCGTGAACCTGAAGGGACTGCATATGGCGAGCGACACGCAGTTCAATAAAAAATCGTTTACGACCGGGCACACGGGATTCGGCATGCCGTTTGCCACCTGGCCGGACCGAAGCGACGTGCCCAGAAGCGCGGCGCGCCCGCTGCGGTACATGGACCGTTATGTAACGGTAACGCAGGGCGAGGTGTTTTACACGACCGAACTGCTCGCGCGGCTGGAAGGGATCGAACGCGGGCCCGCGGGCAACACGTCTCTTGCGGCGGCGATTTCGCTGGCGCAGGAACTGCCGGCGGACGCGGTGATCGTCGTGCAGGAAACGGAGTACACCGGCGCGGGTAAACACGGCAGCTCGCAGCTTTCGTTCGCACGTGAAAACGGCGTTTCCGTATCGCTTGGCGACCCCCGAAAAGAAATTCCCGGCGAGAGCATCGTTCTCCCCGCGCACCCGTCGCTGCTCAAGACGCGCGAAGCCGATCTCGGCCATATGCGTCGCTCGCTGATACGGCATGCGGCGGACACGATTGATCATGCACCGACGGACGCGGACGTGCGATTCCTCGCCGATGAAACGAAAACGGACGATGCGTTTGTGCGACGCGCACTGAACGAACACGAAACGGATTTCCTTTCGATACAAAAATAATTTTCGGGAGGGTAGAATGCAGAAACGAGAAGATGATTTTAACGAGCGCCGCGTGCATTTGCAAAACCTGGGCGACGAAGCGCTTATGGAGCGGTTCTGGAGCCTGACGGAACGGCTGGTCGATCCGCTGCTCAAGTTGGGCAAGGAAAACACCACGCCCGCAATCGAACGCAGCGTACTGCTGCGGATGGGGTTTTCCTCGCTGGAGGCAAAAGCGATCGTGGACGGCTGCCTAGAGCGCGGCGTGCTTGGCCACGGCGCAGGAAACGTGGTCTATCGCTATGCCAGACAAAACGGGCTGGAGATACGCGAGGCCGGGCTGAAAATGCTTTCGCCGGCACACATGGACGAGGCCGCCGCCTTGTTTGGAGGTGCAAAATGAGCGAATACCGTCTTTTGCCCGACGAAAATATCGATATCGCTAAGATATTGGAAGATTTGGAACATTACCGGCCAAGGAGGCGCGGCTGGACCTGGCGTGAGCCCGCTCCGGATTTGCACATGGGGCCGTTCACCTATCACGACTGTTCCGAACCGCTCAAGGACGGCGTGCCGCTGCCGCCGGCGCATAACTTTGAGAATGTTGATCCCCAGCCCATGCCGGTGATTACGACCGAAATCGCCAGCGGGCGCTTTGAGGACGACATCCGCCGCATGCGCATGGCCGCGCACCACGGCGCAGACCATATCATGGTCATCCGCACGTCCGGCCAGAGCCACTTCGACGGACTCATCGAGGGGACGCCGCAGGGAATCGGCGGCGTCCCGATTTCGCGCAAGCAGGTGCGCGCGCAGCGGAAAGCGCTCGATCTGATCGAAGACGAGGTCGGCAGGCCGATCAATTACCATAGTTACGTCAGCGGCGTGGCCGGGCCGGACATCGCGGTTATGTTCGCCGAGGAAGGCGTGAACGGCTGCCATCAAGACCCGCAGTACAACGTGATCTACCGCAACATCAACATGGTGCGCTCGTTTGTAGACGCCTGCGAAAGCAAGCGGCTCATCGCCTGGGCGGGCATGGCGCAGATCGACGGCGCGCACAACGCCAACGCCACCGCGCGGGACGCCTGGAAGGTCATGCCGGAACTGATGGTGCAGCATGCGATCAACGCGCTGTTTTCGTTCAGGACGGGCGTTCCGAAAGGGAACATCTGTCTTTCCACCGTGCCGCCGACGGCGACGCCGGGCCCTTGCGTCTACATGGATTTGCCGTACGCGCTCGCGCTGCGGCGGCTGTTTGCGGGCTACCGCATGCGCGCGCAGATGAACACGAAATACATCGAATCCAGCACGCGCGAGGCGACGGTAACGCACGTGCTGAATATGCTCATCAGTAAGCTCACCAGCGCCGACATCCAATCCACCATTACGCCGGACGAGGGGCGTAACGTGCCCTGGCATATCTATAATATCGAAGCCTGCGACACGGCCAAGCAGACGCTCGTCGGTCTCGACGGGCTGAATGAGATGGTCGGGCTCAAGCACGAAGGCTATCTCGAAGAAAAGGCGCGCGAACTGACCGAGCGCGCGGTTCTCTTCTTGGAAGAAATGCTCGATCAGGGCGGCTATTTTTCCTCGGTCGAAAGCGGTATGTTCGTTGACAGCGGGCTGTTCCCGGAGCGCAACGGCGACGGCATCGCGCGAATGGCGGACGGCGGCGTTGGCGCGGGCACGGTGATCAGGCGCGAGCCGGATTATATGGCGCCCGTCACGGCGCATTACGGCTACAATAATGTTGCGCAGTACGGCGGCGATCCCGCCGACCCCGCGGCGCTGATCGGCGGCTGCACGCTTGAAAAGCCGGAGAAGATCGTGTACATCGACGAGCTGGACGAAGAGGACAACGTTTATCTGCGCATGGATGGCGTGCGGAAATACGCCCAGCCGCATGCAAAGAAAATCCGTCCGGAAATGGAGTGGCTTGCGGACGGAACAGTGCTGCTCACGCTTTGCTTCCCGGCAGAGCGGAAAATCGCGGAAGCCGCGGCAATCGAGTGCGCCAAGCGCATGGGACTCAAAGAAATCGCGGTGATCTCGCGCGAGGTGCTGCACCGCGCGGAGGGAACGCGCATCGAGCTTAAGGGCAAGGTGGACTTCGAGATCGACGTGGACGCGCTGGTTGTGCCCGAGGAACCGGACGTGATGAGCGACGAAGAACTCCGCGAAGCCGTGCATGAAAAACCGCTGCGCATCGTCTGCGGCACCATCGGCGAGGACGAGCACAGCGTGGGCCTGCGGGAAATCATCGATATCAAGCACGGCGGTATCGAAAAATACGGAATCGAGGTGCACTACCTCGGCACGTCCGTGCCGCCGGAAAAGCTCGTCGGCGCGGCGATCGAACTGGATGCCGACGCGATGCTGGCTTCCGTGATTATCTCGCACGACGACATCCACTATAAGAATATTGCGCGGATCGACCGCATCGCGCGGGAGATGGGCGTGCGCGACAAGTTGATCTTTATCGCGGGCGGAACGCAGGTGGAAAGCGGGCCGGCGCAAAAAGCCGGCGCGGACGCGGGGTTTGGGCGCGGCACGCACGGCAATCATGTTGCGACATTTTTGATTCAGGAGCGTGAAGGAAGAGAACGTAAGAAGAGAACGTAAATTGTAATATGTTCCTGATTAACGCCATTTAGAAAGATGGGTTCTCAGGCCGTTTTGGCCCTGAGCAGAGGTTTGGAGGCGGAGCCTTCAACGTATCTTCTTTATTGACGGCATGAACAAGCCGAAAAGAGTAAATGGCGGATTTACCAAACAAGTAAGGAGCGAGGAAGATTTCGCCTATGCATGCGGACGTTCTGATTGCGGAAATTGGATCGACCACCACGCTCGTCAGTGCGTTTGACGGGCTTTCAGGCGCGCCGCGTTTTCTGGGACAGGGACAGGCGGCGACCACCGTGCTCGAAGGCGACGTGCGAATCGGACTGACCAACGCAATCATCGATCTGAAAGAACGGCTCGGTGCGGAATCGCTGGAATACGGCGAATTGCTCGCGTCGTCCAGCGCGGCGGGCGGGCTGAAGATGTGTGTGCACGGGCTGGTGTACGAAATGACCGTCAACGCCGCGAAAGCCGCCGCGCTCGGCGCGGGCGCGATCGTGCGACAGACCACGGCGGGAAAACTCACCCGGCGCGACATGGAAGAGCAGCACAAAATTATGCCGAATCTGATTCTGCTCGCGGGCGGCACGGACTACGGCGAGCGGGAAACCGCGCTCCACAACGCAGAACTGCTTGCTTCCGAAGGCGTCGGCGCGCCGGTGCTCTATGCGGGCAACGTGCAAAACCGGCAGGCGGTGCGCGAAATTTTCGCAGCGGCGGGCGTGCCGGTCTATCTGACGGAAAACGTGTATCCCCGGCTAGACGCGCTTAATATCGAACCTGTGCGCAAGGTGATCCACGCCGCGTTCGAAACGCATATCGTCTCCGCGCCGGGCATGGAGCACATCCGCGATTTGGTCACGGGCGCGATTTTGCCCACGCCGGGCGCGGTGATGGAAGCGGCGATGCTGCTGTACGAAGAAATTGGCGATCTGATTGTGCTCGATATCGGCGGCGCGACGACGGACGTACACTCGGTGACCGCCGGTTCGGATGAAATCGCGGCGCTGCTGACCGCGCCGGAGCCGTTCAATAAGCGTACCGTCGAGGGCGATCTTGGATTGTTCGTCAATGCGCGCCGGCTGATCGAGCTTGTCGGCGAAGAGAAGCTGGGGCGCGAGCTTGAAGTGGACGTTTCCGCCTTGATGCGCGTTTACGAACCAATCCCGCGTACGCCCGGGCAAATGCTCCTGACAGAACGTCTCTGCCTGGAGGCGGGGATGATTGCAATCGAGCGGCATGCGGGCAGTCTGCGGCACTACTACACGCCGCAGGGCCGCGCAACCGCCGCGGAGGGAAAAGACCTGACGCAGGTGAAAATTGTAATCGGCACGGGCGGCGCGCTGACGCGTTTGCCGGACAGAGAACGCATCCTGCGGCTGATTGCGGACTGCAATGCAGGCAACGTCATATTGTTTCCCAAACCGGGGGCGATGAAGACCGCGTTCGACGAAAAATATGTGATGGCGAGCCTTGGCGTGCTGAGCAAAACCCGTCCGGAGGCGGCAAAACGCCTGCTGAGGGATACGTTGCGGTTTGCCAAATAAGGCGGCCCCGGAAGGCAAGGTATGAGTGAATATCCGCGCATTACGGCAAATCTGAATAAAATACGGCACAATCTGAACGCGTTGCATGCGCTCTGTTCCGCTTACGGAGTGTCGTTTGCGGCGGTGACAAAGGTCGTCTGCGCCGACGAACGAATTGTGCGCGTATTTGAAGAAGGGCCGGCCGCAATGATTGCCGACGCGCGGCTTGAAAACCTGGCGAAAATCCAAACGAAAAAGCCGAGGCTGCTCCTGCGCGCGCCCGCGCCGGGTGAAGCGGAGGAAACGGTACTAAACGCGGATATCAGTCTTGTATCGGAACGAGAGACTATCTGCGCACTCGGAAAAGCGGCGATAAAAACTGGAAAGCGGCACGCCATCATCCTGATGATCGACCTCGGCGATTTACGCGAGGGGCTGCTCTTTACAAACCGAGAGGGCATCCGCCAATCCGCCGCGGCAGCCGCCGGGGAGCCGGGCGTTGAGCTTTTGGGCGTTGGGACCAATCTAACCTGCTATGGAGCGATTATACCGGATGAAACGAATCTGGGCGAGCTTTGCAGCGTTGCAAAGGCCGTGCGCGCATGGACCGGCCTGCCGGCGGCTGTCGTTTCCGGCGGGAACTCCAGTTCGCTCGGTCTGCTCAGACGCGGACGGGTGCCAAAGGACGTGAATCATCTTCGGCTGGGCGAATCGATCCTGCTGGGCAACGACACCGCCGCCTGCCGCGTAATGAACGGACTGGACGGGGACGCCTTTACGTTGAGCGCGCAGTTAATCGAGGTACAGACAAAGCCGTCGGTGCCCATCGGCGTAAGCGGTGCGAATGCATTCGGCGAACACCCGACGTTTGCCGGAGGGGGCGAACAGGTGCGCGGTATCTGCAAGATCGGGAGGCAGGATACCGTTGCCGACGGGCTGAATCCGCGCGACGGGCAGGTGCGCATCATCGGTGCTAGTTCGGACCATCTGATCGTTGACCTTACGCGTGCAAAACCTTACCGCGTGGGGGACGTGCTGGATTTCACCCCGGATTACGGCGCGCTGCTGCGGGCGTATACGAGTCCTTATGTGAAAAAAGCGTATATCGATTAAAAGTGCTTTTGTGATTTTAGAAACACACCCTAGGGTCGTTATGGCACTAAGCGGTGGTTTGGGGGCGGAGCCTCTAAATATCTCCTTATAAACAAAGAACCGGGCTGTTTTCAGCCCGGTTCGACCTGCCTAAAAGGTCTCTGGGATTGTTCAGGGCCGTTGTCTTTAGCCCATGCATTCCGGCTGCGCCGGTTTATCCGGCACAACGGATCGCCCAGAATGGGCGGTTTCTTTGTGTTCTTTACCGCCCGCGAGTCCGAAGGACGAGAGACAAAGAACGGTTAACCCCCGTAAAAACTGGCTTTGACGGTGCTCAATAAGCGCTCAGCGCGTCGCAGATACGCTCCAGCGCCTCTTTCAGAACGCTTCTGGGGCAGGCGGCGTTGACGCGCATGTGACACGCTCCATTATCCACGAAATCCCGGCCGAACTGCACGAACACGCCCGCACGGGAAACGAGTTCGTTGAGCTTTTGTTCCGGAAGACCGAACGCGGACAGATCGACCCAGCCGAGATAGGTGCCTTCGGGGACGCGGAATACGGCTTTTGGCAGCTTCTTTGCGAGCAGATCGCGCATCATGAAGAAATTCCCGTCCAGATAAATACGCAGCTCTTCAAGCCAGTCCAGGGAAGCGTCGTATGCGGCGATCGAGGCTTCGATACCCAGCGCCGTCGGCATACCGTCGCATGCCTTCGCAACCCATTCCCTGCGGAGGCGTTCGTCCGTAATGATCAGGTGGGAATGATTGTTCCCCGCAATGTTGAACGTCTTGCTCGGACTGGTGCAGGTGACGAGACGCTTTTCCGCCGGGAACAGCTTGGCAATGGGGACGTGTCGCTTCCCGACGCGCGTCAAATCCTCGTGGATTTCATCGCTGACGACGAACAAGCCGTTTTCAAAGCAAATTTCGCCGACGCGCCGCAGTTCGTTTTCCGTAAAAACACGTCCGGTTGGATTCTGTGGGTTGCAGAGGAAAACCAGCGTGCAGTCGGTTCGTTTTGCTTTCTCTTCAAGATCGGCAAAGTCGATTTCAAAATATCCGTTCGTTTCTATCAGCCGCGAATACAGAGGCTTGCGGCCATAACGGCGAATTGCGTCGTCGAAAGGATGGTACGCGGGCGTCATGAGCAGGACTGCGTCGCCTGGCTTGGTCTGGTGCTCGACCGCGGCGAACAGCGCGGGTACGACGCCGCTGGAAAAAACGATAGCGTCCGCTGAAACTTCCCAGTCGAAGCGAAGCGACATCCAGCGTGAAACGCTGCGCCTGTCGTCGTCGCCGAGCAGGCTGTAACCGAGTATCTGCCGGTCGAGACGGCGGCGCATCGCGTCGAGTATATGCGGCGCGCAAGCAAAGTCCATGTCCGCCACCCAGAGCGGGATGTAGTGTTCCGGAAGAAAGGGATTTCTCGACCGTCCGGCCTCGTATTTCAAACTATGCGTGTTCGAGCGGTCGATGATCTGGTCAAAGTCGTAGTTCATATACGCATCTCCATAAATGTAATAGCATTGCGAAATCAGTATAGTGAAAACGTGAAAAAAATGCAAAATCGCACCCGCAATTAATAATAACGCTTGCAAAATTAAGCGCCGTTGCTATAATCAAAGAGAACAGAAAAATCCTTGAAAGAAGCGTGTTGAACATGCATTTTTGGAATCAGAACAGGGGGCGGGCGATATGACCAGAAGCGTTTATTCGCTCGTGCTTTCCGATGAAATCGTGCAGGAAATCGACCGGATGGCGTTTGAAACGGGTCAGAGCCGCTCGGCGCTGGTCAATCAGATTCTGGCGGATTGCCTGCGCTATACAACCCCGGAAAAGCGGATGCGGGAGGTCTTTTCAACCATCGAGCATATGCTTTCCGGCAACGTTTTTGAGCCGCAGTTCCAGCCGTCGGACTCCATGTTTTCGCTGCGCAGCGCGCTCGATTACAAATACAATCCGAGCGTGCGCTACAGCGTGGAGTTATATAAAAACGCGAGGCCGCTGCTCGGAGAACTCCGCGTAAGCGTGCGGAGCCAAAACAGCGCGCTGCTGCTGGCGATGCTCCAGTTTTTCAAACTCTGGACGCGCATCGAAACCGCCTATATCGGCCGTGTGGAATGCGCGATGGACGGAGGCAGATATATGCGTAAGCTTCGTCTTGCCGGAGACAGCGAGGCGGACAACGGGCAGATCGGCGAAGGAATTGCTGGATATATCAATCTATTCGACCGTGCGCTGAAAACGTATTTTGACCATTTGAACGAACCTGCCGCGGCGGTTTCCGGCGTAGAGAAACAGTATGTTTCCTATATCCACGGCGGCGGCATGATATTGTAGAGGGGGCGGACGATATGAACGTCAATCAATTAACGCAAAAAAGCATAGAAGCCGTGCAGGCTGCCCAGCAGCGGGCGAGCGAGCGCGGCAATACGGGGGTCACGCAGACGCATCTTCTCGCCGCGCTGCTCGAACAGCCGGACGGACTGATTGGCAGCCTCCTTTCCGGCATGGGCGTTAACGTTGGTTCTCTTGCTGCGGACGTCGGTCGGGCAATGGAAAGCCTGCCGACATACAGCGGAGGTCCGGCACCGGAGCAGATTTACGCGGCGCCGGGACTCAACAACGCGCTCAACGAAGCTGAAAAACGAGCTAAGGATATGGGCGACCAGTATGTTTCGGTCGAGCATTTGTTTTTAGGGCTGTTAAAAAGACCGTCCGAAGCGCTCAAACGGTTGTTCGCCAAATATAACGTCAACGAAAAGGCGTTCAGCGAACAGCTTAAGAGCGTCCGCGGCAACCGTAAAGTCAATTCGGACAATCCCGAGAGTACGTACGACGTGCTGAAGAAGTATGGACAGGACCTTGTGGAACTGGCGCGCGAGCAGAAGCTCGATCCCGTGATTGGACGCGACGAAGAAATCCGAAGCGTAGTGCGGATTCTTTCGCGCAAAACGAAAAACAACCCAGTGCTCATCGGCGAACCGGGCGTCGGCAAAACCGCCATAGCGGAGGGGCTCGCACTGCGTATCGTGCGTGGGGACGTGCCGGACAATCTGAAGAACCGCAAGGTATTTGCGCTGGACATGGGCGCACTGGTTGCCGGTGCAAAATTCCGCGGCGAGTTCGAAGAACGGCTGAAAGCCGTGCTGAATGAGATCAAGGACAGCGACGGGCAGATCATCCTGTTCATCGACGAACTGCACAATATTGTAGGCGCGGGAAAGACCGAGGGCGCGATGGACGCGGGCAACCTGCTCAAACCGATGCTCGCGCGCGGCGAACTGCACTGCATCGGCGCGACCACGCTGGATGAATATCGCCAGTATATCGAAAAGGACGCGGCGTTGGAGCGCCGGTTCCAGCCGGTGCTGATTGAGGAACCGACCGTCGAGGACACGATTTCGATCCTGCGCGGGCTCAAGGAACGTTACGAGGTATTCCATGGCGTGAAGATTACGGACGCGGCGCTGATAGCCGCGGCCACGCTGAGCCACCGCTATATTTCCGACCGGTTTTTGCCCGACAAGGCGATCGACCTCGTGGACGAGGCATGCGCGCTGATCAAGACCGAATTGGATTCCATGCCGGCGGAGATGGATACAATCAGCCGCAAGATCATGCAACTGGAAATCGAGGAAGCCGCTCTTAAAAAAGAGACCGGCAAGCTCTCCAGGGAGCACCTTGAGGAAATCCAGAAGGAACTGGCCGAGCTGCGCGGGACGTTCAACGAGATGAAGGCGAAATGGGACAATGAAAAATCTGCTATCGGCAAGGTGCAGCAGCTTCGTGAAGAGATCGAACGCACCAACAGCGAGATCGCACGTGCCGAAAGCGATTACGATCTCAATAGGGCCGCAGAGCTGAAGTACGGCAAGCTGCCACAGCTCACCACCGAACTTGAAAAAGAGGAAGAACTGGCAGAAACGCGGCCGCATGAAAACACCTACCTGCACGACCGCGTGACGGACGAGGAGATTGCCCGCATCGTTGCGCGCTGGACAGGCATCCCCGTTTCGCGCCTCATGGAGGGCGAACGCGAAAAGCTGCTGCGTCTGCCGCAGATTCTGCACAGGCGGGTCATCGGCCAGGACGAGGCGGTTGACCGCGTAAGCGACGCGATACTGCGCTCTCGCGCTGGTATACAGGACCCGGACCGCCCGATTGGCTCGTTTCTGTTCCTCGGGCCTACCGGCGTCGGCAAGACCGAGCTGGCAAAGGCGCTGGCCGAGGCGTTGTTCGACGACGAAAAGAGCATGGTGCGTATCGACATGTCCGAGTACATGGAGAAATACAGCGTGAGCCGGCTCATAGGCGCGCCACCGGGCTACGTCGGTTACGACGAGGGCGGTCAGTTGACCGAAGCGGTGCGCCGCAAGCCCTATGCCGTCGTGCTTTTCGACGAGGTAGAAAAGGCGCATCCGGACGTGCTCAACGTGCTGTTGCAGGTGCTTGACGACGGGCGCATCACGGATGGACAGGGACGAACGGTGGATTTTAAAAATGCTATTATCATCCTCACGAGCAACCTTGGCTCGGACGTAATCCTCGAGGGAATCGACCGCGAAGGCAATATCTCCGAAGAGGCGCGCGGCGCGGTGATGCAGATGCTCAAGAGTTCGTTCCGTCCCGAGTTCCTCAACCGGCTGGATGAAATTGTATTTTACCGTCCGCTGACGAAGGAAGATCTCAAGGGGATCGTCGATTTGCTGATCGCCGATCTGCGCAGGCGGCTGGGCGACAAACAGCTCAGAGTGGAAATTACCGCCGCTGCGAAGGAATTTATCGTGGAAGCCGGAAGCGACGCCGTGTACGGCGCGCGTCCGCTCAAGCGGTACATCCAATCCAGAGTTGAAACCCTGTTGGCAAAGAAGATTATCGCGGACGACGTTGCGCCGGACACGACGCTGGTGGTCGACCGCGACGAAAACGGGCTGTTCGTGCGCTGAAACCCGGGAATAAAAAAATCCCTCCCGCAAACAAACGGGAGGGATTAGTTTGTAAAAAAGCCCCTGGGATTGTTAAGGGTCGTAACCCTTAACCCGCATATTCCGATTGTGCCGGTTCATCCGACGCAGTACGATCGCCCGTTTCGGGCGGTTGCTTTGTGCGTTTTGCCGCCCGGGAGTCCGAAGGACGAGAGGCAAAACGTGGTTCCCCGTCAAAAAAAAGCATCCGGGACTGCTAGGTTATGTTTCTAAAGTCTGGAAGATGCAGCTTTGCCGGATCGGCTTGCTGATTGAGCCGAGAAACGCAGGCGCAGCGCTGCGGCGAGGCTTTTCAACAAGAATATGCAAGTTGAGACGGCATTAAATGCGCTTTGCGGATTTTGGAAACACACCCTAAGGGCGGCGGTCTTCATCTATGTATTTCTGTTGCCACGGCCGATCCGCAGATGGAACCTTTACGGAACGGATTTGTTTAACAGCGCGCTAAAACGAGTCCGGCAGCTCGACTTCCGAATACAAAAGACGGATGGTCAGATCGTCGTAAACTTCAAACTCATAATAGGCGACGCCGCTTGCGCTGCTGCGGTAACCGTCCCATTCGTCCGGACGGACGTAATACATGCGTACGATCGCAAGCCCGGGCGTCAGGCCCGTGAACGCGTTTTCCAGCACACCGGAGGCACCCAGGACGGCGTCGGCATCGTCGTCGCTGTATGTCTGGGTCAGTCCGACTTCGCCGATGCTGCTGGAGGAGAGTTTTGCGACCCACGTGAAGCCGTTGACCTGATCGCAGGGCAGCGTATCGGTATAGGTCGGTTCCGGCGCTTTTGAACAGGCGCACAGACAAACCAGGATTGCGGCAAAGACCGGCAAAAATGTTTTTCTCTTCATGCGCAACTCCTCAAATCAAACCGGAAGGCACAGAATAACCCATAATTCTGCATATGATTGCACTGTCCGTTCGATGAGTGTATTATCGCATACCATACGCTTAAGTTCAATCGTTGCGGCACGAGTTTAATAAAATGGACAAATTCTCAATGGAAACAGAAAACAGAGATCAATGTCTTGACAGGACTTCCCGGATCATATATAATCCTGCCCATAAGCTGCGATGCGGAGATAAAGAACGCAAACGACCGTTCAGAGAGCGGGGCGCTGGTGGAAGCCCTGCAGGAAACATGCGTTCAAATGGACCGCAGAGTGCGCGGGGGAAAGAGCAGTATCCCGCGACGGGACGCGACCGTTACATCGCGGGGAATGTGTTGGCATTTCCGCAAAGCGCCCGAACCGATTCGGGAAACAAGGTGGCACCGCGAGAAGATACTCGTCCTTGTTCCGGCCAGACAGCCGGAACAGGGATTTTTTATTGCCACAAACATGAACCACAAAATTATTAAAGAAAGGAAACCCGCGGCCAACGGCGGGAAATGGAAAAATCGATGATGACGTACAAGGACTTTACGAACTATGTAAAGCAGTATCCGAACGACGACGGCCGCTTTGGAGAGTATGGAGGCGCATATCTGCCGCCGGAACTTGTGCCGGTATTTCAGCAAATCGACGACGCTTATGAAACCATCTGTCACAGTGCGCAGTTCATCAGCGAACTGCGGCGTATCCGCAGGGAGTTTCAGGGGAGGCCAACGCCTGTGTACCACTGCGACCGGCTCTCCCGAAAACTCGGCAAGTGCCAGATATACCTGAAACGGGAAGACCTCAACCACACGGGTGCGCACAAATTGAACCACTGCATGGGCGAAGGCCTGCTGGCAAAATTCCTTGGCAAAAAGAAGCTCATTGCCGAAACCGGCGCGGGGCAGCACGGGGTGGCGCTTGCGACGGCGGCGGCGTATTTCGGGCTGGAATGCGATATATATATGGGCGAGGTGGACGTGAAAAAGCAAGCGCCGAACGTGACGCGCATGAAACTGCTCGGCGCGCGTGTCGTACCGGTTTCAAGCGGACTTCGCACGCTCAAAGAGGCGGTAGACGCGGCGTTTGAAGCGTATATGAACGAATACGACGACGCGATCTATTGCATCGGTTCGGCTGTCGGACCGCATCCGTTTCCAAAGATGGTGCGCGACTTTCAGATGGTGGTTGGAATCGAGGCAAAAGAGCAGTTCAGTGAAATGACCGGGCTTTTGCCGGATGTTGTGACCGCGTGCGTTGGCGGTGGGTCAAACGCCGCAGGCCTGTTCATCCCGTTTCTCGGCGAGCCTGTGGAAATCGTCGGGGTGGAACCGATGGGGCGCGGAACGTCGGTTGGAGACAACGCGGCTTCCATTACGTTCGGCAGCAAAGGCGTGCTGCACGGGTTTGAGAGCATCATGCTGCGCGATGAAGCCGGCGCACCGCAGCCGGTCTACAGCATCGCGAGCGGGCTGGACTATCCGTCCGTCGGCCCTGAACATGCGTTTTTGCACGACGTGGGCCGCGTAAAATACGAGAGCGTCACGGACGAAGAGGCGATGGAAGCGTTTTACCTGCTTTGCCGGAACGAAGGGATCATTCCGGCAGTGGAGAGCGCGCATGCGCTTGCGTATGCCATACGCTACGCACGAACAAACGCAAAAGGATCGCTGCTGGTCAATCTCTCCGGACGCGGCGATAAGGACATCGATTTCATCTATGAGAAATATGGCGATGGAGAACGCTTTTTCAAAGGATGCGCCGCCGATTAATTAGTATCATACAAAAACACAAAATGGGGAACAATATGATTGGACCGGTCGTATATCTTGCGGTCTTATCATAAAATTTACTTGACGCGGCAAGACGGGATTCTGTATAATAGCAAAGGATTTTTTCGTCCGATAATGGGTGGGCGGTTGGCGGCTTATTATCGGACGCTTCATTTTTGGCAAAGGGGGAATTCCGTAACATGTGCGGTATTGTTGGATACACCGGTGAAAAAAACTGTGTTCCCATCCTTATGGACGGGCTGGCTGCGCTTGCCTACCGCGGCTACGA
>CAYTHS010000010.1:0-42251 GCA_964437665.1 uncultured Oscillospiraceae bacterium
GTCCGGCGCTCTATGCAGCACTGGCACTCAAAGGGTTCTTCCCGCTGGAGGAATTGGATACCCTTCGTGAGGCAGGTTCCATTTTGCAGGGACATCCGTATTCCCGCAAAACGCCCGGCGTCGATGTCTCCACCGGCTCGCTAGGTCAGGGGCTTTCGATTGCCAACGGCATTGCGCTGGGCGCTAAGCTTGACGGCAAAGGTTATTACACATACTGCTTGATGGGAGACGGCGAAATTGAAGAAGGCCAGGTATGGGAAGCCGCGATGAGCGCCGCACACTATCAGCTCGATCATGTGATCGCCTTTGTCGATTATAATCACCTCCAAATCGACGGTACCATCGAGGACGTGATTGGAAACGTTCATATAGCCGATAAATTTCAATCGTTTGGCTGGAATGTTTTATCGATAGACGGCCATGACATCGGGGCGATCCTCGATGCGGTCGCAAAAGCGAAGAAATGCAAAGCCATGCCGACGATGATCATTTTGAATACGATAAAGGGCAAAGGTGTTTCATTCATGGAAAACCAGGTCGGCTGGCATGGTAAGGCGCCTTCGGAAGAACAAGTTGCACTCGCACTGAAGGAATTGGAGGAGAAATAGGCATGCTGGGTGAGCGTATAGCAACAAGAGATGCTTTTAGCAAGGCATTGGTCGAATTCGGCGTCGATAATGATCGGGTGGTTGCACTGGATGCGGACCTTGCGCACGCAACGATGAGCTGCAAGTTCCAAGAAGCGGCGCCGGAGCGTTTCTTCAACGTCGGGATATCGGAGTGCGACATGATTGGTACGGCGGCGGGGCTCGCCACAACCGGCAAGATTCCTTTCGCATGTTCGTTTGCAATGTTCACAGCGGGCCGTGCATTTGAGCAAATCCGCAACTCTGTAGCATATCCGAAACTGAATGTGAAAATATGCGGAAGTCACGGCGGCCTTTCCGTCGGGAAGGATGGGGCGACCCATCAGGCGACCGAAGATCTGGCGCTTATGGCTACGATTCCCAACATGGTTGTAATCAACCCGTGCGATGCGGTAGAAATGCGCGCAGCAATCAAAGCTTTGATTGCATATGACGGACCGGCTTATATTCGCCTGGGGCGTAATATGGTTCCTGTAGTGTTGGATGAAACGGACTATGAATTCAAAATCGGCAAGGGCGTGAAGATCCGTGCGGGAAGCGATGTTACGCTAATCGCATCCGGAACGATGCTGGACGTAGCGATGAAATCGGCAATCGAGCTTGAGAAGCAAGGAATTTATGCAGAAATCATCAACATTGCGACCATTAAGCCGTTGGACAAAGAAATTATCATTGAATCCGCAAAGAGAACAGGCCGGATTGTCGTCATGGAAGAAGGCATTCTTGCAGGCGGTCTCGGCTCCGCCGTTGCGACTGCAATGAGTGAGGTCCATCCGGTGCCGATGCGTTTCATAGGTGTTGACGACCGCTTCGGCCAGTCCGGCGATGCCGACGATTTGTTTGTAATCTACGGATTGAGTGTTGAAAATACGATCGGAAAGGTCAGGGAACTGCTTTCGTGAATGCAGACGGCGATAGTTCGCCAATAGGCGGATGATGGCGTTCAGCGTTCAAACGACCAGAAGAGGGAAACGTATGCGGAATATTGCCTATGGCTGCCAAACTTATCCCTGGAAAATGAATCAGAAGCGGTATGCCGGAGATTTACCGCATATGGCGCAGGTTGCATCTCAAGCCGGCTTCACTGGACTGGAAGCGGAAATCGGCATGTTAGGAACATATTTCGACGAACCGGCACGAGCCAAAGATGTTTTGGATGCATATCGTCTTGATCTGGCCGCGATTGTTTTACATCAGCCTTGGGCCGGACCGGGGGAGACGGCGGAAGAAGCGGCGTTGTCCGAACAGGCCGTCGGCTTTCTATCCTTCTTCCCGGGGGCAAAGCTTATTGTTTCGCACCATGCAGTTCCCGGCGACAGGCCCGATGATTATGCCGAACTGAAACGCCGCCGCGAAAATCTGCTGTTCTGCATGGCCGCTGTGGCAAACCGTGCGGCAGGGAAAGGGATCGTAACGGCGTTCCATCCAAACTCGTCCGTTCATTCTTTATTCCGGACAGAGCCGGACTATGAGGTTCTGTTCGGCATGCTTTCGAAAGGCAGCGTTGGGTATGCACCGGACATCGGCCATATTGTGAACGGAGGGATGGACGCGCTGGAGACGCTTTGTGTCAGCCGGCAGCTAGTTCGGCATGTTCATTTCAAAGACCGCACCATGCACGGCGAATGGGCCGTTATGGGGGAGGGGGACGTCGATTACCCCTCGATAATACGTTGTTTGGAAGATATTGAGTATAACGGCTGGATTATTGTCGAAGACGAATCACCGGAGGCGCGCGCAGATTCCGATGCGGTTGTTCGCCGTGACGGTGCGTATATACAAGCGTGTCAAAAAGCGAAAACCGGACAGGAACGGAAAGAAGGATAAAAGTGCATCGGTATACGACCGCTATTATGGGCTTAGGGGTGCGTGGGAAAATCCATCTGCACGGGATTCTTGAAAACCCCGATCAATACAAGGTTGTGGGGCTTTGTGACATCGATGTTGCTAAGATGCAAGCGCTGGCGAGGGAATACCGGCTTACAGACGTATTGCAGTTTTCTGACGTTGAAGAAATGCTTGCGGCAACACGCCCGGAAATATTTGTTTTCGTGACTTATCCCAATATGCGTCTCAATATGATCCGATTGGGAATCCGATACGGCGTTAAGGGGATATCGTTTGAAAAACCGATCGCAGAGTCCTTGCAGGAAGCCAAGACGATGGTCGAACTTTGTCATACAAATGGCATCAAAGCGGTTGTTTGCCATCAGCAAAAGTATCTTTCACAAATGCAGATGCTGAAAAAACGCATCGATTGCGGGGAGATTGGGGAAGTCCGGAAAATTCACGTGGAAACACAAGCTTCGTTTGCGCAACTTGGAACACATTATGTGGACTACATGCTGTGGGCAAACGGAGGCCGTCCTGCAAAATGGGTGTGCGGGCATGTGCATGGTCCATTATGCTTGAACGACGATCATCCCTCGCCGGATTATTTACTTGGAACGCTCGAAATGGAAAACGGCGTACGCGGATATGTGGAATGCGGTTATTTGGCGGAAGCGCATAATCCGCCCGAGTATGGCAGCAGCGATAACCGCTTAACGGTTTATGGCAGCGAAGGGTACGTATATGCGGAGACCGATGGGTTCTGGGGCGCCTGCACAAAGGCTACCGGCGGCCGGCTCATGACCGGAAAGGAACCCGGATGGAGAAATCACCAGCAAATCCCAATCCAAACGCCATATTATACCGAATATGCAAAATGGCTCGACGACGATGAAAAAGTGCACAGCTGCAGCATCGATACGGCGTATCTTGGCTATGAAATCCTGGAAGGTATGTGTTTATCTGCACTGCGAAATGTACGTATGGACCTGCCGATAGCAGATTTGGATTACGAACCGGTTATCGAGACCATGCAACGCAAACTGCCCCCGTGCGGAAGCCGCAAGATGTTTATCTACAAAGGCTGGCCGCCCCGTCAGGAGAGAGATTGAAATGAACGGTGCGAGAAAGCAGGATGTTTTTGTAAACGGAGTTACGATTCATGTACAGACCGTCGGCAAAGGGGAACCGCTTCTGCTCCTGATGGGACTGGGGGCGCCCGGCGACAAATGGGAACCCAACGTAAATGCGTATCGGCAACATTTTCAATGCATTCTGATCGACAACCGCGGCGCGGGCCAATCATCCAAGCCGGAGACGGGAGATTACTCAATATCGGACATGGCGGAAGACGCGGTTGCGGTCCTCGACGCACTTCATGTGGACCGGGCGCATATCAACGGTATATCCATGGGGGGCGCGATTGCGCAGGAAATCGCCATTCGCCATCCCGAACGCGTTGGCGCGCTTGTTTTGACCAGCACGTTTTGCAGCGTCAGCAACAGCTTCCTCACCGCGATCGAAACACTGCGCGACTATGTGGATAAGATGGACCGGAGGGCGTTTAAACGCCTGAATCAATGGATGACGTTTGCACAAAAAACACAAAATGAACGTCCGGATTTTTTACTGGAATTAGCGGAGCAGGACGCGGCGTATCCATATCCCATGCCGGCATATGCATACAAAGCGCAATGCAATGCGTGTTTGGCGCATGATACGGCAGCCCGACTAAACGAAATTATCGCGCCGACGTTGATTGCGGCGGGCGATTGCGATCTGTTTGTGCCTGAGACCGTCGTACAGAAACTGCATCGGGGTATTCATAACAGCCAATTATACGTATGCCCAAATGGAGGACATGTACATCAATGGGAGTATTTGGAGGACTATAACCGCATTACTCTGGATTTTTTGCTGGCGCACCGGACAAAGCGACCGTAATGCGGCGACCAGTCCGAAAACGGACGGATATGGATCGGAACAATAGCAAAAGCGATGACCGCGGCGCTTAAACGGTCAAGCGCCGAATAAGGAGGATATCGCGACTGGTATTTCAGGAGTAAACAGGACAGGTTCCAACGGAACGTTGACTTTGAACGTAAGAATTTTAGCATTTCCCGGAAGGTTGCTGGAATTTACATATAGAAAGACTCTACAGAACCGACAGCGAATCTGAAAAGACAATTCGCAGATTCGGTAAAGAAAAACGAATCAACTCAAGCAGGAGAGAGAACACAAAGACCACGTTGCGAGATCGCTGCATTTCAGTATTGACATTTTGGAAAAGTGTGAGTGGTAATATGAAAAAAAAGAATGAGATAATAAAAATCAGCACGAGGAAACGAACAAATCCATATCCATATCTGTTAATGGCGCCGGCTTTGATTGTGATGATTTGCATCGTTTTCATTCCGGTCGGCAAAGCGCTGATTTCAAGTTTCCAATATTATGATTTGCGTTATCCTCAAAAAAACGCGTTCATCGGACTGGAAAACTATGTAAAAATTTTAACGCAGGATCCGCAGTTCTGGCCGTCTCTCGGAAGAACCTTCACCTGGGTCTTTTTCGGCGTAGGACTTCAGTTCATATTTGGATTTATGCTGGCGCTCCTGTTGAATCGCGCGTTCTGCGGAAGAGGCGTTGCGCGTTCGCTGCTGATGATCCCCTGGGTTACGCCGGGTGTTTTAATCGGTTTGATATGGCGCTGGTTATATGACGGCGATTATGGGGTAATCAACGATGTGCTGATGAAACTGGGTATCCTGAAAGAAGGCATTCCATTTCTGGCACGCGTAAACACGGCTTTCCCAGCGGTAGTCGTCACGATTGTATGGCAGGGGATTCCGTTCTTCGCGTTGATGCTGCTCGCAGCGCTGCAGGGCGTTTCGCATGATATGTATGAAGCCGCGGATATCGATGGGGCAAACGCCAGACAAAAACTTTTCCGCATCACAATTCCGTCAATTAAGAATGCAATTTATGTTACGCTGCTGCTGCGGATCATTTGGGTGGCCAATTCCGTAGATATCATTCAGAACATGACGGCCGGAGGGCCGGCGTACGCTACGCAGACGATTGCCATAAACGTATATCAGCAAGGGCAGATTCTGAATTTGGGATACGGCTCCGCTATTGCAATCATAATGACCATATTGATGCTGTGCACGGCAATTCCCTATTTGAAATCCACACTCAAGAATGACGCCGGTTAAGAAGTCCTAGAATGGAAAATAGGAGGAGAATATGGAAAAAGCACAACGAAAAAAAAGATTGAAACGGTACTTAACGCTGTTTTTGCCGCTCGTGCTGTTCTCAATATTTACATTGTTCCCCTATTATTGGATGTTTATTACGTCGGTAAAAACAAACGCCGATATCTATGCCACACCGCTTTTGTATTGGCCGAAGAACTTTACGTGGGAGAATTACAAGCAATTGTTCGGGTATTTTGATTTCTTTAAATATCTGAAAAACAGCTTGATTATTGCGCTCGGAACGACGGTGGTTTCCCTTGTCGTATCCACTTTGGCAGCGTATGCATTTGCGCGTTATCGGTTCAGGGGACGCAAATTCTTTATGATGCTGTTCCTTTCCAACAACATGTTCCCGATCGTATTGCTGATGATTCCTTTGTATGCGATTATGCGGCAGTTAGGCTTGCTATACTCGTATCCCGGCATGATCGCCGCGTATACAACGTTCTCAATTCCATTTTCCGTATGGCTGATCCAGGGGTTCATTCGGGACATTCCATTTTCATTGGAGGAAGCGGCGCTGGTGGACGGCTGCAACCGCTTCAGTGCATTTATCCGGATTTTCTTACCGGTGCTGACGCCATGTTTGCTGGCGGCGGGCGTATACATGTTCATGCAGGCATGGAACGAGTACACGCTGGCCTCTATGTTCACCAACCCTGCCACGCGGACAATCCCCGTTGCATTAAGCAGCTTAATCGGCCAGTTGGGCGTCGATTGGGGGCTGCTGTGCGCAGGTGGCGTGATTACGTGTATCCCGGTTTGCGTGATGTTCTTCTTTGCACAGAAGAGGTTGGTTTCCGGGATGACTGCAGGGGCAGTAAAAGGCTGATCGCTGCCTGAGCGGCAGCTAAGCAAATATACAAAAGGAGAGAAAGCGAAATGAAGAGATTCCTAGCACTTCTAGTGGTTCTTGCCATGGCAATAAGCTTTGCGGCTTGTGGTACGGCGACGGAACCTGCGGACACTGATGCGGCAAGCACTGAGGCTGAGACGGCTGCACCGGTTGCCGAGGCAACAGAAGCCGAGGAAAACGAACCGGTTTCCCTGACGTATTGGTATTGGGCGGACAACACGGATCAATCGCAATTGGTACAGGATGCTGTTAAGACATTCAACGAATCGAACGATAAGAACATTACTGTTACCGCGGAAGAATACCCTTGGGACAGCGGCGGTTTCATGCAGGTCGTCTTCACGGCCGCCCTTGGCGGCGGCGGCCCGGACATCTCGAACTTTAAACTGCAGGCTGGAAAACTGTATGCTACCAACGGTCTTCTTGCCGACATGTCTTCCTACGTTGCGGACTGGGAAGATGCCGGCCAGATTACGGATTCTGTTTGGAAGCTCATGCAGGACACCACGGACGACGGCACGACTTCTATCCTTCCATGGACGCTTGAACCTCTGTATGTGTACTATAGACCGTCTTATTTCGAGATGGCTGGGGTTGAAGTTCCCACTACGTTTGAAGAGTTCATGGATGTTGTGGCGAAATGTACTATGGATACGGATGGGGACGGCAAAACGGACGTCTACGGTTATGGCATGCGCGGAGCTGGCGGCGGCCACGAACACCTAGGCAACTTCCTGTATCCGTTCGGCGCATCCTGGGACGATCTGACGACGCCTGAAGCGGCGGACGCTTACAAAGCGTACCTGAGCATCTTCGAAAACGGATACACGCCCGAATCCGCCGTTAACGCCGCTTATGCGGAACTGGTCGACGGGTTCAGCACCGGACTGACTGCGATGATCATTCATCACATCGGCTCGTCTCAGATGTGGATGGAGCAGTTTGGCGACGATGTTGCCGCGTTTGTCTTCCCGGGTACGGATAAAGGCCAGTGGACCTGCGCAGGCGATACCGAACTTGTTGTTTACGAAACCTGCGAGAATAAAGATGCAGCGTTCGAATTCTTTAAGTTCATGACCACCGGCGAAGGCGGAACGATCTGGTTCAAAGGCACGGGCAAAGGTCTTGGTACGGAGAATCTGCTCGCAACGGAAGAATTCGCAAACAACCCGTTCCAGGCGGTTTCCGCAGAGGCATTGCAGTATGCGGGCGTTCTCCCGCCAACCGACACGCTGAGCGAGTTTACGGGTAACGTTTGGGCCCAGACAAACCAGCAGGCCCTGCTTGGCCAGATTACGCCGGAAGACGCGCTGGCAATTATGAATGCCGCGATCTGGGGCGAATGAAACACTAGAGAACGAAGTTAACGGATAGGTTACAGGGCGGGATACCGCCCTGTAACCCCATCCGCCATGAACATACAGTAGCACCGGAGAAAATAATATTTGGATGAGGACGAATATGAAAATTGAATCTTATGCGTTTCACGGCGAAGGAATGCAACGTGTTTATGAAAATGATAAATGGACGGTGGGGATTAAAAACTGGAAACCCGCAAACGACATCGCCGGTATTGACATGCTGGAGAGGCACAATCAGACCGACGAATTATTTGTTTTGATTGCCGGCGCATGCACGCTCGTTTCCGCAGAAGAAACCGCGGACGGAATACAGTTTCATAAAGTCGTTATGGAAGCCAACAAAGTCTATCGTATTCCGGCAACGCTTTGGCATAATACGATTATGAAACAGGATACAAAAATGATTTTAATCGAAGATTCCGCCACAAGTATGGACAACAGCGATATTTATAAGTTGAGTGCAGCCGAAACGGCGGCATTATGCGCGCTTACAAAGTGAACTGCCATGAACACAGCAATCCGCGGGCTGCTATATTAAGCGAACTTTTCAACGGATTTTCAAAAACGAACGGAGAACAGGTCGAACAACTAACCGCCGCAATGAAACGGGCGTCCGGCGTTTTTATCCATGGCAAAGGGCGAATGGGGATGATCCTCAGAGCATTCGGTTACCGACTGGCGTCAAAATGTACGGTGCATAATATTGGAGATGTGGCGGTTCCGCCGATTGGAGCAAACGATCTGCTGATCGTAACGCCGACGGGCGGATACCCGCGTTCGTCCACGCGTTTTTTGGAAGTCGCCCGTGAAAATGGGGCCTGTGTTGCCGCGATGACTGCAAACCGAAGCGGACCAATCTCGCGGTTGGCCGATTTATTTATTGAAGTCGATGCCAAGACGATGCTCCCGGGAGACCGGCGCAGGAGCATACAGCCCATGTGTTCGACGCTCGAACAGCTTGGGTTGCTGATATTCGATGCAGCGATCCTTTTACTGGAGCATCCGCACACTGCGTTTAACGAAACGGTCAAGTGTATAAAACGCGATTTAGAGCAAGCGTTCCTAGGCGTCTCAGAAAGAGATATAGACGAATTGATGCTGAAAACAGACGCGGCGCCGCGGTTGTTTTTCGATGCGCCAGGGCGGGAACTGCAGCTGTTATCCTGCTATGCCATGCGATGTTATCATATGGGCAAGCAGGTATATGTCGCAAACGAGGTTTCAACGCCGTGTATGATCAGGGGCGATACTTTGATTGTTTCCTGCATGGACGGTGCCGACGAGGCTTTGCTTCTGCGCATGAAGAAAGCAAAAGAAAGCGGCGCTACGCTGCTTGCATTGACGGGCGGGCAGAGTGTGAAAATATTCCGGGACCTTTGTGACGTTGTGATTCCTATCTCCTTACCAGGCGTCAAATCTTTGAACAGCCTGCAATGCAGCGATGCGGTTTATGGACAATGTATGCTGCTTGCGTTGGACTATGCGATCGCAAAATCCATGCGGCTAGGTCATATAGATGAAAACGCTTTAATCAAGCGTCATACCAATCTAGAATAGGAGCAAAGAAATGAGATACGGCGTTCACAGGATGACTTGGGGAAAATACTTTGATCCAACCGAC
Source organism: uncultured Oscillospiraceae bacterium (assembly GCA_964437665.1). Classification (GTDB taxonomy): domain Bacteria; phylum Bacillota; class Clostridia; order Christensenellales; family CAG-138; genus UBA7703. Next base: position 9,573 of record CAYTHS010000010.1, read on the forward strand.
CTGAAAACCTTTTTTAGGCAGGTTAAGGCGACTGGCGCGGACACCGTAGAATTCCGGCCGCCGGACGAAACCATTTTGGGTGATCTTGCAAAGACGGCGGAAGTGCGAAAGATGGCAGAAGATATGGGAATCGAGCTGCTGTTTTGCTATGGATATCCCGTTGGAATGGACATGCGTCTGGCAGACCCTTTTGCAAGGCAATATGCTCAAGAGCATTTGCAGCGTGCAATCGAGGCCATAGCAAGGCTGGGGGGGACGGAAATTGGAGGCGTTCTGTATGCAAACTGGCCGACCGACTACAGCAGGGACAGCATCACGCCCGAAATCAAATATGAACGTACACAGCGATGTATTGAGAGCTTACGCCGCGTTATGCCTACGGCGGAGAAATGCAATGTCATGGTCAATCTGGAGATTCTCAACCGCTTTGAAAACTATATCATCAATACGGTGGATGAAGGTTTGCAGATGCTTGCAGATATTGGCAGCGACAGCTGCGGGTTGCTGCTGGATATGTTTCATATGAGTATCGAAGAGGATGATATTCCCGCCGCGATACGCAAAGCGAACGGTCATATCGGTCAGTTCCATGTTTCGGAACCCAACCGCAAGATTCCGTTCCATAACAAGCGCTTTAACTGGCCGGAAATCGGCCGCGCTCTGCGCGACGTTCAATATGATAAAACCGTAACCATGGAAGCGGTTTTCACGTTTGACGATATGGCAACGTATAACTTCCGGATATGGCGCGATATGATAGAAGATGTTTCGATGGAAGGACGTATCGAGGCAATGAAAAACGGGATTTTGTTTTTGAAAGAGCAGTTTGCATGAAGCGCTTGCAAAACTTGTGAGGCGCTTATGGAAACTGAACGAATGCTTGATACAAGAGATGATATTAGGGTGTGTTTCAAAAATCACAAAAGCGCATTTCCGCCGTCTCGACAGCATATTTTCGTTGAAAAGCCTCGCCGCAGCACCACTTCGCCTGCGTTTATCGCCTCAATCTGCAATTCGATCCAGCAAAACTGCATCTTCCAGACTTTAGAAACATACCCTAAGGGTTCTCCACACACATTTTGGCAATTTCTCAGAAGTGAGCTAACCTCCGGCTGGGTTTTTCCCAAAAACCTTGCACGTTTTCACAGAGAAGCTCTTAAGCAAACCTGCTTAAGAGCTTTTTGCATTTCGCCGAACGCGCCTCAATACCCAAGCGCCGTATCGATCACGCTGCCGTCGGCGGCGTTGACCGCAAACACGATGGAGGGGCCGGGATAGAAGCCGCAGCCGCTCGCGCCGCTCATGCCCTGCCGGTGGTTAGGGCTGTAGGACGTGCCGTCGTTCCAAAAGGACTCCGAGACGATATCGCCGTAAAACACCCAGGCCGGGACCAGCAGGCCGGTTTTGTTTTCGGTATTCCGGTCTTTGACGTACAGAAGGCAGAGCTCCGCCCGCGTAATTGAAGCGTCGATCTCTATGCGCTCAAGCTTCGGGTTTGCCGAAACCGTCTGCGCGCCATAGGTGATCGGCGCGGTCTTTTCAAAGATTTCACGCGCCTGCTCAAAGGTAAGCAGCGTGGCGCATTCCGCCGCGTCGCTGCCGGCGGCGACGGGCGTGCTCCAATGAAACAGCGCGACGCCTTCGTCGTCCACGATGACTTTGATCTGTTCATACGCCCATGCGTCCGTTGCAACCGGAACGCCGCCGACGGTGCGCGTATATACGAACTCATATGCGTAATGCTTTGCAGCGCTCACAACGCCGTCCGTATCGCCCGCCTGCCGGTCGCCGACGACATAGGATGCGAGCAGGGAAACGTCCGTGCCCGCGGCGGCAAGCAGGCCGTCGCTCAGGCTTTTTGCGTCGCTGTAGGTGCGCGAAAGTTTTCCCTGCGCGTCCTGCGGCAGCGCGTCGCCCGCCTGAAACGAAACGGCGTCCAGCATGCTGTATGCGGGCGCTTCGTAGCGCTCGTAGTTGCAGCTGCTGGCCAGTTGCATGCGGTTATCGGCCGGATAGGAGGAAACGACCAGCGTGTCCAGCGTGTCCGCCTGCGCGCGGAGTTCCTGATAGTCGCCGTATTCGCCGTCCGAAACGGTGTACAGCGTGCCGTCCGTTTCAACCGGTTCGGCACTGTCCGTTTCCGGCGCTGTTTCATACGCCTGTTCGTACTGCGCGACGGCTTCTTCGTATTCCTCTTTGGTGAAGCCGTAGTCTGCATAGGTTCCGTCTTTCAGCGCCTGATACATCCGTTCCAGCTGCGTTTGTATTTCGTCTTTGGTCTGCACGTTTTGCCCGACCGACGCCGTGACCGTCCGCCCTGCGAAGAGATAGTTGAATATGCCGGTGACTTGTTCCTGCGTAAAGCCGCCGTTCGACGCATGCGCCATGAAAAGCGCCGTGTCCGGCGCGATTACTTCCGCGTCGGCATGGATGGTCAGGCAGCCGTCGTCGCTGGTCATGTCCCATACATAGCTGCCGTCCGGCAGTTCGTAATCGACGGCGGTGTTCTCCGGCTCCATCTGCGCGACCGTGGCATACAGCCGCTCCACGTCCGTCGGCATTTCATACGCCGTATCGGCCTGTTTCTGGCAGCCGCCCGCCGCCAGCAGGAGCGCCGCCGCGGCACAAATCGCTAAAATCCGTTTCATTTTATGAGCCAACCTCCTTTCGGTTTGCGGGGTCAGCATACCGCAGTGCGTGTAAACAAGTCCGCAGAAAAACGTAAAAGAGATGTAACGCTTTTTACGAAGCGCCATCCTTTTGCGGTTCGTCCGGGAACCGGAACGTGACCTTCGTGCCGCCGCCTTCCGCGCTTTCGATCGTGAGATTTGCGCGGTGCAGCTGCGCAATTTTTGAAACCAGCGTAAGGCCGAGCCCGGCGTGCCCCGCGCTGCGGCTGCGCGCTTTGTCCGCGCGGAAAAACGGCTGGGTCACCAGACCGGTAATCTCCGGGCCGATGCCGCATCCGTCGTCCGTTACCACAAGGCGGTTTGGGAGCGCTTCGAGAGACACGTGCTTTGCGCCCGCGGCGCAGGCGTTGTCGACAAGGTTGATCAAAACGCTTGCCATGAGATCGGCGTCCATCGCGTAAGATGCGCCGCCGTCAAAGAGGGTTAACGCCGCATTGCAGCGTTCGGCGGCACTTTGCAGCGTGGGCGCGGCGCTTTCCAGCAGCGTGCGCGCCGGCTGAACGACCAGAGCGGCTTCCTCGCCGTCCGAGAGCGCGATTAATCGCATCAGCTTCTGCGTGAGGCGTTCCAGCCTGCTGCACTCGCGGTTGATGTAGCAAACGGCCTCCTCACGCTGCGTTCTGGAAAGCCGGGTTTTCTGGAGCGACTCAGAATAGCCGATGATGCTCGTCATGGGCGTTTTCAGCTCGTGTGTGAGCGCGCCGAGCAGCAGCTTTCGCTCTTCCGCGGTCGCCGTGACGGCTTCGAGATGCCGCTGCACCGCGTCTGCCATACGGTTGAAACTGTCCGCAAGTTCGGCGAGTTCGTCTTTGCCGCGGATTTCGATGCGCTTGTCGTACACGCCGCCCGCAATCAGCGCGGCGTTTTGCTGGAGTAGTTTAAGCGGGCGCAGCGCACGGAACGTGCAAAGCATCACCACCGCCGCGGAAACGAGGAACGCGGCGGTGCAGATTGCGGCGAACCGCCAGGCCAGAGCGGAGACGGAAGCGTACACGTCAGTAACGTCCCGGATGATAAAGAGCCGGTATTCTTCGGCCAGATACCCGCTGAACGAGTCCGCCGCGAGGAAGAGCTTTTTGCCGCCCAGATCGGCCGTGACCGATTCCGCACTGCCGAGCAGCGTTTCAACGGCGTAACCGGAGTTATTGAAGAGCGTTTCGCCGTTGCGGATCAGAACGAACTGCGAATCCGCCGAAAGATACTGCCGGAACAGATACAGCGAAAGCGAGCGCTGCGCGGTCTTGCTCAGCGTTGCGTCCGAGGTGCCGCGCAGAACGCTGCGATAGGAAGTTTCGAGCATGGAGAGCTCGGAACGCGCGTTTTCCTCGGCGGAGGAAACGCTGCTTTTTGCCACGGCGCCGAGCAGCAGCGTCCCGCAGACCGAGAGAGAAAGCGCAATCAGCGCGATGGAAACGAGCGCCAGCCGCAGGCGGATTTTCATGTGTCCACCTCCAGCCGGTAACCGATTTTCGGCACGGAAACGATGGTCAGCCCCGTCTTTTTGCGGAGCTGCGAAATATGGATATCGACCGTGCGGCTCTCGCCGAGGAACGAGTCTCCCCAGACGGCGGCGAGGATTTTTTCGCGCGAGAGCGCGATGTTGCGGTTGCGCGCAAGCAGCAGCAACAGCTCAAAGAGGATCGGCGTAAGGGCGACCGGCTCGCCGCGGCGGTACGCGGCGCGTTCGCGGACGCGGATTTCCACTTCGCTGGCGTGCAGCACGTCTTCAAGCCCGCCGCAGCGTTCGAGCACCTTTTCGATGCGAACAAGCAGCTCGAGGATTTCAAACGGTTTTACGATGTAGTCCTCTGCGCCTTCGCGCAGGCCCTGCACCTTGCTCTCCACGTCGTTTTTTGCGGTCAGGTAGATTACCGGGATGCCGTGCGCGCGGACGGGGGCAAGCAGTTCGAGTCCGTCGACGCCGGGCAGCAGGATGTCCAGCAGCGCCAGATCGAAGCGCTCGCCGCGCTCGATGCGCCTTAGCGCGTCCGCGCCGTCGTATACCGGCGCGGGATCGTACCCCGCGACCGAAAGGTTCATGCAGATCAGGCGATTGATGCTTTCGTCGTCCTCGACGACCAGAATGCGCTTCATGAGTCCGCCTCCTGAAAAAACGGCTTTACAGACCGCTTTGAGTTTGAAAAATATACGCCCGGTACCGCCGGTTGTCTGTTTGACGCGGCTTGCGGGACCGCCTGTACTTATTTTACAGGAAACGTTGTGAACGGCGCGCCGCCTGGATGTAAATAAGTTGTAAGAATTTGCTTCCGCCGCGGTTCTGGCGGTGCGCGTGCGATCCGTGTAAAATGCAGAGAGACGGAGTTTTTCTATAAAAGCGCCGCCGGAAAGCCAGCATAACGGGACATTTTTCCGGTATTTGCGGATTTTTGTACATTTTTTTAAAAAAGACTGACACCAAACGCCCTGCAAAGCGGGCATACATAGCAAACCGGTTGATGAAACGAGGAACAGCATGGAATCGAGAGACGCTTATTTCGAGCGGGTCTACGGCGAAAACGCGGAGAAGCTGAAACGCTTCATCGTTGCGCGGATTCGCAGCGTGCCCGACATGGAGGAAGTCTATCAGGAAACCTGGCGGCGGTTCTACGAGCGCACGGCGCGGCTCCGGCCGGACGAACCCATCCGGTATCTGATCAAGATTGCCAAGGGCGAATTGGCCGGGCGTTATCGCAGCCGGAGCCGGAGGGCAGAAAACGAACAGCCGCTTTTCGAAGCCGCCGCGGACGAACAGGCGCCGTTTGAACAGGCGCTGCTCGATCGGATGGACGCCGCCGGAGTTTGGGAAATCGTCAAAACCGAACCGCTGCTGTCCTACCAGTCGTTTGTACTGTACTATGGCTTCGATCAGCCGGTGCGGCAGATTGCGGAAACGTTGCACATCAGTCAGGACGCGGTCAAGGCGAGGCTGTACCGCACCCGGGAAAGAATACGGGCAGAATGGAAAGGAGCCGACGGACAATGACAGAACATGAATTGTTCAAGGAGGCTGTTATGCAAAATATGGTCGACGACGCGAAAGTGATGCGTCATGAAACAAAACGGAAGAAACATCCCGCCGCAAGGCGGATACTGGTTGCCGCGGCGTGCTTTGTGGCTGTGGCCGCAGTCACCGTTACGGCGATTCCCGAGGCAAGGGCCGCGGTTGAAGAATGGGTGAGCGGCTGGTTCAGCACGCAGGATTATCTCGGAGAGGAAAGCGAGACCCGGACGAAGGAACCGACGGTTGAGGAGATCACCCGTAAGTATGAAGGCGAAGTCCCCGTGACGATTACGAGCGTCGGGCCGGACGCGTTTGCACAAACCCTTGCGGATCAGTTCGGGCTTTGCATCGACGAAATTGCTTACAACGGCAAGACCGTATATCTGACGGGGTGGTTTACCGGTCAGTCGGGCAAGTTTATGCTGGACCAGTACACCGGAGCGTCCGCCCGCAACGAAGTCGGGGATTGGATTGAAGGCGACATGTATTTGACCATGCCGAACGGGGATGAATGGATTGGGACGCTCAATATGGTCTACACGGACGAAATCGCAGAAATTTCGAGAGAGACGGCGGTCTATAACGACGAGGGTGAACTGATTGACAACCCGGACGCCGACGAGCGCTGGCAGGCGTATATGGAGGAGAACGGGGTCCGCTTTACGCTCGAGGCCGGTCCCGCCAGAATCGACGCGCAGCCGCTGGAGGGACAGGTGGAAGCGAAACTTACCTTCCGCGAATACTATTATATCGAAAGCGAGGAGCGATGCGTGGATCTTTTCAGTGCCGATCTCGGAACGGTGACGATCGACGCGGACGCTTATGCTTCGGGCGTTCAAACGAGCACGCTGCAGCAGAGCGTTGCGCTTTCGGGCGTTCACCGCGTGCTGATCCATGAATGGCGGTATGACCAGAGCGACGGCACGGACGATGTGCCGGTGCAGTATTCAAATCATGATCTGGACTTTTCCGGCGTGACGCTTGCACTGGAGTCCATCTCCTTCCGGCCGGACGATACGGAACTGACCGTTCATGTGACGCTGCCCGAAAGCTGGACGCTCGCGGAACGCGTCGGTGTGGCGAGAAACGGCTTAAAATTGAAATTCCTGTTGGACGGAGAAGCGGTTGAAACGCTGTTTTCCTCACGCGGACCCTGGGGAGAGGAACCCTGCTGCGAATTCACCCACACCTATCTTGGCTCGACGATCCCGCCGTCTGCGTGGGCGGCGGCAAAAACGCTGACAATCATTCCGTATACGTCTTCACCGGACGTTATGAGCGCAATCGACAACGAAGACGCTTCCACAAAACGCACGGTGGAGATGCTGCCTGGCGCTGTAATCGCAGGCAAAGCGAACGTAACCCAATTTTCGGACGAGGACAGCATGAAGACCGACCTGATGGACGAGTACGCCGTTACAATCAACCTCGACGATTACCGCTGACGCAGATATGCGCTGAACAAAACGATTGCGGTAAACGCCCGCCGGAATACCCGGCGGGCGTTTGCCGCCGTCAAAAAACTAATTTTTTGACGGGGCAACCACGTTTTGCCTCTCGCCCTTCTGGCTCCCGGACGGCAAAACGTACAGGGAAGCCGCCCGAAACGGGCGATCCGTTCCGCCGGATGAACCGGCGCAGCCGGACTCAACGGGTTAAGGGCTGTGGCCCTTAACAATCCCGGAGACTTTTTGGACAGGCTAGCCCGCCGGAATACCCGGCGGGCGTTTAGGCCGTCAAAAAACTAGTTTTCGACGGCCTTATTACAATCCGTTTACATCACGGTGAAGACCTGTTTACAACTTCGGTGCTATGATGGTGGAAACAAAGGGGGGATTTGATGGCGCGAAACCGGATTCTGGTCGTCGAGGACGACGAAAGCATCAATCGGGTGATCGTAAAAAACCTGACCAGCGCGGGCTACGCGGTGGCTTCGTTTACGGACGGCGCGCAGGCGGCGAAGGCCGTTTCCGCCGACGAGGATTTCGATCTGGCGCTGCTGGACGTGATGCTGCCCGGCATGGACGGCTTTGAGCTGATGGGGTACATGAAGCACGCCGACGTTCCCGTGATATATCTCACGGCAAAAAACGACGTGGACAGCAAGGTGCGCGGACTCCGCGACGGCGCGGAGGACTACATCGTAAAGCCGTTCGAGGTGCTCGAACTGCTCGTGCGCATCGAAAAGGTACTTGAACGCACGGGCAAGATGCGGCAGGTGCTGGAGGTCGGCGATCTTTCCATCAACCTGCTGGAGCGCTCCGTGCGCAAAAACGGCGAGGAAATCCCGCTCAAACCCATGGAATACGACCTGCTGGTGATGCTGGCGAAAAACAAGAATATCGCCCTTTCGCGGGAACGGCTGCTGCACGGCGTATGGGGCGTTGAATTCCAGGGAGAGACCCGAACGGTGGACGTGCATATCGCCCAGCTCCGCAAAAAGCTTGGACTCACCGACCGGATCAAGACGATTTCCAAGCTCGGCTACCGGCTGGAAGATTGAGGTGACGGCATGCGGCTGTGGGTAAAAGTTTCCCTTTTGTCCCTGATTCTGACGACCGCGGCGGTGAGCGCCTGCTCGCTGATCATGCTGGTCCGCAGCGGGCGGAGCAATCTGGAGCTGGCGGTGCAAAACGCGCTGACCGATCAGCAGGTGCGCGCCGCTTCCTGGTCGACCGCCATGAGCGGCCAGATCGACGCGCAGTACAGCGACATGGCCGGGCGGAGCCTGGCGCGCTACCTGATCGGCAAATTTGCCGACGCAAACACGATTTTGCTTTCCAATGAAGATGTGATCTACAATTGCACGGCGATTGCGCCGGACGAATATCTCCCGCTCACCGGGGAGGCGGCGCAGTATGTCGTCGCCGAAACAAACGGCGGTTCCTATCTGATCGCGGGCAGCACAGAAACAATTGAAGATACGCAGTACCAGCTGTATGTGGTGCGGGACGTGACCTCCGTCTACACCGGCATCGAGCAGATGGCGCGTCAGTTCGCGCTGATTAACCTTGGCGCGGCGGCGCTGGCGGGCGCGATCCTGATGGTGCTGGTGCGGCTGGTGCTTCGGCCCATCGACACGCTGAGCCGTAACGCGCAGTCCATTGCGGACGGCATTTACGACCGCCGCATCGGGGTGAAGGAGGACGACGAAGTCGGCCGCCTGGCGGTCAGCTTCAACCGCATGGCCGAGGCCGTGGAAACGAGGGTGCGCGAACTGCGCGACGAGGCCGACCGCCGCACCCTGCTCATCAGCGCGCTCACGCACGAGCTCAAAACGCCGATGACCGGCATTTCGGGCAATGCGCAGACGCTGCTCGGCACAAAAATGACCGAGGAGGAAAAGGAGGAAGCGCTACTTTCCATCGACGCGGAGTGCAAGCGCGTCGAGCGGCTTTCCCAGAAGATGATGCAGCTCATCGTCCTGCGCCAAAATGGCGGACTGACGCTGGAACCGGCGAACGTGCAAACTTTGCTCGGCGGCGTGGCCGCGTCCTGCGCCGAGCAGGTGCGCCGGCGGGGGCTGACGTTGCGCGTCGTGTGCGATATGGACGTTTTGCCCATGGAGGAGGATTTACTCGCGTCGCTTCTGATCAACCTTGTAGACAACGCCGGAAAAGCGTCCGAACCGGGCGGGGAAATCGTGCTTTGCGCGCATGGCGGCGTGATCTCCGTGTCGGACCACGGGCGGGGCATGCCAAAAGACGAACTGGACAAGATTACGCAGCCGTTTTACATGGTGGATAAATCCCGCGCAAAAAAGGCGGGCGGCATCGGCCTCGGACTCGCGCTGGCGGACGAAATCGCCCGGCTGCACCATGCGCGGCTGGCGTTTGAAAGCGAGCCGGGACACGGGACGACGGCGAAGGTGGTGTTTAATGAAGATGCGTAAAACGAAATGGTATCTGCTCTATATCGTGCTGGCCGTGCTCGTGCTGTTTTCGGTATTTGCGGTCCCGAAGATCGCCGTGCACGCGCTGGAAAAGACCCGCGGCCAGATTTTTACGGTTTCGGACGACACGAACTGACGCGGCTGCCGCCATAAAAATTACAATCCGATCATGTTTTGGTGAAGACTCGATGACGATTTCTGCGTATCGTTATCTTTGAAAGGAGCGGCTGAATGACCGTTCCATCGGACGAAAAGCGAGGCGAACAAGGATGAAAAAAGCGATTTCTCTGGTTTTGACGGCGGCGCTGGTTTTCGGCGCGCTGACAGGCTGCGCGAACAAAACTGAAGAAACTTCAGGGCTCCAGCTCGACATGGAGCAGATGCTCGAAACGGCGGCGAAGCCGTCCGGCGGGGAAACGGCGGAATCCGGCCGCGCCGCACTGCGCGAAACGCTCGGCGCGCCGTATCGCGTGGAGGCGCCTGCGCTCCCAACGCAGAGTGAAACGCTCTCAATCGCAATTTCGGCAGACGTTGAACTCCCGCAGACGGACGCCCTGCCGATCTGCCGCGTGTCCGCCGCAGATTTCTCACTGGAGCAGGTAAAACAGCTGTACGAATGCTTTTGCGGGGATGCGCCGATGTACGATTACCTGAACCTTTATAAAACAAAGGATGCGATACAGGCGCAGATCGACTCGCTGCAAATGGACCTGGAGCGGAATTATGCGCCGCAGGACGCAAACGGCGACGCGTGGCGCGCGGAACACGAATCGGAAATTGCCGCGCTCAGCGCGGACCTGATCACCGCGGCGGACGATCTGGGCGACGCGATACAAACCGTTGCGTTTACACAGCGAGAAGCGGACAACGGCGGCGAACGGTACGCGTTTGCGGCGGTCAACGCGCCAAAGCAGCCCTGGACGAAGGAATTTTTTGTCAGCAACCCGGCAGAGTCTCCGGCGGGCGAATCGTTAAGCGAGACAATTGACGGCGTCGCGTCCGCGCCGTGCGGTGTGGCGAATTTCAGCTATCGCGATTACAGCCGGGTTTCGTTCGCCGCGTTCCGGCAGCGGGACGTTACAAATGAAGAGCGGATTCCCGAACTGGAGACGACGCCCGCGCAGGCGATGGACCGTGTTGCGGCCTTGTTCGGCGCACTGGGAATCGGCGACATGGAACCGTACCGCGTTTGCCTGGCGCGCAATTCCTGTGAAGAGGGTACGGGCGATTACCTTTATTATGTGAGCGCGCGGCGAACGCTCGGCAGCGTCGCGGTGCAGAGCCCCTGCGTGACCCCCGTTATGGGCGGCATTGACGACGAATACGGCTGGGCGTATGAGACGCTGGACGTCCGGCTTGACGACGAAGGCATTATCGCGATGAACTGGAATTCTCCGTTGTCGGTCGGCGAAACCGTGGTCGAATGCGCGAACCTCCTTCCGTTTTCAACGATTTTGGCCGTTGCGGAAAACATGCTGTCCGTCGCCAACGAGCCGGACGAACCGGACTCTGCAGACAGCGGCACATATGAAATTGAGATTGACCGGATTACACTGTCGCTCCAGCGAATTTCCGATTCAACCACGGCTGCAAACGGACTTTTCGTTCCCGTTTGGAATTTCTACGGCACACAGCGTTATATCCGCCCGGACGGCATCGAAGTGCGGCAGGATTCGGAAGCGGCGATCGATCTTTTCGAGAGGCCGTTTCTTTCACTCAACGCGGTCGACGGCTCCGTAATCAACTGTGAGAAAGGATATTGAGGCGGCGGCATGAAGAAGATGAAACGCATCTGGAAACGATTCCTCCTCTGGATTGGAGCGGCGGCGCTGGTTTTCGGCGCGCTGACAGGCTGCGCGAACAAAACTGAAGAAACTTCAGGGCTCCAGCTCGACATGGAGCAGATGCTCGAAACGGCGGCGCAGCCGTCCGGCGGGGAAACGGCGGAATCCGGCCGCGCCGCGCTGCGCGAAGCGCTCGGCTGCCCGGAGCGGTACACGGCCAGTTTTACGGACAAGTCCGGAAAGAAACAGGCGATTATCGACGCACGGGTGTATCTGCCGGATGCAGAAAAGCTGTCCGTCGTCGGTGTACTTCGCAGCGACTTAACGCAGGAATGCGCCGACAAGGTCGTTCAGGCGCTCGTGAAAGGGCAGATGCTTTCCTACTCGGAAATGCGGAAAGGACTGGACAATCAAAAGACCATTCAAATGCGGATCGACGCGCTGGACGCGCTTGTGAAAGCGGAAGGCGGGAGCAGGAGCGGGGAATGGAACGCACGGATGCGGAGCGAGCGGGCATACCTGCTCTCCGTGCTGGAGAAATCGACGGACGAGTCCGCGCCGATCACCGGCTTTCTGACGCACCCGGTCTACATGAACGCCCAAACCTGCGAAGGTGGAAGAATGAACGGCGACAGCCTGCTTTTAACGGGCATGGCGGTTTCGGACGCGGGGTATGAAACGCTGCGGATTTATCAGGGGAGCAACGCGGACTGCCTGATCACCTATGTGCGCGAGCCGGACAAGTGGGTTTCGCCTTATGCCGGATTCGGGCTGTACATGAGTCAAAGCGAACTGGCGCTCGCGGAGGCGGCGAACTATAATACGTCCTCGGGCGAAATCCGCTCCGAAGATATTCCGGACATCCCGGCGATTGAAACGACGCGGGACGAAGCGCTGGCGGCGGGCGACGGACTGATGCGCGCGCTTGACATAACGGGCGCCGCCTGCGTGGACGCGCAGATGTGCTGGGGCGGCAGTTTTGACGCGGACGGGACTTCCGGCGTGCGCGGCATATCGGTCGCGGGCTACGGCGTGTCCAACCCGCTGCGCTGTGTCTGGCGGCTGCGCTACACGCGCAGCGTCGGCGGCATGGAAACCACCTATTGCAGCAACTACTGCCAGCCGTATCTCGATCCGGAGGCCGAAAAGGAGGTTTTGCCGTCCTGCGCGTACGAGTCGATTACGGTCTACATCGACGACTCGGGGATTGTGGGATTTTGGTGGGTCGCGCCCTGCGAACTTGGAGACGTTACGGTGGAAGACGCGGCCGTTCTGCCGTTCGGCGAGGTCATGCGGGTGTTTGAAGGCACGTTCTTTTCGGCGAATGATTTTTCCGGCGTGGACAGCGAAATGACGTTTGAAATCGATGAGATTCGTTTCGGCTATGCACGTATCCGGGAGGTGGACGTGTACGACGAGGGGCTTCTCGTGCCCGCATGGGACTTCTTCGGCATGGTGACGTCCGCGGACGGCGTGTACAACCAGCCGCAAAGGAGCTGGTTTACGATCAACGCCATCGACGGTTCCATCATCGACCGGGAACAGGGATACTGAGGCGGCGGCATGAAAAGAATCAGGCGGATATGGAAACGGTTTTTACTCTGGATTGGAGCGGCGGTGATCACGAGTTTCGCGCTGAGCGGGTGCGCGGCGGATGCGGCGGACGCGGAAACCGGCGCGCTGCCGCAGGACCTGGAACAGTTGCTTTCTTCCGCCGTCGCGGAGGACGGCGCGCTGACGGTGCGGCAACTGGACGCGCCCCGGCGTTACGGCGAACGATTTTCGTCGGAGGACGGCGCGCTGACGGTGCAAATCGACGCGGACGTCGCCGTTCCGGCGGTGGACGCAATCCCGATTCTGAAAGTGTATCCCGCCGATTTTTCCCAGAGCACGGTCAGCCTGCTTTTTGAGCGCCTCTGCGGAACGCTCGGTATGGGACAGGACGCGCTGCTGGCGGATTCGGACGTTACGAACCGGGAGACGGGGAAAGTCATCGCGCACCGCCTGCGCGTGGACGTAAGCGGTGAAGCCGGACATTTCAGCGCGGCCAACAACAGCGATCTCGGCGCGCTGATCGAAACGGAATCCGGCGAATACTATCTGCCGGAATTCTGCGCCGAGATTCGGTTTGTCCGGCATGCCGGGCATCCAAGCTTTGGCGAACATCCCGCGCGGCGCGTTTCCGGCGAGTCCGCCGTGCCCGGCGAGGCGGCCGGCAGCCTGCGTGTTACGCCGGCGGAAGCGAAAAGCGCCGTCGACACCCTGCTCGACGGAACAGGCCTTTCGGTTTCGGACATATATCTTACCGACGACGCGCAGTTCGGCTTTACGGACGGAATCGTCTCGGGCGCGCAGAACTACGCGTATCTGATGCAGTGCTCGCGAACGGTCGAGGGCGTTCCCTGTCTGTGGAAATACGGCGGCACGCAGGCGGCTGACGAAAGCGGGCGTGTCTGCGGGACATGGGCGTATGAATACTGCAGCGTGGTATACGGAAACGACGGGATCGAATTTTTTAAGTGGTGTTCGCCCGTGGAGACCGGGGATATCGTCGTTGCAAATGCGTCGCTTCTGCCGTTTGGCAAGATCATGGATGTGTTTCACAGCATGATTGCTGCCGCGGGACAGATGGAAAACGCGGACGATACCGCAAAAGACGCTGGGCTGTATGAACACGGCGAAATCTATATCGACAAAATCGTTCTGACGTATCAGCGCATCAACGAGGCCGGCTGCTGTTCGGGCGGATACCTTGTGCCCGCGTGGCAGTTCTTCGGGCGGGAACTCTATGACCTCGACCCCGGTTCGGACGAACTGATCGAAACCGGCAATGTGCCGCCGGACGCAATATTGACCATCAACGCCATCGACGGTTCCATCATCGGACGCCGGCAGGGCTATTGAGGAGGAGATTTATGGAAACGGCAAAGCGGTTTCTCAAACGAACGTTCTGCTGCGGTGCGGCACCGACTGATCGTCAACGCCATCGACGGCTCTATCCTCAAAACAGATGAGGGCATATAGCGGAGTGGCGCGTGTGAAAAACGACAGAAGATTGTCTGGTGCTGTGTGCAGAGAAGGAACAGGGCAGAGGGGAAATGGGAAGGATTTCGGGGGCTCTGTCAAGAGCGTGTTTGGCCGCTTGTATCGGAACGGCCTGCAAACAAACGAAAGGAACCGCGAGCCAAGTTTCGCGGTTCCTTCTTTCAGTATAATATGGTCGCAGTTGGTACGTATCCGAGGCGTATAACCGGACTACCCGAGATACCTCTTGAGAAAATCGGAAACTTTGGCGTAGCAATCCAGACGGTTTTTCATTTTTCCGATGCCGTGTCCCTCGTCGTCGTAGCAGAGGTATTCAACCGTGCGTCCGAGCGTGCGCAGCGCTTCTGCGGCCTGCTCTGCTTCGGTCACAGGGACGCGAGGGTCGTTGCGGCCTTGTATAATCATGATCGGGGCGCGAATATCCTGGATTTTTGCGGCGGGGGATACGTTATAGAGCGTTTCCCTGTCATGCTCCAAAGTACCGTATTCGCTTTCGCGATGGGGACGGCGATATTCAGACGTGTTTTCCAGGAACGTCACGAGGTTGTACATGCCGACCGTGTCCACGGCGCAGGCCCAGAGGTCCGGGTACCGGGACGCGCAGGAAAGCGTCATGAAACCGCCGTAACTCGTACCGGAAACGGCGATTTTGTTTTGATCGGCGACGCCGCTTTCCACGAGATGTGCGATCAGCGAGTCGATATCGCGCACACTGTCCAGGCGCTTTTCAACGTCGTCCAGGTGTGTGTAGGTATGCCCGTATCCGGTGCTGCCGCGAACGTTCGGCGCGACGACTGCGATCCCCTCGCTCACAAGATACTGGATGAAATCGTTGAAATCGGGCGTTTCCTGTCCTTCGGGTCCGCCGTGTATTTCAACGACAACGGGCAGGTTCTTGGCCTTCTTGCCGTTGGGTACATAAAGCCAGTATGGAACGGTCAGCCCGTCGAACGACTCGTACTCGCAGGCAACCGGTTCGACAAGCGCCGCCGCGTCGTCGTCCGAAACGGCAGGTTCGCTGAGAAGCTCCATCCGCTCAGCGTCCAGATCGAACATCCAGACGCCTTCCGGACGTTTGCCGCTGCTCAGTGTAAAGAGCAGTCTGTGTCCGGAGGGGGACCAGCATACGCTCTGATAATTGCTAATGACGCCTTTGGGTGGACGGACAGCGTTGACTTCTGTATTTGTCGTGAGATCATAAAGATGCAGGCGTGTGTAACCACCTTCGTTGACAAGAACGGCGAGATATTTGTCATCACTGGACAGAGCAAGCGAATTTACGTCCCAGCCGTACTCGTATCGGCGTTCCATCGTGCCGGCGGCGACGTCATAGTACCAGACGTTCACAAAATCGCTGTCACGATTACTGAGCAGATAAAACCCGCTGCTGTCGCGGCGCCATGCCGGGTTTGTTTCGGCGGAGATCCGATCGTCCGCGGGGATGCGGACGGTGGTTCCCGTTTGCAGGTCCGCCATCCAAAGCGCGTTGTCGCTCTCGCCGAGAAGTTTGTTATACAGCAGGTAGCGGCCGTCAGGGGAGCATGCGTCGTCCGCAGGCAGGTTGTAATTGTCGCTGTTTTGTATCACAATCGTTTCTGTGCGGCTTTCCACATCCATCTTGCAGATGTCGAACGTGGCATAGCTGCGCCGGTTACCGGCATAGTAAACCGTGCGGCCGTCGGCGGACATTCCTCCCAAATAATGGCGCGCAGACGGGGACTGCGTCAAATTCTGCGCTTCCTTTGCATCCCTGCCGAGCAGATAGATTTGCTCATGCTCGTTACCCCCTACGTCGGTGCAAAACAGGATGCCGCCGGTCGCCGGATGAGCGGTCAGCTTCCAGATCCGTTCGTTTCCGTGGGTGCGCTGTACGCTGACACGTGTTTTCAGGTCCATCTGCCATATGCAGCGGCCGGTTGCGTCGTTACGGATAAATGCGATCGTATCGTCGTCCAGCCAAACAGGACTGCGCTCCGTTTTGACCTCAAGAAATCTTTTCAGTTTTTCGTTCATATTGCTTCGGCGCCTTTCAGTGTTCAATGCACGGCTTGTTCCGGAGATAATCGCTTACAAGCAGACCGCATTCGAGCTGGATGGAAACGAGCTTTTGAATGGGCACAACATCATAATGGATATCCCTTTCCAACTGATCCGTCAGGTCTTTATGCGCTTTTTGCGCGAGCGCAAGCGCTTCTCCGAGCGCCGCCTCTTTTTCAGGGTTATGCTCGCCGCTTTCGCGCATCTGGAGTAATTCGTGCTCGTTCATGCGCGCGACCATGCCGTAGGACAAACTCTTATAAAACTGCGAAATGAGCAGATTGTCGAATTCTTCGGCTACGGTAGCCGTCTTTGCAAAATCCGGATTTTCAGCGATCATTCTGCGGGTGCTTTCTTCGCCGCGGGAAACGGTGAACGCGTCCAGCGCCAGTAAAAACGGATTTTCCGCATCGACCCATTCGCGTGTTTTGTCCATAAGAGCGCGTATGAATGCATTGCACTCCTCGCTTTGGTCCAACTGAGCCGTTACCGCATCGCGGCGTGGCATGGTACCTTCGCTGAGGTCCATGATGCGCGCATCGTAGAAATAGGGAAGCTCGGTAAGCAGCGTAAAGGAACCGTGCCGTTCCCGGGCGTAGCTCTCGCTGCAGGTGCCGACTTTAATGATTTCAGGAATACCGGTCGCTCCGTATTGCTCCAGATAATCATATTCCTGTTCGATTCCCAGGCTTTCATAAATTGCGGGTGAAAGCGCTTTGCAATAAGGGGCCTCCGGCTCGCCGAGGTTCAGAGGGACGCCCACCCGCCCGGCGGCGGCGCGCATGTCGTCGTACAGCGGATCTACGGGGGCGGAAATATACCAGTAAGCCCCGCCGAATCCGGCGTTGTGCAAAGAGTAGATGAAATGCGGTTTGATCTCGTCGATCAGCCGCATCATTGCCTGCGTTTCGGGAATCGGATCGTGGAAATGCAGGTCTTTATAATCGATTGGGAACGTCCAGTCCACTTGCTTGTGCCCTGCAGGGCGGAAAAAATGACGCGAGTAATTGTAGATCGTATAGGGACCTTTGAGCCATCCTTCGTTCAGGACCAAACCGTCCGCGTCCCAGGCTTTGACCACATACCAGGTGTAGTCCAGTTCCTCGCGCAGCGCGTCGTTGGAAGCGAGCTGCTTGGTAAAATATTCCAGCGTCATGGTGCCGATGGGTTCGTTTGGATGCGGGCATCCGAACATCAGGGCGTTTTTTGAACCGCTGCCGATCTTGAGGCACAGCAGCGGGTGCCCGGCGCGGGACTTTCCTATTTCAAAAAGGGAGACAACGTCCGGATAAGTCCGGGCCAGTTTCCTCGAGCTTTCATCTAATTCGTTCAGTGTCAGAAATTCCTTGTAATCCGGAATGTTTTGTAATACTGTTTCAAAAACTTTTTTCATGCCGTTTTCTCCTGCTGATAAAATCTGCATGCCCAAAATGAATTGTCCGATCAGGATAGAGGAGGGGGATCAATGAGTATGAACTCGATTGGTCCCCCTTCCGCTAAAGGATCGTCTTAGCGGCCGTTAGTCTGTAAAGTAGGTGTAGGTATACTCCTGCCAGCCCCACATGCCTGTGCCGTCGATCGGCAGGTTCGCGAGGTCGGAGCGGGAGGCTTCATAGCCGGCCCAGGCGAGGACGTTGATAGCGGGCAGGTCGCGGATGAGGAGGCTCTGTGCCTGACGGTAGAGCTCCGCACGTGCGTCCTGATCGCCTTCAGCGGCGGCCTGCACGCACAGCTCGTCAAATTCGGGATTGGCGTAGCTGGCGTAGTTGCCGCTGGAACCCGTGCCGTAACGGCTTGCGAGCGCGGCCGGGTCGGGACCCATGAAGCCGCCTTGCGCTTCGATCATCCAGTCGGTGCCCGGTCCGATCTTTTCTGCCCAGGCATTGTACTCGGAAACCACGAGTTCGACTTCGATACCGGCCTGCGCGCAGTTGGCGATGACCAGTCTGGACATGTCGACCAACTGTCCTTCAAACGCATCCAGCGTTAACCCACGGATGTAGAACCCGTCGGCGTCGGCCGTATAGCCGGCGTCTTCCAGAACCTTGCGTGCGCCTTCAATGTCGACGTCCGGGAAGGTGTCTTCCGTGTTGGCCGCCCAGGCAACGATCGCGGGATAGGCGCACCATTCGGGAGGCATGACGCCGCCGGTGACTTTTTCGGAGATGTCGTTGCGGTCAACGCACATGGCGATGGCGAGGCGAACGGCAGGGTCGCTGACGGCGGAATCCGAAGTCAGATTGAAGATGAAGCGCCAGGGGGACGGATACTCGTTGCGGTCCATACGGAAAGCCGGGTCTGCAAGGAGTTGATCCAAATATGCGTCCGTAACGACGTCGATGGTGTCGATTTCGCCATTGATCAGCGCCTGCATTGCAGTCGCGTCATCCGGAATGATGCTGAACACGACCTTGTCGAGCAGCGGCGCGCCGTCGTGATAATCAGGATTGCGCACAACGGTTACGCTTTCGCCCTGCACATAGGAATCGAACATGAACGGGCCGGAGCCTACCGGCGTGGTCGCGGCGGGATTGTCTTCCCAGGGCTGGCCGTTGTTGTAGATGTGTTCCGGTACGATGAAAGTGCCGTACCAGCCAAGGCGGGCCACGAAACTCATGTCGGCGGTATTCATGTGGAATACGACGGTGAGCGGGTCCACGACTTCGATGGAATCCACAATACCCATGGAAGAGCTGAAATAGCAGGTTTCATTTGCTTTGATATAGTCGAAGGTGTATTTAACGTCTTCGGCGTCCAAAGCTTCGCCGTCCCACCATTTCATGTTGTCCTTGAGATGGAACGTAATCGTGAGTGCGTCGTCGGAAACATCCCAGGACTCCGCGGCGTCGGGAATCGGGCTCTTGGAATTGTCGAGCTTGGTCAGACGGTTGAACATGTTCTGGACCATCGGGTAAGCATAGTCGTCGGCCGCGAGGCTGGGGCAGAACGACATGGGATCGCCAGAGACACGCGTTACGAGAGTGCCGCCTACGTTCCCGTTCGGGTCGGCATAAACCATGGTGTCTTCCGCGGTTTCGGCGGCTTCCTCAGTGGCAGCCGCTTCGGTGGTTCCGCTTTCTTCTGCGGGTGCCGCCGGTTCGGTCTGTGTGCAACCGGCAAAGACACTCAAAACCATAACGATCGCCATCAACACGAGCAATGTCTTCTTCATTTCTTTTCCTCCTTAAGTAATTTATGTTATTCCGGCCGTCTATGTCCGGTACAACCAGGGTTTATTGTTCAATATAAGAACAATATGCGTAATGATGCTCGCCGATCTGCTGCCGTTCAGGGTATTTTTTCCAGCAGTCGGGACATGCTTTAAAGCAGCGGGGGGCGAAATAGCAGCCGGGACCGGGATCGATCGGCGTAGGCGGCTCGCCCTCGATGGAGATAATGTTCCGCTTCTCGGTCGGATCGATCGAAGCGCAGTTGGATATCAGCGCCTGTGTATATGGATGCTGCGGGTTTTTGATGATTTCGTCCGCCGAACCGTATTCGACGATTCTCCCAAGGTACATGACCGCGATATTATCGGAGATATAGCGTGTCAGTGCGATGTCGTGACTGATGAAAACAACGGTTGCATCCTGCTTGTTCGCAAGGTCGAGCAGCATATTGATGATGTCGGCTCGAACGGAAACGTCCAGCATGGACACGGGTTCGTCCGCAATAATGAAACTAGGTTTAAGGAACATTGCGCGAATGATGGATATCCGCTGCAGTTGCCCCCCGGAAAGCTCGTGCGGGTAGCGCTGCATGATATCTGCCGCCGGCTGCAGGCCGCCGGCTTCCAGCGCGTTTTTAATCAACTGGGTCCGTTCCGCCTCGTCCGCGCCAATTTTGTGGTGCTTCAGCGGACGCATCAGGATCTTCTGAATCGTGTCGCGCGGCGTGAACGTGTCGAAAGGATTCTGGAAAACGATCTGCACCATGCGACGGAATTTTTTCGGATCCTTTCGGATCAGATCGGCGGTGGACATCCCCTCGATCAGAACATCCCCCTTGGTCGGCGGTTCAAGGCGCGTTAAAATACGCCCGAGCGTGCTCTTTCCGCAGCCGGATTCCCCGATGACGCCGAGCACTTCACCGCTGGAGATCGTCAGATTAACGCCGTCCACGGCTTTTACATGACGCTTTTTTCTGAACGAATCCAGTATGTTTTTGCTTTTGTATGGATACCACATGGCGATATCTTTGATTTCGACATACGGTTTCATTTGTTCGCTCATTAATCAACACCTCCGTCCACCAGGAAACAGGCCGCTTTTCTTGCTTGCCCCATTTCGATCATTTTCGGTTTTTCTTTCCGGCAGCGATTTCCGGCAAACGGGCAGCGCGGCGCAAAGACGCAGCCCGGCGTTTCTTTTGATAAATCGGGCAGGAAACCGGGAATGGCTTCCATTCTGCCGTTTTCACCTTTCAGGGACGGGAAGGACTTGACAAGCCCCTGCGTGTAGGGGTGATACGGACTTGTCAGAATGCCGACCGTGTCTCCGGACTCCACAATTTCGCCGGCATACATAACGCAGATTTTGTTGCATGTCGTGGCAACGACGCTCATATCGTGCGTAATCATGATGCGGGTGGTGTCCAGTTCGTTTTCCATACGGACGATCTCTTCCAGAATCTGCCCCTGGGTTACAACGTCCAGGGCGGTCGTCGCTTCGTCGAAGATCAGCAGGTTCGGCGAATGCAGCAGACTGATGGCGATCGCCACGCGCTGCAGCATGCCGCCGCTCATCTCATGCGGATAGAGATGGTACACGCGTTCCGGAAGATTGACCAGTTTCAGCAGGCGCATAGTCGTATCCTTGATAATCTCGCGGGATGCGTCCGGCCTGTGGACACGATAGATATCTTCAATCTGCTCGCTGATGCGATGCACAGGGCTCAGCGCGTTCATCGCGTTTTGGAAGACGACCGCAAGGTTGACCCAGCGCAGTTCATTGAGTTCTTTCCTGCTGAGTGCAAGAAGGTTTTTGTCTTCCAGAAAGATCGCTTCGCCAGAAATTTCGGTGCTTTTGCGCGGGAGAAGCCCCAGCAGCGCCATAGCAAGCGTGCTTTTGCCGCTCCCGGATTCCCCGACGATGCCGAGAGAATCGCCCTTGTTTACAGAAAGAGACGCATTCCGCACGGCCATAACCCGCTTGACTTTATTCACATACGTGACGTTCATGTTTTTGATTGATAAAACGTTGCCCATCAGTTGCCCCTCCCATAGTTATATTTGGGATTCAGCACATGGTTGAGTCCGTCGCCCAATAAATAGAAGATGATAACGGTGACGACAACGGCGATGCCGGCGACACCGGAAATCCACCAGGCTGTCGTGATATAACTCTTTCCCTGATAAATCATCTGGCCCCAGGAGATAATGTTTGGGTCGCCCAGTCCGAGGAAGGACAACGCGGCCTCAGTGAGGATTGCGCCGGCCATTCCGCGGGTCGTGTTTGCAACGACCGGAAACATTCCGTTTGGAAGGATGTACTTAAACAGGATTTGTGATTTTGTTTCACCCATGGCGGTCGCCGCGCGTACAAACGTGCGTTCTCGCAGCGAAAGCGCCTGCGCCCGCATGAGTTTTGCATTTCCCGGCCATGTCGTCACGCCGATGACAACCATGACGTTTACGATGTTGTTGCCGAACAGCGAGATGATCAGTAAAATCAGGAAGAACGTCGGAATCATCAGGAAGATGTTGATGAATTCCGAGATGACCAAATCGACTTTTCCGCCTAAAAACCCGCCGAGCCCGCCGATCAGAATACCGAGAGCTCCCGAAATCATTGCGGAGATGATCGCAATCTTCAGGGACGTGCCCACGCCGTAAATCAGCATGGAATAGACGTCCTGCCCCAAATGATTCGTTCCCAGCAGGTGGCCGTTTTCTCCCGGGGCAAGCAGACGATCGAATTCAAACGAAGTCGGATCGTGCGTTGCGAGCGTCGGAGCGAAAACGACAATCAGCAGCAGCGCTATAATACCGAGAACGCCCGCCCGGAGCGCACGGTCCGCTTTGAATGCACGCCAGCAATTAGATAACAGTCTCTTCATAATTACATCGCTCCTCCTGTTATTTGTCGTACCGAATACGGGGGTCCAGGATGGCATATGCGATGTCGACAAGGACCATCATGACTGCGATGGAGATGCTCATAACCAGATAAATGCCCATCAACGCCGGGTAATCCCGCTGATTGATGGCGGTCAGGGTAAGCCTGCCGGTACCGGGCCAGGAAAAAACGATTTCAATAAGGGTTACGCCGGTTATCAAAAACGCCATCGTGATACCGAAGAGTGTAACGGTCGGAAGGATCGCATTCCGGAAGATGTATTTATTGAATATTTTCCGCTCGCTCATTCCGGTGGCGCGGAACATCGTAATAAAATCCTCGCTGGTTACCTGCGCGATGGAACTCTTTGCGATACGGAAATATCCCGGCATTGTGATGAGGACCAGCGTCAGGCAAGGCAGGACCAGATGCTTGGCGACGTCGAGCACATACGCAAACCCGGTATAAGCTTCCCGCGCGTTAACCATGCCCTGCGTTGGCAGGATTTTGAGTTTTGAAGCAAATATGATAATGAGCATTAAACCCAGCCAAAAAGAAGGCATCGCATCGAGCGCATACGAAATGGTGGAACTGACGCCGTCGAGCAAAGAACCTTCACGCCGGGCGCACAGTATGCCGAGCGCAGTTCCAAGCACCAACGCAAGCAGGGCGGATATCAGTCCCAGCAAAACCGTGGCGCCGATCCGCTCGCCTATCATATCGCCAACCGGGCGATTATAAATGATCGAAGTTCCAAGGTCGCCCTTTAGCGCGTTTGAGAACTGACTCCAAAACTGTTCCGGCAAAGACTTGTCCAAGCCCCATTTTTCCTCGAGCGCAACGCGCAACTGAGGATCGTCCGTTTCTTTGCCCATGAGTGTTCTTATGGGATCTCCGGGCGCGGCTTTAATGATGGAAAAGTTAATTACAAATACCATCAATACAGTTAATAAACCGCTTATTATCCTTCTAAGAACGAATCTTGTCATTAAGCGTCTCCTTCATGAATTTTTTGTATATTCATGCAAATGATTCAACCGATAAATAGCTAGAAATCACCATTATCTAAAAAACATAAACTATGACACTATTCATTTTATCGGCTTGCCGAAAAAATGGAAAGCATTTCTCTGTGTAATCAATAGAATTCCCTTTGACAGACATCGCTGAATGGTTGTATAGTATTAAGTATATCAAATAATGGTTTACATATCGGGGGAAATTATGGTTGGAAAACATATCAAGCGGCTCCGTCAGGAGCGCAATATAACGCAGAAAGAAATTGCAAAACATATCGGCGTATCGGTGCAGGCGGTATCCAAATGGGAGTGCGGCGGAACGCCGGACATCGAGCTGATCCCCGCGATTGCAGATTTTTTTAGTGTGAAAATAGACGAGTTGTTCGGCCGCAAAAAAGCGGCTTGCTCGTCCGTCAATGAAATTTTATACCATGTTTTGCAGAACACTCCGGAGAGTCAGCGGTTTGAACAGGCTACGGAATTATGCTGGTTTATTATCAAGGCCATATCGGGCGTGCCGGACGTGCAGGACGTCGGGTATGCGAAAGAATCGCCAAACGGAGACCCGTGTTCGCGCTGCCGCGTTTCTGCCAACGAAGGGATTGCTTATGCCTATGCGTCGAAGGATATCCACAATATGTTGATCTTCCCGGAGCCTCAAAATGGGTTTTCTTCGATGCTGTATGACACGAAAGACTATGTGAACCTCTATGCGGCTCTTTCGGACCCGAATATGTTCAGAATTGTCATGTTTTTATACCAGAGGAAAGCCGTACCGTTTTCAGAGGAATATGCATGTAGTCAGTTGAATATGTCAAGAAGCAAAATGATGCAGTGTATCGCGAAATGCATTGAATTCGAATGGATCGAGGAAGAAGCGGTGGAATTGGCGGGCGGAATACAGACGCTCTATCGGCCGATCCTTTCGGAGGCCTTTATCGCGTTCTTGTTTTACTCCGGAGAAGTGGCGCACCGCTTCAGGCTTTGGTACATCAGCAACAATCAAAGGACGAAGCCGCTGTTGTAACGGCGTGCCGGACGGATTCCCGGCGGGTTCCCCCGGTATGGTAAATGAAGGTGCGGTCGGTTTTACAGTCTGCACTTCAGGGTCGGGAGGTTGTCTGCTGTTGCGTGTGTTCTCGAGTAGCGCCGAATACCTAATGGATGTGTATCGTCTGCCTTTTCTGAATCCAATGCTGGATGATATTTTCGAAAAAATAAAATATTCGTTGATTTTTATTGAACATCTACTCAACCTAGTGTATACACCGGGATTCGGTGCTATGGTATACTATGCATAAAAATAAAGAGGAGGGGAAAATAAACGTGCTTCTGATCAAAAATGGGCGCGTACACGACGGCAAACGCAATGTGTTTGAACGGACGGATATCCTCGTTGAAAACGGAAAAATATCCCGGATTGCCGAAAACATCCAATGCGAAGACGCGGAAATCGTCGACGCGGGGGGTAAAGAGGTGTTTCCGGGATTTGTTGACCCGCTCAACACATGGGGCGTTACCGGACCTGCGTGGACGGGACATGATTTAGATGAAGGCAGCGAGCCGCTGACGCCGGAGATGAATATTGTGGACGGTTTCGATCACGACGGCATGCTGTTCCAGAAAGTATATACCTATGGCATCACATCTGCCGGAATTACACCATGTTTGACCAATGTTTTATCCGGAACGGCGGCGGCTTTTAAAACGGTCGGCCGCTCTCCGTATGATATGCTCATCCGGGAGAACGCAGCGATGATCGGCTCCGTATCCAATGGCGTAAAGCAGAAATTCCGTCCGCGGAATGTTGCGCCGCAAACACGGATGGGCGCGTTCGCACTGCTGAAAAAGCAGATGCGGGCCGCGGCCGATTATGACCTTGAAAAGGGGTACGACGCTAAATGCGAGGCAATGCGGCCGGTGCTTGCGGGTGAAACGCCCCTCTTTGTAAATTGTGCGAACAAGGCGCAGCTCGACGCGCTGTTTCTGGCGGTAAGGGACTATCCCGAAATCCGGCTTGTTGTTCTCGGGGCATATGGGATGGACAGGAGCTTTAAACAAATCACGTCCGGGAAATGCGGCGTAATCACCGGGGATATTTCCCAGGCGTTTAACGACGGCGGACGGATTTTGAATTACTCGGACGTCATTTCGATGATGAGAGACGGCGCGCGCATCGCGATCGGGTCCTGCGGCGAAATGTTCGGGTCCGGCAAAGAGTCGCTGCTGTTTAACGCGGCCATGTTCCGCAAACGCGGACTGGGCGCGGAGGAGACGCTGCGCGCGATCACCTCGATGCCGTCGGAATTGCTGGGGATTGACGGGCGCGTCGGTGCGATTGCGCAGGGTATGGACGCGGATATCGTTGTCTGGTCGGCAAACCCGCTCGAAACCTATCTTGCAAGAGCGGAATTCGTGTTTATCGATGGAAAGAATGTGCTGAAAGGAGACGGGCATACGTCATGTTGGTGATCAAAAACGCAGTCGTATACAAGGGCACGGGAGAAGAACCCGCCGTCTGCGACATTCTCTGTGAAAATGGGAAAATATCCCGTCTTGAGCGGAACATATCCTTAGCGGACCCAGCGGAAACGATCGACGGCACCGGGTTGTTCGCCATGCCGGGGATTGTCGACGCGCATTGTCACGTGGGGGGTTTTTCAACTGCGGACCCAGGCGGCGACGACCTGAACGAAATGAGCGCCAACGCTACGCCGGAAATGGAGGCGTTGTATTCAATCGATCCGTCCAACCCGTCGTTTGCAATGGTGCGCAGCGCGGGAATCACGACGATGGGCGTGACGCCGGGGAGCGGAAACGTCATTTGCGGGCTCGCATGCGCGGTGAAATCGTATGGAACGCGGGTCAGCGAGATGTGCATAAAAAACGACGTTGCGATGAAAATGGCTCTTGGCGGGAATCCAAAGGGAGTATACGGTAAGCGCAATTTGCTCCCGATGACGCGCATGGGCATTGCTTCGATCATTCGTACGAATCTGATCAAAGCAAAGGAATATGCCGAAAAGAAGGAAAAAGCGGCCGGCGATCCGGAAAAGAAACCGGCTTACGATGCGGGGATGGAGAATCTTTGCCGGGTGCTGCGCCGCGAGATGCCGATCAAGGTGCACTGCGAGCAGTTCGATATGCTCACAATCTTCCGTATCGCGGACGAATTCAATATAGAACTGACAATTGAGCACGCCTGGGGGGCGAGCGATTTTTATGAAGAGTTTGCCGCCGCTAAAAACCTGCGTGGCGTCGTGTTCGGCCCGATCGGGGTGGACCTGCTGCCGGGAGAGTGCGGCAAGGTCGATATTGAGTGCCTTGCTGAACTGACAAGACGCGGCATTACCTGCGCTATTATGACGGATGGTCCGGTCATGCATCCGGAGATGATCGTGGAACAGGCGGGGGAAGCGGTGCGGACGGGCAGCAGGCATCTGGACGTTCTGGACATGCTTACGATCAACCCGGCGAAAATCCTCGGCGTGGAAGACCGCGTAGGTTCGCTTGCGGTGGGAAAGGATGCGGATATCGTGTTGTTCAGGGGAACGCCCGCTTTGGACGTGACCGCTATGGTGCAGTTCACGGTGATCGACGGGCAAATCGTGCACCGCGCAGAATAGAAGCAAACAGGATATCGAAAAATCAAAACCGGCGGTATGGATACTTGCACATACCGCCGGTTTTATCGTGTTTGCAGACAGGCACGGATTTATACGTAGAAGCCAACGGGTTCTCGATAGCCCGGATCGCCCGTTTCACGCCGACTGGTTAAACCTGCGGGTAGAGCCAGCAGAAGAGCCAGCGGCGCAGCCGCGGCAGGCGGGCGTGCAGCCGGCCGGAAACCGCGCCGGCAAAAGCCGCTGCGTTGTTGCGCTCCTGCCGGGAAATGATTTTTCCGGAGAAGCGCGCGCGCTGTGCAAGTTCCAGAAGGTTTTCCAAGCGTTGGCGGTCGATCCATGGCAGGCGTTTTGTGACGGCGTATGCGTAATCCTCGGGGGAATCGTTGGGCTGCATGGGCTCGCATCCGGCAAAGAGAAGCATGTCCAGCACGATTCGGCAGATCGCGATTGCCGCCGCGTTGGTATTGCGCTGGTAGAAGATTCTCTTGCGGCGCCCCCGCAGGGCTCTCCGCCAACCCATCGCGCTCAAGAGAATGGTGGCAATGCCTGCAAGTACCAACAGCGGCCAAAGCGAAGTCCTGGATGCGCCCGTCGTCGCCTCGCGCGCTTCACCGTCGCCGTCCGCATCGGAGTCGCTTTCGGAGAACCCGTCGCTTTCCGCCTCGGGCGTTGGAGTCGCTTCCGTCATGTCCGGCTGCCCTTCGGATTCGGCCTGATCGGGTTCGGCCGCGGGCGTTTCCTCAGGGGTGCCTTCCTCGTCCGGGCTTGTGGAAGCGGAAGAATCCTCAAAAGCTTGTGGCGTCGGCGTAGCGGTGGGTTCCGGTGTCGGCGTAGCGGTGGGTTCCGGCGCTGAATCCGCATCGTCGGGGGATCCCTCCGCGTCGGGGTTTGGCGTCGATTCCGAATTACGGATGGCGCTGGCGGTCATTTCGACCGGAATCCATTCGAGCAGCGCGGGGTCGAATACTTCCACCCAAGCGTGAGCATGCGTATCCTCGATGTCGATGTACCCTTCCGCGTCGGGCGTTTTTTCATAGTCGGAACGAACGACGATATAGCCCTCCGCGTAACGTGCGGGAATTCCGAGCGAACGCAGCAGCACCGTTGCCGCCGACGCGAAATGAACACAGTAACCGAGGCGGCTTTCCTCAAGGAAATAGAGGACGAAATCCTCGCTTGCCGGAACTTCCGGCGGAGAATAGGCATATGCGCACTGTGTTGTCAGATAATCGTGCATATCGAAACAGGTGTTGTATAAGCTGAGTTTACCGTCTTCTGTACGTAATGAAAGACCGGCCGCCGCACAGATTTCCTCCGCAGAACTGCGTATGTTGTCCGGCAGTGCGGTGTAGGTTGTGAAAACGTAATCGATATACGCCATGGCGGCGCTTTGTGCCGTTTGAGCGGATGCGCCTCCTGCGCCGGATAGATTCACAGCCGCGCCCGCGGCAGCCAGATATGCAGTTTTCAGTGAGCCGGCGCTTGCTTCCGCGCCGCCGAGGTCGACCGCAGACAACGTTGTGTCGCTGGACAGAGCTTCGATCGTATAGCCTTCGCCGCCCGGATTGCCCGCATATACCAGAGCGGTGTCCTGCAGATAGGTAACGCCGGAAAGTTCGTCGGCGTTTGTGGCAAGACCGAAAGGAATCCAGAATGAAGTTTTTGATGCGGAAACTCTCTTAACGGAAATCGTATATGTCTCATACGTGCCGGAAGAAGCGGCGACCGCGGCTGCAAACAGATTTTGCGGTCTGATATCGGAAAAATTCTCCGCGTACGCTTCATAAACACTATTTGAGACGCTTTCCCAGCCGTTTTGCGTGTAGAGCGAACCGGCATAATCACGCAGATAATAGATTTGTTCCTGCGAGACGCGGACCTGGATAGCGGTTTCCCCTGAAAAGCGGATATCGGAGAGCGTGCGGAATGCTCCATGCGTCAGTCCGTCGTTGCTCATTTGTGAGGAGTCATCTCCAAACTTGAGCGAAAAAATCTTCTCCTGAAGCCCTTCGATGCTTTCCGGGCGTTGATAACCGTCTTGTGGGAGCACCCAATTGGAAACCAGCGCGGCCAGTACGATTATGGGCAGGGCGAAAAGTGCAAGCAGCTGCTGTGCCTGCTTTTGATCGAACAGGGGCTGCCGAAGCGCCGGTGGGGCGGATTTCAGGTCGGCCTGCAGGATTTTGGACGGCATATGTGCGGCGCTGTTAAGAATATAGAGCATCAGCAGTGCCGCCGCGAGGCAGAAAAACGGTACGACGTTCGGTGTTTGCAGGAAAAACGGGGCCGGCAGCAGCATCGGCAGCGTGGAAAAAGCCAACCCAAGCGTGCTGGGGCGGCGGACGATAAAGAAAGCGGAAAACAATGTTACCGCAAACTGCAGCGTCTGCAGCGCGACGGTGGCAAGCAGGACCGCGTCTTGCGGATTGTGATATTGGAGCAGAACTTGCAGCGCATCCGGGAGGCGCAGGCCAAGCGTCCCGAGCGCCTGATCGGCAAGCAGGAGCATGCCCTGGGTAAGTTCTTCCGAATTCCGTAATAGCCAGTATGCCAGCGCCGCGAAGCACAGCAATAAAAGGATCCACCGCCGTCTAAGCGAAAAAATGATCAGAAAAAACAGGGCGAAAAAGACCGAGGACCAAATCAGACGCGCGGTCAGCACATCGAGCTGATAGCTTGTAATCAGGCAAAACAGGAAGCCGAAAATCGCAAGCAGCAGCACCTCGGCCTGCTGAAGCGTACGCGTAAGCCAAAAGCCAGTTTGATCGCCGCTGGCATGCGGAAACAGCGGTCTCCGGTATTTTTGCTTGTTCATAGCTTTTCCTCCGCGTTCAACGCCGGAATGCGGCCGTCCAAAAGCTGCACTTCGCATCCGACGCTCCTCAGCCGGTTTGCCGATTCGCGCGAGCAGCGTCCCGGCATCAACGTCATGCGCCGGAAAACGCCAAGGTTCGTCAGATTTGCAAGCAGTTTTTCGGCGCCGTCGTCATCCCCCGGTTTCAGGAGCGAGCCGGCGATGAGGTAGACAAGATGCGTTTCGGACTGCGGAACGGCCTGCGCGGCATAATGCTCAAGCGTGCTCCAGCGCGACTGACCGGCCAGCGCGAGCAGTTCGTGCAGCGCGGAACCAAGCGCATCGGCTCCGGTTACCGATATGGTCCGCAACAGCCCTTCCTCGCTTAGGAAACTGATGCTGTGCACGATTTCTCGTGCCATAAGATGTTCTGAAAAGGCGAGCATCGTTCCGAGCATCTGCTCTGCGGACGCTGGGGAAGCGTCCGCGCGCAGCTCGAGAAGAAAATGCAGCGAAGGATTGAGCGGCAGACCGAAATCGCGCACGATCAGGCGGTCCATACGGGCGCTGAGCTTCCAATGGATGCTGTGGCGCGCGTCGCCGGGACGATAGTCGCGCAGTTGAAAGATTTCCGAAGGATCGTTGCCCGGCTTTTCAGTCGAATAAGTCGAACTGTCCATGCCGAGATCGGCGGCTTCGTCGGTTTCGATCGAGCGAACCTGCAATTCCGGCAAAACATAGACGCTTGCCGTAAGATAGCGGCCGTTTTTTTTCGGAACGGGTAAACAAAACAAGCCGAGCATGTCGCACACGCAAACACGCAAGACGGTAAAATCCACGCGTCCGCAGTAGGCCATCTTGACCGGAAGCTGGAGCGTGAACGGTCTGCGGGGCGCCAGCGAGAAGCGAACGGCGTCCTCGCTTGCATCCAGATATTGGCCTTCGGCGCGCCCGAGCGCGTTTCGCCGGCTCATACGGAAGCGGACGGCCGCGCAGGGAAAAAGAGTTTTATTGTTTGCCGTAAAGCTTACGGTGCAGCTTCCTTTGGGGACGATATCGTCGGCAATTTGCATTTCATAGCGCAGCGTCAAGCAGACCGGCAGAGCCGCAAGCAAAGAAATGAGCGGAAGGAACAGGATGAATATAAACAATAGATGAAACAGGTAGGGATCAAGCAACACAAACAGCGCAAACGAAAACAACGCCGCGTAGAAATATAAAATCCGATTGACAGCCATCGTATTATACCGCGGTAGGCGCCGGCACCTGTGAAAGGGCGCGTTTGGCAAGCTGCTGCTCGCTGACGCCGCTGACCAAAGCGCGCGGGCTGAGCAGGATGCGATGCGCGCAGACATTTTCATAGACCGACTGCACGTCCTGCGGAATCAGATAATCGCGTCCGGAGAGATAAGCGGAGGCTTTGGCCATACGCAGCAGCGCAATGGTCCCGCGCGGGCTTACCCCGAGACGGATGGCCGCCTGCATGCGCGTCCAGGCGGTCAGTTCGGCGATGTACGCGTACAATGCCTCCGAAACAAAAATCCCGTCCACTTCACGTTGCATGGCGGCGAGCCCCTGCGGAGAAACGACCCGGTTCACGGAATCCAGCGAAACGGCGTTTTGGTGGCGGCGGAGAATTTCTACTTCGCTCCGGCGGTCCGGATATCCCATTGAGAGACGCACCATGAACCGGTCGAGCTGTGATTCCGGAAGCGGCTGTGTGCCGGAAGAACCGGCCGGGTTTTGTGTCGCGATTACAAGGTATGGCTGCGGGACGGGATGTGTCACCCCGTCCACGGTGATGCTGTTTTCTTCCATAACCTCCAGCAGCGCGGACTGCGTTTTGCTTGAGGCACGGTTGATTTCGTCGGCAAGGAACAGGTTGCACATGGCCGCGCCCGGCACGTACACGCCTGCGGCGCCGCCTGTTTGCAGCGTGGTGTAACCGGTGATGTCGGAAGGCATCACGTCCGGCGTAAATTGCATACGTTTATACGAAAGGTCCATTGCGCGTGAAAATGCCAGCGCCATCGTCGTTTTGCCTACGCCGGGGACGTCCTCGAGCAGCACATGTCCCTGCGCCAGCATTGCCATGAGAATACTGCCGATAACAGCGTCCTTCCCGACGACGACTTTGCGTACCTGGTTGACGATCTCCTGAACTTGTTGAAACACTCGGCAGATACCTCATCGAATATAGATTATTAGAGCGCGTACGCTACAGAAATCATTATAACAGTAAATCAGTGTATTGTGACAGAAAGGCGCCAGTGTTGCAAGAATGTATACAATATGCGAATATTCCCGGTACTGCAAGTTTTCCGGAGGCAATGTGCCGTGTGGCTGCCCGAAAAGGGAATGTGCATTCCGGGGGAGGAATGCGGTCGGGAATAAAGCAAATTGCCATAAAGGGGTTACGGGGAATTCCGTAAAAACAATGCGGCGCTCACCTGCCGGAATATGACACGGAAACGACTATCGTTTTGCGGGTTCCGTCTGTAGCTGAAGCTGAGCAAATCGAGCGGCATCGATGCTCTTTCGTTTTTTATGACGTCGAGCGCTGATACAGCGCGGTACTTTTGCTGCCATGTTTTCCAAATTTGCGCCGGCGTCCGGATGAGCCGCGGTGCATAATTAGGGTGCGTTTCAAAAATCACAAAAGCGCATTTCCGCCGCCTCAACTTGCATATTTTCGTTGAAAAGCCTCGCCGCAGCACCACTGCGCCTGTGTTTTT
>CAYTHS010000011.1:0-4208 GCA_964437665.1 uncultured Oscillospiraceae bacterium
TCCCGATGGCTTTCCTATGCCTTCTTCCTTTTTGCGAACTTTATTGTACGCTATCAAAAATGAAGATTATTATGATGATTTGCAACAGATAGCAAAGCAACTTAATAAGGATACCGTACTATACGAAGATTATAAAATGTATGGGAAATATGCAGCAGAGCATGTATTTTCGAGATTTAAAACTTGGGATAAGGCATTAATGGCTGCAGGACTTCAACCAACGGGTTTGGCTAGAAGTAGAATTGACGAACAGACGCTTTTTGATGAGTTGGAGCGTATATGGACAAAATTAGGGAGGCAACCAACATCAACAGACATAACTAAGGGGAATGTTTCAAAATATTCTCTTGACACATATAAACGAAGATTTGGTGGCTGGAGAAAGGCATTGCAAGCCTTTGTTGAATACATCAATTCAGATAATTCAGAGGAAATAGAAGAAAAAATAACGGAAATCAAAATAAATAGTCAGGACAATATTTCTAAATCTGTTAATGTAGAAAAGCTTCTTCAGAAGAAAGAGCACAGGACTTCAAGAAATATAAATGCACGAATGCGTTTTAAGGTTTTGAAGAGAGATAACTTCAAATGTTGTGCTTGCGGTGCATCTCCAGCAAAAGACCCTTCGGTCGAGTTGCATGTTGACCATATTGTTCCATGGTCAAAGGGTGGAGAAACTGTAATTGATAATTTACAAACGCTTTGTTCAAAGTGCAATTTAGGCAAAGGCGATATGGAGTGATTCGACATGTTTCCGTAAACGGGCAAAATGAGAAATTCACTGTGGACATGTTACCTTGAACGAGAAAAACCCTAAAAATGGTGTTGACCTATTTCCATATACGAGAATATGCAAAAATACACTCCAGACATCAATATGAACGGTCCGTGCCATGTCGAATGCGCGGCGCTGCTGACGCGGACGAAAGCATAGGTTATGACGACTACTCTGTGTTTTCTGATCGCGTTAGACGTGCCGTCTAGTAATAGATTGTCGAGGCTGCTTTGCGCTGGAGATTTGCGGTCAGCAATATTCCAAGAAAATAGAGCAACGCTCAATAATAAGACAGAACGGGCTGCGCCTTCACCGACGTCAAAACAGAATCGGTACAATCCCGAAATGCCGGTTTGTCAGCCAAATTATTCAGACAGCTTCCGAATGCGTCCGCATACAGCCAGTCGCCTCTGGATTTAATATTGCGCTTTGCGCCAGTCTCCATTAAAATGTATGAGTAAAATATCGTATGTTACACGAAATACACATTATTTTCGGAAAAGAGGCTCAACTATGAAAAAACTGCTTGCAATTCTGCTGATTGCTTTCATGATTGTTTCACTTACCGCATGTGCCGTCGGTGCGAAAGAAAACGCAGAACCAACGGCCACCGAGGCCACGGCCGACGAAGAAGCCCCGAACAGTCCGGCGCGGAGGTTCCCGGGGACATCGTAAGCGACGACGGGACGACCGCGCCGGAGCAGGAAGCGCAGCAGATGTCCGGCGACCTTGCGCTGTTTGACAACATGCGGGACGCCTGTGCTTATGCGGGCATCGCCTCGATCAGCCTGCCAGAAAACTATCCTGAAGGCTACAGGCAGACTTCAACTTTCGGCGCGATCGAAGGTCGGATGGTCGAGACCAGCTTCACCGATGGAAGCGGCACCATCACCATCCGCAAGGGTCTGAACATGGAGGACGTTTACGGCGACGACACCGTTTATCCGGAGAACAAAACCGTTACGGCAAATGAAATGGAAATCGGGCTTGAAGGCAAGGACGGCGTTATTTATCTGGCGCTGTGGTCTTCTGAAGGATATGCATACGCAATTCAGTTTTCGGCCGGCATTGACGAAGCCACCGCCGCCGAGATGGCCGGCAGCACAGTTTAATCCCTCTGCGTCAAGAACAAACGCCGGGAGAAGCAGGGTTGATTTTGCGATTGTTTTCTAAAATGTTATACCTTAAGCAGCAGGTTTAGGCGAACCGCCTGAACCTGCTTTTTCGGCTCTCCGTCAATAGTTGGGGTAGAGCAGTAGACTAAGAGCAACAAGGGAGCTGTGAGCGAGAGCGAACAGTTCCCTTAAGCATTGGTGGTGCAGATGCAGAGGATGCGTGTGCGAAAATTCTTGAAGACGAATGCGGTTATTTGCATGTACTCGCCGACGGCGACTACTATATCGTCGTCTATCTTTCGTCCGGTTCCGTTGAGGGCCGACTGCTTTACGATAATCTCATCTCAATGGCGCGCACGTCCCTAAAAGAAAACTGGTATTTCTTCTTTAGCATCGTGCTTCTTTCCGTTACACTGGCGCAACTGCTTACGCGAAAGCAGACCGAAGCAAAGCGGATTCGCTTTTTCTCTAAATTTGACATGATGACCGGTGTTCTCAACCGCCGCGCTGGGCTTTCGAGGCTGAACGCGATGCGCAATAAAGCGATCTTGGAGGGCAAAGCGCTCAGCATTTGCTTCCTCGACAATAACGGACTTAAGGAGGTCAACGACACGTTCAGGCACGAGGCGGGTGATACGCTGATCAACACTGTAGCAAACAGCGTCCGGCAGCGCATCCGCGAAAACGACCTGCTCGCCCGCTTGGGCGGCGACGAATTCCTGATCGTTTTTTGGGGACGCGGACACAGCGCACGCCGAACATATCTGGGCGCGCATCGAGCAGCTCTTCATTTCTATCAACGAAAACGAAAGCCGTCCATACTTCGTAAGCGTAAGTCACGGCATCGCTGAAATTACAGCCGGTTCAAACGAGAAGCTTGACGAAACAATCGCCCGCGCGGACAAGGCAATGTACGAATGTAAACGCGAAATCAAACGAGGATTGCGCGTCGTCCGCGGCAGCGCGTCGGCTTCCGCTCCGCCGGAAATCAATATCTAGGGTGTGTTTCTAAAGTCTGGAAGATGCAGTTTTGCTGGATCGGCTTGCAGATTGAGGCGAAAAACGCTGGCGCAGTGATGCTGCGGCGCGGCTTTTCAACGGAATATGCATGTCGTTGCGGCGGAAAGGCGCTTTGCGGATTTTGGAAACTCTCCCTGGTGATCTGTTGCGAAGAACGCAAATTCAGGATAGAATAGGACAAAATAACCGTAAGCGAGGCGTTATGTCCCCAAACGAATCCGACATCCTTCACCTAAAGTCGATCCAGGGAGATTTCCTGCGAATCGAAAACGACTGGCTCATCCTGCATTACAGGATCTCTTTGCTTCTCGTTGCTTTCGCGCTGGTGTTCGAGTGTCTTCTCAGCGCGGTGGTGGTTTCCGCCGATATGCTCAGCACTACGATTGAACGGTATATCTTCAAGTTCATCGTCATACCAAGCGGCGCGAACCTGCTTTGCATTGCGGCGGACGCCGCCGCCGTACACTCGAGGCGCATTTCGCGGACCGCAAAGATATATACGGTATCGCTGATTTTTACGCTGATCTGCTTCAATCTTTATACGGCGCACAGCGCGTTTGTATCCATGTATTACCTGTTCGCAGTCGGCATGCTGCTTACAACGATTTATGCGAGTTACACGCTCACCGGCATCGTCACAACGGCTTCAATCGTCTCACTTACGTTCTCCGAACTGCTTATCCATTGGGACACGGACAAAATCAGCTTGTTCGACAGCTCGCAAAGGATGCTCAACTTTCTCATCGCGCTTGTTATACTACTTGGCTGCGGAATCGTAAGTTGCGTTATCATCAGCTATGCGAAAAGGAAAAACACGGTCTGGATCCAAAAGGAATGTGAACGAAAACTGCTCAAATGGCGGCTGCGCTACGACGAACTGACCGGCGCGTTCAGCCGCAGTGCACTCTATGACGACTTGCGGGACCTGGAGAACGACACCGCCGAACGATCGCACGTATTCATCATAGCGGATATCGATCACTTCAAAGAGGTAAACGACCGCTTCGGCCATCACGCGGGCGATCTTTGTCTTAGCGGATTTGCGCGCGTGCTGCGCGGCAGATTCAGAGACGCCGGCGTATACCGCTACGGAGGAGACGAGTTCTGTATCCTGGTTTCCGCGCTTTCACCACAGGACGCCGTATCCCATTGCGAAGGCGCACAAACCGATCTGTCCAACCTTCGCTTTGAAGAATATCCCGAACTGCAGCCGCGTGCCTGTTTTGGCATAGCCGCTTACCTGCCGGGCAGCGACGACGCCGTACAGCTTTTCCTGCGCGCGGACAAGGCGCTCTACG
>CAYTHS010000011.1:4218-35200 GCA_964437665.1 uncultured Oscillospiraceae bacterium
GCTGAGATGTCCGCCGGTTTTTCAATACGGAAACTGACAAGGAGGTCCGCATGAACGAATTCCGCATCCCCTCTTGCGGCAGCATCATGCGCTGGCACGACCTGCCGGGGAACGAAGATCCTCTGCTTTTCATCCACGGACTCGGCTGTTCCGGATCGATGGACTATCCATGTGTCGCGGCGCAGCCATCGCTTTGCGGAAAACGGCGTATTCTCGTCGATCTGCTCGGCGCCGGCTTTTCCGACAAGCCGGATGATTTCAGCTACAGCGTGGAAGATCATGCGGCATATCTGAAGCTGTTCGTCGAATCGCTTAACTTGGGAGCATTCTCCCTGTTCGGCCACAGCCTCGGCGGAGCCGTCGCCATTTCGCTCGCCCGCCTCTGCCGGGAACAAGTCCGTTCTCTGATCCTGACGGAGTCCAATCTCGACCCGAGCCGCGAACGTGACGTCAGTAAATTCATTGCGAATCAGCCGGAGGAGCGATTTCTTGCAACTGGGTTCGATGCGCTTATTGCAAAGAGCCGCACGCACGGCAGCCGTCTTTGGGCCGCTTCGCTTTCCCTTTGGTCGCCGAAGGCGGTGCATCGTTTTTCATGCTCCGCGGCGCACGGCGGAATCATTCCTTGGCGGGAAACGCTCTATGCGCTTCCTTGCAGAAAGACGTTTGTGTTTGGCGAACGCTCTCTTCCGGACCCGGATTTCACAGAACTCGCCGAGCACGGCGTAACCGTGGCGGTCATTCCGCGCGCGGGGCACGGCATGGCTTGGGAAAACCCGGAGGCGCTTGCTTCGCTCATCGCAGACGCAGCCACATTTGTCCGTTAATTGCAGTGCCAGCCGGATCAGGTGGAAAACATGCGAACCAAGCTTAACCTGTAACCCTTAACCCGCATATTCCGGCTGTGCCGGTTCATCCGGCGCAGTACGATCGCCCGTTTCGGGCGGTTTCTCTGTGCGTTTTGCCGCCCGGGAGTCCGAAGGACGAGAGGCAAAACGTGGTTACCCCGTCAAAAAACAAGTTTTTTGACGGTCTAAAGCGGCCTTCCCCCGGAAGGCCGCTTTTACTTTATTGGTACAGGAATAACTTGTCTTACTTCTGCGAATCGTCTCCGAACAATGAACCGAGGAGACTTCCCGCAACGCTCGAAGCGCCGGACGAACTTCCGCCGCCAAGCATGCCGCCGAGCAGGTCGCCAAGACCGCCGTCATCGTCATCGTCGTCATCGTCGTCTCCAAGAAGAGAAGTGAGCAGCGTTCCCGCCAGCCCGCCGGAGGAAGACGATGCGGACGAACCGCCAAGCAGTGAACCGACAAGCGAGCCCGCCGCGTCGCTTGTCCCGCTGCCGAGCAGCGCCGTAAGCAGCGAGCCGGACCCGCCGGACGACGATCCGCCAAGCAGTGTGCCGAGAATCGAGCCGATGCCGCCAGAGGAATTCTGGTTTTGCTGACCAAGCAGCGAAAGCAGCAGCGGCGCAAGCTGCGTAAGGATGCTGACCGTCTGCGATTTCGTCGTGCCGGTTTTTTTGGAAAGCGCAGAAACCGTCTTTTTAGTGTCGTCGCCGAAGATATGTCCGAGAATTTTCGCGCCGTCTTTGGTATCGACGCCGCCGAGGAAGGATGTTACGTCCGAAGCGTCGTCGCCTGCATGATCGGCAATCGCTTTTGTCAGCGACGCCTCGCCTTTTTTTGTACCCGCGGACTTCTGCATACTCGCAAGCATCATCGGCAGCGCAGCGCCGATGAGCGATTCCACCTGAGACTGCTTTGCACCACTGCCTTTGCTCAGCGTCTTTACCGTATCGCCGCCAAGCAGCGTACCAACCAATTGTTCTGTGTAATCCATCGTTTTTCTCCTTGCTTTTTTGGGCGGGACCGCCGCCGCATCGGCGAATCGGCCTCATGGTATCAAAAAAACGGACGTCCTGGCCGCGGCGAACCGGGCTAAGCCGTCCGTTCCAATCCATCCGCTTATTACTTGCGAATATCATACCATTGTTCCGCGTAAGCATCAAGCATAACGCGTGTTTTCTCTTGCCGCCTTTATGTGCGGTTGCTGTTGTCGTAAAGAATGAGCATAAGCACTTCCAGATCGTCAGGCCCCGGATTTCTCAGCGAGTGGCACTCCCCGCTGGGGCAAAGATGCATATCACCGGTTTTGAGGCGAGCCGCCCTGCCGTTATCGACGACTTCCGCCTCGCCGGAAAGCACATAATACACCTCAAATTCGCCCATATGCGTATGTTCGCCTATGGAAGCGCCCGCCGGAAGCACAGAACGCGAGAACAGGCGTCCCGCTCCGAAGGCCTCCTGCTTTGCCAGAAACTCGTGGAACGTGACCGCGCCTTCACCGCCGCGCAGTTTTTCGGAAACACGCACCGTCTGCTGACCTGCCGTTTTAATCATAGTTTACTCCTTTGGGGCGGATGCTCCGCCAATCGTGGTTTTTCAGGGTTCCCCTCAGCAATTTCCCTTATACACAAAAGACAGCGATTCCTGCGCAATACCAACAAGCCGCGAGATCGTTTCAATGGGTGTCGGCGGCTGACGCCGCATACGGTGCATCGGGAAAAAGCGTGTGATATGCAACGGTATCTCGCTTGAAAGACCTGCGAGCCACTTTGCCTGCTCACGCATCATATTTTCACCGTCGCTGAGCCCGGGAACGGCCAGCGTGGTAACCTCAACATGGATACGCGGCACGGCGAGCGCAATCGCCGTCTTAACGGTCTCCAAATCGCCGCCCACCGCGTCGTACGCGGCTTGTGAAAAGCCCTTTAGATCAATATTTGCCGCGTCGATGAACGGCAGCAGTTCGAGCCACGGACCGGAAAGCGCCATGCCGTTTGTCACCAGCACCGTTTTCAGTCCCGCCGCCTTTGCCAAAATTGCACAGTCGCGGACGTATTCATAGCCGACGAGCGGTTCGTTATAGGTAAACGCCAACCCGGCGCATCCTTGTACACGCAGCGCTTTTGCTTGGGCAACCAATTGTTCCGGTTCGATTGTGCGCCATCGGCTTTCGCCTTCTCCCGCCATGGAAATTACGTTGTTCTGGCAAAACGGGCAGTTCAGATTGCAGCCGTAACTCCCGACGGAGAGGACATAGCTTCCCGGAAAAAACCTCATGAGCGGTTTTTTTTCGATTGGATCGAGCGCAATCGAGGTTATGCGCGCATAGTTGCCGCAGACGATTTTTCCTCCGCGGTTTTCCCGCGCCCGGCAAAATCCCGTCTGTCCGTCTTCCAGCGTACATCTTCTCGGGCAGATGCCGCAAGTCTGTTTCACGTATGCCGCACCACCTCGAAACGCGCCATACGGCAGCGTTCGTTTTCCGGTATGCCGGCCTTTCGCTTTGCAATTTTCAACTGCTCTGCAACGGTGTCCACGCCCTCGAGATTTGGCAGCAGCAAACCCTTGCGGTAACCGGACGTAACGATCACGCCGTAACGCGCAGGATCGAGCAGGTCGGCGGAGTCGATCCTTTCCGCCGGACCGAGCACGTCCACGCTGTAGGTAATCGCCGCAAGTTCGTCCGGCGCGACCGGATCAAAGCGCGGGTCTTCGCTGCAGGCGGACACCGCGTTTTTGCGTATTTCTTCGGCGACGCTGGACGTCACCGCAGATATCGTGCCGATACAGCCGCGGAGTTTCCCGCGTTTTTTCAACGACACGAAGACACCGGCGCGCGCTGTGCACATTTCCTCTGGAAGGCCGTCCGGCAGAGGCGGCATCACGCCGGTTTTGACGAACGTCTCGGCCACGCTTCGCGCAAGGCGCACATATTCGTCCTCGTGCGCCCGCACGCCTTCGATACGTTCGCGCTCGCTCTGCGAGTACTTCACGTCGAAAGCACGCGTTTCGTCTTCTCCATCCGGCTCGAAGTAGGCAACCGCATATCCCACGCCGAACGGGCCTTCATAGGAAAGCAGCTTGCTTGCCACCTTCGTGCGGTCGAACGCGCCGGCCATAATCTGGAACGCGCCAAGACCGCACTCTGCCGCCGGTTCGTAAATCTGCGGATCGAACGTAAGCATTGCAAAGAAGTCGCCCTCGGACATCTCCTTTGTCACCAGTTCGTCGAATACGGGCCCTTCCTGCGCATAACCGTACGGTCCGGTTTCCAAAAGCTTATGAGAAAGGTCGCCGCTGGCAATCAGCACTGTGTCGCGGTCCATTTCCTCGCTAACTTTCTTGATGCACTTGCCCAACCGGTAGTGCGCCGCCGCGTCCAAGCCGGACAGGCCGATACGCACGAGCGCGCAGGGCAACTCCGTCTGGGCGAGAAAAGTCAGTGGAATCATGGTGCCGTGATCCAGCGCTTTATCCCGCTCTCCGCGTGTTCCCGCGGGAATACCGGCGCGTTTTGCCGCCAGTTCAAGCGCCTTTACGAACGCTTCGTCATAGCAAACACTCACCTCAACGTCCTTTGCGCCAAAGCGTCCGAAATCGCCACGCGCTTTCGTACCGGGTGAGATATGGAAATAATCCGCATAACTGGTAGCATGAGGCGAAAGTATGACGATCGTTTCCGGTTTGATCTCCCGCACGCGGCGTGCGATTTCCCGGTATGCTTCGATTGTCTTCTGGATTTCGCGCTCCTGCCCGCGCCCGATTTCCAGCAGGATGATCGGCGGATGCGGGACGACCGCAGCCATCAGTATGGACATGGAAAACACTTCCGTTCTTATTTTTGATGCTTCCGGTGTTTGTAACCCCGCCGCGCTTTCGACGACGGTTTGTGTGTGAAATTTTTTGATTTTTCCGATTCTCCGGGCAATATTTTACCATTTCGCCCACGCTCTGTCAAAACTGCGCAACGTTTACCGGACGCGCTGTTGTCAAGTCAACGATGTGTTTCCTGCGCGCTTTCAGCATGCCGCGTAAGCATGCCCTATCCAATTGTGGTAGAATGAAGCAAACGGCATCGGGGAGGATACAGAACGGTATGGAGAAGCGAAAACAAAAAAACAGAATCGGCATGCGCGGCGCGGCGATCATAGCGCTGTCCTGCGTTTGTTTACTTTGTTTGGCGTTTCTCGCTTTCATGCTTCCTTTGCGGCAAGAACGGCAAAGCGCACCTTCCGCTTCCCCCGTAACCACTTTGATCGTGGCAAACATTCCAACCGCAACGCCTGCGCCGACGGTTACGCCGCCGCCCGCCTCCGTACTGACGTTTGATGAAAGCGCGGACGATCCCATGCCGCAGATTAACGACCGTCTCGCACTCGGGCGCTCCTTTCAGCTGCGCGGAAACGTGCAGTCAAACTATCCGCTGCTTTCCGTATCGGTTTCGATCTCCTGTGCATACAGCGAGAACCTCTTTTATCCCTATACGCAGACGGTTACGTTCGATCCGAACAAGGGCGTGTATTCCTATCCACTTGACGATGCGCTGACGCAGGAAGGCGTTTCCCTGGATTCGCTGGTGCAGTTTTCCGAACTGAAAACCGGTATCCACA
Source organism: uncultured Oscillospiraceae bacterium (assembly GCA_964437665.1). Lineage (GTDB taxonomy): Bacteria > Bacillota > Clostridia > Christensenellales > CAG-138 > UBA7703. The sequence goes on from CAYTHS010000011.1 coordinate 9,680, forward strand.
CGCTGTCTGTTTCGGCATCCAGCACCGCGCAGGCGGAACCGGCAGAAGTTTACCGCACTCGGTTTTATGTACTTTCGGATTCCTGGGACACGATTCAAAAATCTGATTTCAGCAATAACAGCTATTCCACCGCGCTCGCTTTTTTCGGTGATACAGACGCGTTCCTCTACCGCTACCAATGGGTGGACGGGCGTTATATCGTCGCCGATCCGGACTGGGAAAACGAATATATCACGGATTTCGACTGCGTCCCAAACACCGATCCGTGGCGTGTACATAAGCTCGCCGTGCCGTATTACGAAGAGGTTTCCTTTTACCTCAACAATGTGCATGTGCGCGTTTCCGGTACCAATGGAGACTCCGGCGTTTTGGCGCTGTACGAGTTGATTGACACCTATAACGGCAGTTACTGTTCGCGCTTTACCTCGAGCAGGCAGCATATCAGCCATCACGCATTCGGCACAGCAAGCGACGTCAACGGCGGTATGGGCGCAAATGACAACACCAAAGAAAATATCGCGCTCATCAACAGCGAAGTCGGAGATTATCTCGTCTACAACGGGATCAAAACCGAAGACGGCGTTTCCTACTATGACTATGCTTATAACGGCGAATCCCTGATCTGGACATTCCGCTCCATCCCGGAAACGGTCGTCAACTATATTCTCTATGAACTTGCTTTCTACCGTGCCGGGTTCCAGTGGGGGCATTATTACGTCAGCACCAGCGACGCCATGCACTTTACACTCGCGGATAATATTCGCATCAGTCACGATGGAAACGACGGACTGCGAAAAGTGTTTGAATACGCCGAGTCGTACGAAACCCGGCAATAAATCCGGAAAGGCTGCAACGAATAACATAATGGTCATCGTTTTGTTCGGCGAAAACTGTGCCGGAAAATCCTCCATAGCGGAAGAACTGAAAACACGCCTGAACGCGGACGTTTATTCCGGTCGGGATTATCTGCGGTACGCTAAAAACGAAGCGGATGCGAAAGCCGCGTTCAGAGCGCATCTGCGCGGCCTTGCGGATGACGAAACGCGGCACGCGGTATACGTCGCCGCAGAAGCGGAACAACTTGTTCTGCCGCCGGAAAACGCTGTCCGCGTGCTCGTAACGGCGGAGTTGGCCGTGATCAAAAGGCGCTTTGCTGCACGCACGGGCGGACGTCTCCCCGCGCCTGTCGCGGCCATGCTCGAACGCAAACACGGCATGTTCGACGGCGCGCCGCACGAGCTGCATCTGCGCGACGGTATGCAAAGCCCCGCCGAAGCCGGCGAGACGATCTGCGCACTGCTGAGAAAAAGCGTTTGATTCGCCACTCCTTGCGGCAAGCAGCGCTGTCCGCAAACGAGCGGTGCAAACTATCGCAAAATCTGCGTTGATCCGATGAAATAACCGCGCTTGCCTCTTTTTCCTGTTAATTTTCAAGGGTGTGTTTCTAAAGTCTAGAAGATGCAGTTTTGCTGGATCGGCTTGCAGATTGAGACGAAAAACACAGGCGCAGCGGTGCTGCGGCGAGGCTTTTCAACGAAAATATGCATGTCGAGGCGGCGGAAATGCGCTATTGTGATTTTAGAAACATACCCTGGTGGCAACGGCTTCGACGAAGTCTCCGGCGCGCCCCTGTCAACAAACAAAGAGCTGTCCGTTTACGGACAGCTCTTTGTTTGTTTTGCTACTTATCGCAATTGATCTTAGCCTGCGCGGCGGCAAGCCGCGCGATCGGCACGCGATACGGCGAGCAGGATACGTAGTTCAGCCCAACCCTGTGGCAAAACTCGATACTCGAGGGGTCTCCGCCGTGTTCGCCGCAGATACCAAGCTTGATGTCCGGGCGCGTGCTGCGGCCAAACTTAACCGCCATCTTAACAAGCCTCCCGACGCCTTCCTGATCAAGCCGCGCAAACGGATCGGACTCGAAGATTTTCTTCTTGTAATAATCTTCCAGGAATTTGCCTGCGTCGTCGCGGCTGAAGCCGAACGTCATCTGGCTCAGGTCGTTGGTGCCGAAGCTGAAGAACTGTGCGCTCTCGGCGATTTTGTCCGCGGTCAGCGCGGCGCGCGGGACTTCGATCATGGTGCCGACTAGATAAGGCATCTCCATGCCGCGCTCGATCATGACTTCCCTCGCCGTACGGTCCACAACATCCTTGACGTACTCAAACTCCTTGACTTCGCCGACCAGCGGAATCATGATCTCCGGAATAATGCGGATACCTGTCTCCTGACGCGTTTCAATGGCCGCTTCGATTACGGCGCGCGTCTGCATCTCAGCGATCTCAGGATACGTGACTGCCAGACGGCAGCCGCGGTGGCCGAGCATCGGGTTCATTTCTTTCAGATTCGCAACCGTAAGCTTCAGTTCCTCAAACGAAAGCCCCATCTCCTTGGCAAGCTTGCGGATGTCCACGTCTTCGTTTGGCAGGAACTCATGCAGCGGCGGGTCAAGGAAACGAATCGTGACCGGGCGGCTGCCCATGGCCTTGTAAAGCCCCTTGAAGTCCTCGCGCTGCATTGGAAGAAGTTTCGCCAGCGCACGGCGGCGGCTCGTTTCGTCCTTGCTGACAATCATTTCACGCATCGCGGGAATCCGGGATTCGTCGAAGAACATATGCTCTGTCCGGCAGAGGCCGATGCCTTCCGCGCCGAACCGTACGGCGGCTTCCGCGTCGAGCGGCGTGTCCGCGTTGGTACGTACCTTGAGCGTGCGGACCTCGTCCGCCCATCCCATGATGGTTGCAAAGTTGCCGGAAACCTGCGCTTCGATCGTCGGCAGCGCTTCTCCGTACACGTAACCGGTGGAGCCGTCCAGGGAAATCCATTCCCCTTCATTGAAAACATGACCTGAAGCGGTGGTGAACGTCCGGCTCTTTTCCAGAATCATCAGATCTGAACAGCCCGCCACGCAGCAGGTACCCATGCCGCGCGCAACAACCGCCGCGTGCGACGTCATACCGCCGCGCGCAGTGAGCACGCCTTCGGAAGCATACATACCCTCGATGTCTTCCGGTGAAGTCTCAAGCCGTACGAGAATGACTTTTTCGCCGCTTTCGGACGCTTTGATCGCGTCCGCCGCGGTGAAGTATATACGACCGCAGGCGGCGCCGGGCGACGCGGGCAGACCGACGGCGATTTTCTCTGCATTTTTCAGCGCTTTCGGCTCGAACGTGGGATGCAGCAACGCGTCGAGCGATTTCGGTTCAATTTTGAGCAACGCTTCTTCTTTTGTGATCATGCCTTCGTTGACGAGGTCGACCGCAATCTGCAGCGCGGCGGCCGCGGTACGCTTTCCGTTCCTCGTCTGCAGCATGAACAGTTTGCCGCGCTCGATGGTGAATTCCATGTCCTGCATATCACGGTAGTGCGTTTCAAGCGTATTGGCAATGGTGACGAACTGCTCGTAAACGTCCGGCTGAGACTCGCGGAGGTCTTCTATGGGCGACGGCGTACGGATACCGGCGACAACGTCCTCGCCCTGCGCGTTCATTAAGAACTCGCCGTAGAGTTTCCGCTCACCGGTCGAGGGGTTGCGCGTAAACGCAACGCCCGTGCCGCAGTCGTTGCCCATATTGCCGAACACCATACTCTGGACGTTGACGGCGGTGCCCCAGTCGTAAGGAATGTCGTTTTTACGGCGATATACGATGGCACGCGGATTATCCCAGCTCCGAAATACGGCCTTGATGGCTTCCATAAGCTGAATGCGCGGATCCTGCGGGAAATCCATTCCCTTTTCCTCGAGATAAAGCTGCTTATAGCGCGCAACGACTTCTTTGAGATGTTCCGCGGTAAGTTCGGTATCCTGTTTGCAGTTGTTTTTCCGCTTTACGTCTTCAAAAATATAGTCGAATTTTGCTTTCTCCACTTCCATAACGACGTCCGAAAACATCTGTATGAAGCGACGGTAGCTGTCCAGGGCGAAACGTTCGTTGCTGGTCAGTTTTGCCAGCCCACGCACGGTTTCGTCGTTGAGGCCAAGGTTGAGAATGGTGTCCATCATACCGGGCATCGACGCACGCGCGCCGCTGCGGACGGAAACCAGAAACGGGTTGGACGGGTCGCCGAACTTCTTGCCGGCCTGCTCTTCTACGATCACGAGCGCATCTTCGATTTGTTTAACGATCTCGTCTGCAATGGTCTTTTTGTCCTGATAGTAACGCGTGCAGGCTTCCGTAGTGACTGTGAAACCGTACGGCACGGGAAGGCCGAGCGCGGTCATTTCCGCGAGGTTAGCGCCTTTGCCGCCAAGCAAAGCGCGCATATCCGCGCTTCCTTCTCGAAACAGATACACGTATTTTTTTGACAAATTCTCTTCCTCCTTCGGTCATCTAACAACTTCATATTATACCCAGCCGGATATAGGTATGCAAGAAAAATCGCAGATTGCTTTTTTTACGGCGTCCGTTCAGGCCGCAGCACGGCCCCCGCACACAAACGGCATGTAAAAAGCCGATGAAAACGGATGCTTCCACCGGCCTGATTTGTTGATTACTTTTCGTTTTAACATGCAGGAAATGCTGCACGCCTCGCTTCCTTGTTACCGTCCCCTCTCCGAAGGGTTTTGCTCGCTCATTACAAGCAAATAGGACGGCACGCCGTTGAGCATATCGATCAGTACGCCGCGGACAAAAACGCGCCGCGTATGCCTCCCCTCTTCGTCGAGCGCGCAAAACGAGGTTCTCAGCGGTTCTTTATGGTTCATCGAGCGGGCGACCGCCTCGCGGACAGCGGCAAGTTCATTATTGAGCAGCAGTGCGGAAAAATCATGCGAAATCAGACGGTATTGATCGAAGGTCACCCCGAGGATACTCAAGAGCGCGTCGTTATAAAACGTCGTTTCCAGCCGTTCACCGAAGCGCACGATCGCAATCCCGATCGGCGCGCTTGCAACGATCGACTTCAAGCCAAGAGAAGAACGCTTAAGGTCCGTAATATCCGTAATCACACTAACGAGCCTGACCGGCGAGCCCTCGGCGGACGGGATTTTTTCCGCGCGGATATGCCGCCAGCCATAGGAACCTCCGGCAAGGAGAAACCGGTATGCAGACTCAAACGCCGTTCCGTCTGCAGCACACGCCTGCATCTTGGACAGCAGCGCGTCTTTATCCTCCGGATGGACGTCCTTTTCGTCCCAAACGGGCCTGTCTTCCCTATGAATCCCACCCCCGCTGGCAAAAAGCAGACGCGTTGTCTCACCGGCTTCCAGCAGCGCTACGCCGCCGTCCATATACTTGAGCAGGGAATATATCTGTACCGAGTAAGCCGTCCCGACTTCGGAATGTGCGACGAGTTCAGATTTTTTCGTCACATAATGGATGCGATAGCGGTTCTTTCCCGTGTTTTTCGCTTCGTAGAGCGCAAGGTCGGCTTCCGTGTACAGCGCTTCATAGTCCACCTGGTCGCGCCGGGCAACGACAATGCCGATGCTTGCCGAAACGGCGACGCTGCGTATGCCGTTGGAATAGGTGAAATTCAATGCATTGCACAGCGCGGACGCTTTCGCTTCCACAAGTCCCGGCAGCGACACGTCCGTCAGGAAAACAAAAAATTCGTCGCCGCCGATTCGAGCCACGATGTCCGTTGTCCGGAAGACCCCCCGCATCGCGTCGCTGATCTGCACCAACGCCCGATCGCCCTGCCTGTGGCCCATCAAATCGTTTACAAGTTTGAAATTGTCGATATCCAACATGAACAGCGCGACCGTTTCATTTCCGCCGCTGCGCAGCGTTTCCTCGATCGCCGCCCGCGCGGCGGTCCGGTTGAGCAGCCCGCTCAGCCCGTCCTGAAAGGCAAGTTCGCTCAGCCGTTCCATGCCGCGCCGGCTGTCGCCAAGGTCTGTAATCGCGACGATTGCTTTTGCATCTTTTCCGTCGTCCGTTTCCGTCATGCGCAGCGAAATCGTGCATTCCCGTACGGAACCGTCAGGCTGAATCGTATGCACGATACACTCGTCCCGCAAAACGCTGTCCTTGCTCATAAAGCGCAATCGTTCCATGGAAACAAACATGTGGAATTTACGTCGGTCCGCCGGCTGAACACGCGTCTGCTCAAAATCGCGCAGCAGTATTTCGGCATTCTTTTCGCCGTTTTGAACAAATTCTCCTTCGATGCGTTCGACCGCACCCGTGATCAGATTGAATTCGATATAAGCCGCGCTGGTACCGGTTAGCGAGGAAGCCATACGCCGCCAGCGCTCGTATTCCATCAGTTTTTCCCGCTGCACCGTGACGTCGCGTATCGTGACGATCGCCTGCACGCTTTGCCCCAAGCTGCCGCAGATGGCCGTAAACACAAACGAATACCAGCGCAGCGCGCCGGAAGCGTTCGCCATGCGTACCTCGGCGCCCCCGGTTTGCTCGCCTGCACGGATAGCCGCCCAGAACGCCTGGTAGTCCGTCCTGCTTTCCTCGGCGACCAAGGCGTCCAGTGCGAATGTATAGTCAAAATTCGTCGCTTTTTCCGGAAGTTTAAAATGCTCTGTCGCCGTCTCGTTCGGCATCAGCAGGTCCGCCTCGAGATCATAGCGGATAATCATTGCCCCGCTCTGCTGCGCGGAAAGGCGGTATTCCTCCTCTGCAATCCGCAGTTGTTCCTGTTCGCGCTGTGTCTGCAGGTTTGCACGCGCATACAGAGCAACCACAAAAAGAATCAGCAGCAGTGCGCTGGCGGCCGCCACTGCGGTAAGCAGATAACCGTCTTTCAGCTCTGCGTTCAGGGCCTCGTCCACAACGTCGCCCGGAATAACCGTGCAGATCATCCAGTCATTCTCGCCTAGCGGCGTATATGCAAGATACCAGTGCTTGCCTTCAAGTATATAGGAAACAAAACCTTCCGTCCCGGAACGAAAATCCGCAGCCGCGTTATCTGCAAAGTATCCTTTGTCAAATACGGCGTGCTCAAACACGCCTTCCATTCCGCTGTCCCCGGTCGGCAGGGCTTCAATTCCCTCTCCGACAATCAGCGCCCCTGCCGCGTCGCATACGAACGACCTGCTCCCGCTGTAGATGTTGATCCGCAGCAATTCCAGCACACTCGTTTCGTCAAGGATGCCGATGATCGCGCCCGCATCGACTACCCCCTCGGCAACAGGGACCGCAAGTACAAACGCGTAGGGCTCTGCGCCGATGCGGCAGTCTGAAACACGAGCAAGCGCACGCTTGCCGGCAATCGCCTGCTGAAAATACAGCCTGTCCCCGACGGACACTTCCCGTCCATCGCTAGAAACACCGTTTCCATCAGCGTCGGCAACAAAAAAATCCTTAAATCCGGAAGAACTCAGCGCTGCACGCATATGTTCAATCAAAATATCGTAATGCGTTGCGTCCGAGGAAGCCGCAACCCCGGCCAGCGCCGTCAGCGTAGAAAAATCACCCTCTATTTTCACATTGAGCAGGTCCCGCTGTTCCGTTCCCGCTGCTTTTAGAATCGTATATGTAAGCTCGCGCGTGCGTTTAGCCGCCTGTGAAGAAAAAAGCAACAGCATGCAAACCGATATTGCCACAAGCGCAAGCGGTATTACAAGCGTCATAACGATGCGAAGCTTTTTTTTCAACTCAAAGTTCTCCTTCCCGGACAAGAACCTATTTGTATGTTTTTAAAAACGGCGATATGCTCCGTTGGAATATTATATCGGCTTAGCGTTGACTGGTCAATGGAAATTTACCGTTTGCACTTGTTTTTATGCATCCTTTGACCTATTATACGTTATTCTGCATCATAACGCAAAAGGCGGATCCGATTAAAACCGGACCCGCCCGCATTTCTCGTATGTTTATACCATGGCGGCGATTATCGCAAACACCGTGCCGAAGAGCATCATAGCCGCAACGACCAGACAGATTATTCTCAATCCTTTGCTCATGTGCACCCCCTGTGCGTCATCCGCGGCCCACGGACGCATAATTCTCCGGGAATCTGGTTACAAGAGATTCGTCGGCGACCCAGCCGTCCACGATATCCTGATAATACTGCGTCTGATACTGCGCCTGGAAGTATGCGTCCAGCGTGTCCTTAACGTCCTGATAAGGTATTTCGTGGGCGGATTCCGTGGAAACGCGCTTGATGATGTGCCAGCCGTAATCGGACTGGACCGGTTCCGAAACGTCCCCGTCGTCCTCCAGCGCGAGCGCTGCATCGAGGAACTCCTCCACATAGTTGGCACCCTCGCCAATCAGGTAACCGTCCGCGTAATCCTCGCTGTCCATACCGGGGTCGGTGTTGTACTCCTTGAGCAGCGTTTCAAAATCCTCGCCTGCGTCCAGTCTTTCTTTGATCTGGTTTGCGCTCTCCTCGTCGTCCACCAGGATTTGGCGAACGCGGAAAAACCCATCCGGAACATAAACCGGCGTTGCGTAATACCCGTATGACGCGTACGCTTCATACGTAAAATACTGCGATGGGTCGGAATCGAAAAGTTCCTTCTGGGTTTCAATCTCTTCATCGTATTTCGCTGCCAGTTCATCGCTGGTAAGTTCCACGCCGTCGAGTAATTGCTCTTTGTGCTTGGATTCCAGCAATTCGTTCTCCGCCTCCTCCAGCATAGAAGCCTTGAGCTTCTTTACCGTCGTGCCGTTGCTGACAAGCGCGTCGGTAAACAGCGTCTTTGCATACGCTTCCACGTCGGAAGCGCCGGCTTCGCCGGCCTGATCGATAAACGACTGATACGCCTCGTCGTAATTCGTCTGCGCGGTCTCCTTGGCGGAAGATTCTTCCTCTTCGGTCAGGGTCACACCGGCGAGTTTAGCCTGATACGCCTTCATCTGGCTCGTGATAAGATTATCCAGAAGATAATCGACAAACTCGGAAACGCCTTCTTCGGTATCGAGCGAAAAGCCGGAATACGACGCATAGCTCGCGGCATTGTAATAAGAAGTCTCGAGTTGCTGCACTGTAATCTCGCGGTCACCGACCGTTGCGGCCAGAACCTTTGCACTCCCGCAGCCGCCCATAAACGCGGCAAGCGCCATCGTGACAATCAGTATCATCGCGATAATCTTGTTTTTCTTCATGAAAGCCTGTCTCCCTTGGCCGGTTTTCTCCCGACAAAATATTATACTGAAACGAATGAATTATACTCTTGCACGGCTTGCTTGTCAATCGAGCGGCGGTGCTGAGGAGCGCGGTCAGATGTGTAACAAACCATTTGCCAACGTAGAGATCCATCTGCCAATGTGTAGCAGTTCATTTGACAATGTAGACAATATCTCCCCATACTACTTGCGGGAAACGGCAGAGTATATTATACTTTTATACTCCAGATGGCCTTGAGCAATTTTCTGCTTTAAGCATCCCCGCGTATACTTTCTTCTTCTTTTCAGCGTAATACGGAGGTGTTTGCCTATCAATGGATTCTACTGCGATCTGAAACAAACTTTTTTCTATGCATTTCTTTGGGTTGTTCTGACAGAAAACTATCGGATCACCAACATCATTATCGGTGTTTTTCTTAGTATTCTCATCTTGCTTTTTACAAGCCGTATTTTCGACAAGAAAAACTATACCCGCATTTATAATATCACACTGTGGCGGCTTGTGTTGTATGTGTTGTATTTAATCTGCCTGATCTTTCGATCCGGGTTCGAAACCATTTTCCACATTCTGAAAAACGAAGGAAATACGTGCGTAACAGAATACCACGCGGGGCTGACGGACGCCTTTTCGCTTTGCCTGCTGGCAAACGCCATCACCCTTACACCCGGTACCGTCTCGCTAAATCTTCAGGACAACGTACTCACAATCCTGTCCTTTGCCGATAAAAACGATCAGTCCGTCATCAACATCCGAACGCTCCATTCCCTCGAACGGATTCTTGGAAGGAGACCGCTATGAACGTCTTCATTGTTTCAATCGTCATTATCGCCGGACTCTGCATTGCCAACATCATCCGCGCCGTTATGGGTCCGACGATCTGGGATCGTCTGCTCTGCCTGAGTATGTTCTCTGCGAAAGTGCTCTCGATTATATGTCTGTTGGCTGTGGTTCTCGATCACTCTTATTACCTTGATGCAGCTTTGGCGTTTGCAGTTCTCGCGTTCATCGGAAACGTATATCTTTCCCGCTATGTGATTCGGAGGCGTAAGGATGGTTAAATCGATCGTGTCCTATTCGTTCATCATACTTGGACTGCTCTGCATGATTATAGGCATGGTCGGCGTCTTTCGATTCCGTCGTTTTTTTTCAAGAATTCTGATTACTTCAACGATCGAGTCAATGGGTTTCCTATCGATACTGATAGGTATCGTCATATACGCCGGCATTTCGTTCTTCGCGCTTAAAACATTATTAATCATGGCGTTGTTCGTTTTGACCAATCCCTTATCGACGCATTCCATAGGACGCTCGGCTTATCTGAGCGACATGGCAAACAAAGGTGATTCAAATGATTGAACAGGTGTTCCTGCTATCGTTGTTAGTAATTTCGTTCATCATCGTCCTAACCGAAAGCATGAAACGCGCCGTGGTGTATCTCGGGTTGTTTTCGCTGGTTTGTTCCGTGCTTTTCCTTCTTTACGGCGCGCCGGACCTGGCAATTGCGGAGGTTGTCGTCGCCAGCGGCCTCAGCACGATTCTTTATCTCGTCGCTATAAAAAAGGCCGCACATTTCACCATCTTTGTTGTTGCGGAGCAAGCGGACGGCAGCGCGCCTGCCGTACCACGTCCAATCGAACGGATGCTCGGTCACATACGGCCGTTTTTGGTCGGCAAAGGGCTTATTTGCGAGGTGCACATCGTGGAAAGCGAGATCTCGCAGATTCTCAATGATGGAAAAGCGGACTTAATCCTCTATAAGCTGGATGATGAGATATTCGTTGCCTGCGGCACATCGCAGGCCTGCAATCTCGACGCAATCGAGTCGTTGCTGCAAAAAGACCCCGCTCTTTGCGGTTGCGTTCGCATAGACCGGGCGTTTGGCTATACAAGCGCACAGGGAGGATCGTTATGGCAAAAATCCTGAAAATACTACTTTCGGCGGCGCTTGCGTTTGTGACGATCACGCTGTTCGCTGCACCGGCTGCGCCGACCGCACTCGGTCAAGCGTATGCCGCAAGCGCGCTTGCCGATACCGGCGCTGCAAACGCCGTAACTGCAATTTATCTCAACTATCGAATGTATGACAGTATCTTTGAAACGCTGATCCTTTTGGTAAGCGTTTCGGCCGTGATTCACTTCTCCTGGAGGAAAGACTATGAATGAGCATTCTCTGCTTGTGTCAAAGATGATTGCATTTGTTTACCCGCTCGTATTGATCATCGGCGTGTACATCATCGTGTTCGGGCACGTCACGCCCGGCGGAGGATTCCAGGGCGGCGCACTGCTGGCTACAGTTTTCATTTGCCGATATCTCGAAACCTCGCAGGAGGATATCGAGATTAAAAAATTGCTGAAACTTGAAAAAATAATGTTCATCGCAATCATCCTTTTGCCGAGTATTTATTTGTTTTTGCAACTGGTTCCGGTGTTCGACAAAACGAATATCGTGTATCTCGTTTGCATGAACGCGCTCATCGGCCTGAAAGTCTGCATCGGCCTCAGCATCATATTCTATCGTTTTGTTTTCTACGAAGGGGGTAATAAATGGAGATTATAAGCGCGCGAAACATCAGTATCCTCATCTTCTTCGTTGGTTTTTGCGGTCTGATCATTCATCGGAACATCATCAAAAGCATTGTCTGCCTTGGCATCATGCAGGCTGCAATCATGCTTTTTTTTATCACGGCCGCTTATGTCCCGGGCAGCGTTCCTCCCATCGACGCGCCGATTGGCACGGTTGTTTCCGATCCGCTGCCGCAGGCGCTTATGATAACGGATATCGTCATAGGCGTAGGGGTAACCGCAATGGCATTGACCATGTTTATACATCTTTATCATGAATATGGGACCAAAGACTGGCGGAAGGCCGCCGCCAAGAGAGAGGAATAATATTGAACCAATTGTTGCTAATCTTGGTTTTGTTCCCTGTTTTTGCGGGAACCGTTTTATTGTTACTGCATCGAAAAGCTCTGCGCATTTCTGTTTTGTTTGTTCAGGCAGCGATGCTAATCGGCGCAGCTTATTTGTTTTTTTCCGTAAAGCAGGACGGAGCTGTCACATATGCCATCGGCGGCTGGCCGGCAGGCATGGGAATTGTTCTGTATGCGGACCTGTTTGTCGCGGTCTTTGCGCTCATGATTTGTGTTCTCTTTTTCTGTTGTATCGTCTACCAGCTCTCCGAGCGCCGCGGCGAATCGCGTCTCTTTTTTCTTATAACCGTATTAGAAGGACTGACCCTCGGCATTTTTCTCTCGCGGGATCTGTTCAACATCTTCGTACTCATCGAGGTTGCAACGGTTGTCATCAGCCTGTTGATCATGTACCAAAAGGACCGCATCGCCATCTACGACGGAATCATGTATCTGCTTGTCAACGCTGTTGCTATGAGTTTTTTTCTGCTTGGCATCGGCATGATTTATACAACCTTCGGCACGCTTGATCTCGTTCTGCTGCGCCAAGCACTCGCCGCGCTTCCGAATGGAGAGCCGGTCGTCCTTGCTTATTCGTTTATGATTACCGCGGTCTGCCTGAAATCGGCGCTGATGCCCTTATTCAGCTGGCTGCCGCGCGCACACGCAACGCCAAGCGCACCCGTGCCGGTTTCCGCAATTCTGTCCGGCATTTACGTAAAAAGCGGTATTTTCCTCTTTATGCGTCTGCAGGACGCCTTTGCGCCGGTATTTGATCTTTCGGACGTCTTTCTCGTGCTTGGGTTCCTGACCGCGGTAATCGGCTTTTTGCTTGCAATCGCGCAAAAGGACATCAAGCTCATTCTTGCATATCACACCATCTCGCAAATCGGCATGATCATGATGGGTTTGTGTATGAAAAGCACGGTCGCAGAAATCGGCGCGGTATATCATATCATCAACCACGCGCTGTTCAAGTCCGCTCTCTTTTTGACTGCCGGTATCATCGCCAAAGCCTACGGCACGCGGAACGTCTATGAAATCCGAGGCGTTTTCCGCAATATGCCGCTGATCGCGACCGCAATGATCATTGCGGTCCTCGGCATCACAGGCGCGCCTCTTTTCAACGGCAGCATTTCAAAATACTGGATCGCTTACAGTGCAAAGGATAGCTGGGCGCAATATGGGCTCATGCTTGTTAACCTCGGTACAATGATATCTTTCGTGAAATACGCGCAAATGCTGTTTCATCGGCAGGATATCCCGCAAAACACAATCACGCTGCAGAAAAAAGCCGTCACTTTCTTTATCAGTCTGCTCTGTTTGCTCGGCGGGTTGTTCGGCAAGCAAGTCATTGAATTCATGTTTGAAATCGAAATGCCGATGGACTTTAACGATTATATGCAAAAAGCGGTACATTACGTAATTTCTCTTATCGCGGGCGTTGGACTATATCGGCTTGTGATCAAACGCATCGATTTAAGCGCGTTGGCAAAGCGGGCGGAAATCGGGTTTCAGGGGGCGTGTGTGGCGATCGGTGTGTTTCTGCTTGCGTTAATCAGTATTACAAGCATTCTTTCATAAATGCGCTTTTGCACAGACGACCGGAGCGCGCATAGCCAGGCCATCGCAGGAGTATACCGGGGCGTTTCCGTCCATTCCCGCAGAGAAAAGGCTATGTTGCTTTTTCCTTCCGGAAAAATTCCGTCCGCGCAGTGCGCACTTGCATTCCCTCGCGTCGTCCGAATCGCCGCCCCAGTTCGGCTCGTCTTTCGCGCCCCACCGTAGTTTTCTCAGCCTTCCATCATCACGATAACGTCAGGAACCTCGGTTGCAAAAAATGCTTCCCAGCTTCCGCCAAACGAATCCGGCCGGATGCGCATGGTGTCCTCTATGCCAAGCGCAAAAAACGGCACGCAGGCCCGCCCAAAGGAGTCCCGTAAAAACAGAACTTTCTTTCCATCGTTCACAAGATTGTTGTGGATATATACAAGGTCGTGCAAATTGTCCGTATACGTACAATAGGTATCTTTATCGTAATAATCGCCGGCTTCCAGCATGCTGTAATCGAAAAACATTTCAAAACTGCCGTTCAAAGCACGTTCTTTATCGTAAAGAGCTTCCAGTTCCCGCTGCTGTTCAGTCGTAAGATGCGCATCGCACACGGCATTGAGCAAAGGAAAATGAAACGATGTTTCAAACTTGGGGTACACCAACGTAAAATCCTCCGGCTTGACAAGCGTAAGCGTAGCCTGTCTTCCATAGGAACCAAGAAACCGATTTTCATACACGTCATACTGGTATTGATCCGGCTCATAAATTGACAGATCGATCTGAAAGCCAAAATGTTCGTTCATATATGCGGCAATCGTTCCCGCAGCCCATAGTCCCGTCTCTGCGCGCCAGTGATGGTCGGTCACATAAAAAGCACTGCGGTGATATGCTGCAGAATTGTCGTTGCCGTCGGCGTGCCATGCATCCCGCAAGTCCAGCACGGCTGCATCGTTTTCACGAAGAATGCCCAGTTTCCGGTCCGCATTCTGGTTGGAATAATCCAATGTACCGCTTTCGGGATCTTCTTTGCAAATTTTAAATGGATACTGCACGTATAAAAAATCAATATCCAATTCGTCTGCGAGCGCCTTTATTTCCAGAATCGAAGCAGACGTATCCGTCATGTCCTGCTTGCTTGTGAACGTTGCAAGGTATCCGTCCGGCAGGAAAACCACGCTGTTGTAGCCTTCGCGCGGGGTAACACTCCAGTGCAAGGCTTTATTATAACCCGTTGCAATACTAACCCAGGTTTTATAACCTGCAATATAATCGGTAGCCCAGTTTGTCAACCCTTTTTTGAAATAGCCGGCGGCATCCTCTATCGCAGTTGTGTATCCGCTAATAATACCCGCGCGCCCTTTTGCCTGTCCGTCGTCAGATGCCGCGATTTCCACCGCTTCGCCCGCTTTGTCGGGCTCCCCTTCTTGCGTCACATTCGTTTCAGCAGGCTGAACGTAAAATGGCGATAATACATCGTCCTGATTATCTTCCAGCGCAGCATTTTCTGTAACGCCGTCACTTTGCAGGTCAAACAAAATTGCATGTATGACGCCATTATGAATGTTGAGCGTGCCGGTCAAGATTTCCTGCGCAAAAAAACGGACGAGTATGGATGCGCAGGCGATTATAACAATCGCTAAGAAGGTGCCGATAAACGCTTTCTCCAGCCGTCTCTTGTTCATGCTTGCACCACCCTAAAAGTTGAAGTAAATAAACGGGTTATAGGTATCCAGAATGCAAACCAGCACCGATAAAATAAAAACGGCCATAGCATACCCGTACAGCAGGGATTCCCCGAACGGTTCGCGTATGGAGTTCCGCAGTTTTTGGAATAATCGCTTCGGCAGCGGCGTGCAGCCGATAATTGCCATGACGAACACGGCGACGCTTCCGCCGAACTGGTTTGTAAAAACAATGTCGGAAAATCCAAGACTCCCGTGCCCGAACATATACCCGATATACCGCATTGCCGCAGGCAGAGAGTCGCTTCGGAACAGCACCCATGCCAATAGAACGATCAGAAGCGTAGGGATGCGGTATGCCCATTTCAGTTTTTTGTCAACACCTGTCAGACGTTCAAGCAGCAGAAATACAAAGTATACAAGTCCCCAGAGTACAAACGTGATATTTGCGCCGTGCCAGATACCCGTCAGCAGCCAAACGATAAACAGGTTCCAAATCCAGCGTAATTTCTTTACATGGCTTCCGCCAAGCGGTATATACACATAATCCCGAAACCATGAGCTGAGCGAAATATGCCAGCGGCGCCAAAAGTTTGAAATGGAATCTGCGATGTACGGATAATTAAAATTCTCTTCAAAATGAAAACCAAACATTCGCCCGAGGCCTATAGCCATGTCGGAGTACCCGGAAAAGTCGAAGTAAATCTGCAATGCATAACACAAAACACCATACCACGCCGACAGCACGGACAGTCCGCCATCCGTCATGCCAAAGAGGTTGTCCGCAACCACACCCATATAATTCGCGATAAGCACCTTTTTCCCGAGTCCGATCATAAAGCGCCGCAGACCGTAAGCAAACCCTTCTAGAGTAACCGTACGCGAAGCAATCTGTTCATCGACCGTATTGTAACGCACAATCGGCCCCGCGATTAGCTGCGGGAACATGGAGATATACAACGCCAGATTAAATAGATTCTTCTGCGACGGCGTTGATTTCCTGTATACATCGATCGTGTAGGAAATGATCTGAAACGTAAAAAAAGAGATGCCGATGGGAAGCGACATACCCGAAAAGCCGATCAGCGTCCGCCCGGCTGCGGTGTTGACCGTTTCGGTGATTGCGGTAAGATATTTACAGACAAACAATACGCCGACGTTGTAAACCAAGGAGAGGATAAGAACCGTTTTTCCGTACTTCTCGATCAGCAGGCCGGCACCCCAGTTCAACAGGATAGAAAACAGCAGAACAATCACAAAAACCGGCTCGCCCCACGCATAAAAACCAAGGCTGGCCAGCAGCAGTATGATATTCTTAGTTTGTATGGATTTGACAAACGGCAGGTTATATAAAATCAAAACTCCGGGAAGAAACAGAAACAGGAACACCGTGGAAGAAAAGACCATGCTGATTTCCTCGTTTGCGAGCGGATTGCGCCGGGTGGGTGCGCCATCCTCTGCATCCGGCTTGGCCGAGGCGATGCGCATAGATAAACCGATCGGAGATCTCATGTATTATAGTATCGAAGGCTCTTCTGCGTCAATGGCCTGTCAGCCGCCCACTCCCCTGCAACGTTGCAGCCATCCCGATATAGTTGTATATTTCATGATAGGCTGATGCCCAATCGCATGTCGGTTCCGCACAGGGTTTTCTTTGCACATCTGGCGAATCAATCAATAAAGGATACACAACGACCACTTCGTACAAGCAGAGTCATCTGAAGCAAAACGTATCCTGGAAATCTGTTTTTATTCCAGCCGGACGAAAGCAACGGGCGTTCCTGAAGAAGCCTAGGGTGTGTTTCTAAAATCACAAAAGCGCATTACCGCCGCCTCGACATGCATATTTTCGTTGAAAAGCCTCGCCGCAGCACCACTGCGCCTGTGTTTTTCGTCTCAATCTGCAAGCCGATCCAGCAAAACTGCATCTTTCAGACTTTTGAAACACACCCTAGCGTGCATCCAAATATTTTATGATATATATTGCTTCTTTATCAGCCTGTCAAAAAAGTCCCCGGGATGGTTAAGGGTTGCAGCCCTTAACCCGTTTTTTCCGGCTGCGCCGGTTTATCCGGCAGAAAGGATTGCCCGGAACGGGCGGTTTCTTTATGCTCTTTGTCGCCAGAGAGTCCGAAGGGCGAGAGGCAAAAAGCGGTTATACCGGAGTTCCTGCAGTTTAGTTTTTTCGTTTGCTCCTATAACAACACTCACATCCAAACAAACCGCCCCCAAAGCAGCCTTATCAAGGTTCTGATCGCTTGTCCGGCATAACCGCGCTTCCGCGTTCCGCCGCATAAAAGAATATGCTATAATCCTTGCGGCGGCTATCCGCGCCTGCGATCAGACCTGTCCGGAAAGGAATTCGTCTTATGAAAAAGTTACTGTTGCTTCTCGTTGGGCTGCTGCCGCTTGCACTCGGCGCGCTTCTTAACGTCCTGATGCTCGGCACGCTGCAAAACACGGCGCTTCCCTACGGCGTAATCGGCCTTTTCTTCTTGCTTTTCTGGCTGCTGCTTGGTTTTTGGACGCGTCCGCTTACAAAACCGGCGTTTACAGCGGCGGCAATCGCGCACATCCCGGCGTTAGCCGCACTGGCGTTGCTTCTATACCAGGAGCTGGCGCTTGGCCGTTATTGGTTCAGCGCATTCGGTGTTTACCCGCAGTTTTTCTATCTTCCGCTGATCAATCTTGCCGGCAGGGTCGCGTTCTTTGCGCACACAATGCCACCCGTTTACATCGCTGGATTTATCATGATGTTCGCTGTCTTTCGTGCCGGCGGCGCGCTCCGCAGGCATAAGTCGGATTGAGCCGTATGCTTTTCGGGGTCTTCCGCCCGTCCCTCCAAGCTTCGCCCTGTTCCTGCATGAACGCATCCACCGCTTCCGTCGATTTAATTTCTGTTTGTTGCCCGCCAGCGTGAAATATGCGTCCGCAATGCCGGAAATCAAGCTTCTATGATAAACAACCCTACAAAGAATACCATCCTTCGTTTTGTCACGCACAGCGGCCGGCGCGCTGTCTCGCGCTGCCGCTGCTGCGGCGCTCCGCTGGCAATTTCGCCGAACGTACGTTATAATCTGCATAGGGTTTCGATGCGCCCGCCACACGTCTGCAATGTTTTCTACCCCCTGCCGACTGATCTTCTAAGGAGGCTTCAGGATGAATAAGAAACTGTTGTTTGCAAAGATTTTCGCAATCGCCGGTAATGTTCTGCTTTGGGCGCCAATTCTGTTTGTCGTTGTAATATCCGTCGCCGGAAGCATTCAAAGCGGAAGGCTGCTGTTCGACTACCTTATGCTCGGCGGGTTGTTTGTCTTTGTAATCGCAGGCGCAGTACTGCTGATCGTTGCGGGGATACTTTCCCGCCGGTATGTAAGATGGCTTGCATGGGCGACCGCCGCCGCCGTTCTTGCGCTCGCGGGCGCTCAGCTTATCGCCGTTGCGAGCGGGCTTGCCCACGGGACGACGCCCGCGGAAGGTTTTGTGTTCGGCCTCATAATTGCGCTCGTCATCATCTACAATCTTCTGGTGCTTGGCGTTGCGGTCGTCGGAATCATGCAAATCAAAGCGCTGTTTCAAAGAAGCGACACGCCTGTCGTCGCAGAAAAGAAAGTTGGTAACTGAATGAACGGAACTCTGAAAGTCTCTACCCTGCACGCAACCGGGCGGCGGCCAAACGCCGCCGAAGGCAGCATCTTCCTCCCGCGCGAGGATCCCCCCGAAGTAAGCGCCGAAAATAATGCAGCGAAACGTAATTCCACCGGTAAAGGCTTTGGCATCGCGGGAGCGGTAATCGTCTGGTCGCCGAACCTGTTTGCAATCGTCTATACAATCATGCTACTTATACAAGGCACAGATTATGCGGTCGTTTATGGGTTATATATTTTGACGTATTTCTGGATTTTATTCCTGATCGGCGGAATTTTCCTTCATGTTGCCGCTCGCAAGCTCAATACTCTGCGCCGCTTCACCGGCACGCTCGTGATCCTCTCGTTCAGCGTCGGGGTCGCCAACCTGATCCTTGCCCTGGTCAATATTTCCGCTTCCGATTTCACAAATACCGCCACGGCGATAGCCGCCGGGATTCCCGCGGCCATCGCAGGCCTGACCTTGTACTTCTGTGTCTTTGCCATGGCGGTCGTCTCCGTCGTGCTCCTCCGCCGCGCGTTCCCGAAAAAAACCGGCGCAGACTCCATCCAATAGAATTCCCGTACGCGGCGCTGAACGTTTTTTTACTATCTGAAAAGGACTTCGTCTATATGCATATTCGCTCAAAGCCTCTCTCGCTGATCTGGAAAGCCGCCATTGCCGTTTGCGCGTTTGTCGGACTCGGCCTGCAGGCAGGTGTGTTTCGAGGGGAATTGAACCTTTCCATCTTCCGCTACTTTACCAACCTGAGCAATCTGCTCTGTATGCTTTATTTCATCGCTGACGCCATATATATCCTCTCGCGCCGTGCAGACGACGGCTCCCAAAACTGGTTCCCGCCGCTTAAGGGCGCCGTCATGATGGCTGTCGTCGTAACATGCCTCGTTGCGCACATTGTGCTCGGCAAGTTCGATATGGGTGCGAGCATGCGCGTATCCATCTTCTTCGTGCACACGCTTGTTCCGGTCATGACCGTGCTCGACTGGCTGCTCTTCGGCGAAAAGGGTCGCATGCGCATTTCGTCTCCGCTGCTTTGGGCCGTCTTCCCGCTCGGATATTTCCTTGTGGTCATGCTTCTCGCGCAATTCTCTGCGGGCGTTCCGTTTTATCCCTACCCGTTTATGAACGCGGAAACGCTAGGGCTATGGCGCGTGCTGGTCAATGTTTCCGTCATGACTGCGGTTTTTGTCGCACTCGGTTACGGTTTGGTTTTAATCGACCATCTGCTCGCCGGCACAGGCGGGCGTATAAAAGAACCCGCCGGGTTGTACCGCAAAAAATAAGGCGCGCGCATATATCGCGTTTTTCGTTTTGGAAAGCCTGAAAAACGGCCGTGTTGTTACTCGCGTTTCATAAGCTGGAGAAC
Organism: uncultured Oscillospiraceae bacterium; assembly: GCA_964437665.1. GTDB lineage: Bacteria > Bacillota > Clostridia > Christensenellales > CAG-138 > UBA7703. Next base: position 29,875 of record CAYTHS010000011.1, read on the forward strand.
TTGTTGAAAAATGTTTGTCCAGCGGGATCATGTTCCCATGAACAGAATATAACTCTGTTCTCAACGACAGGAGGTGCGTCTAAACTATGGAAACTCGCAGTATTTATCTCGCCGGCGGGTGTTTCTGGGGCGTGGAAAAACTCATGCAGTCGGTGCCGGGCGTGGTGGACGCCGTAAGCGGGTACGCCAACGGCACCTGCGAAGCGGATGCGGACTACCAAACCGTCTGCACCGGCAAAACCGGTTTCCGCGAAACGGTACACGTCTCGTACGACCCGCAAAAGGTCAGCCTCGACCAACTGCTGTTCGTCTACTTCTCCGTGATCGACAAAACCGCCGTCAACCGCCAAGGGCATGACGTCGGCACACAGTATCAGGCAGGCGTCTACTATGCCGACGACGTTTCCGGGTCGGCGGTGCAGCGTGTCGCGTCGATCGAACAATCGCGCACGCCAGGATTTTCCGTCGAGATCAAACCGCTTGTCAACTTCTTCCCGGCCGAGGACTACCACCAGAATTACCTGGACAAGAATCCAAACGGCTACTGCCACATCCCCCTGGCCGAGATCGCGCGCCTGTCCGGGACGATCGTAGATGCGGGCGCATATGCGCGCCCCGCCGACGGTGAAATCGCTGAACGCCTCACACCGGAACAGTTCGCCGTAACACAGAAAGACGCCACGGAGCGCCCTTACCAAAACGAATTCTTTCGCCATCATGAAAAGGGTTTGTATGTGGACGTCGTCACAGGCGAACCGCTGTTTACTTCCATGGATAAATACGACTCCTCCTGCGGCTGGCCGGCGTTTGATAAGCCGGTTGAAGAAGCGGTTGTAATCGAGCGCCGCGACCGCTCGCACGGCATGGTGCGCACGGAGGTTCGTTCCCGCGCCGGGAACTCGCATCTCGGGCATGTTTTTGAGAATGATCCGGAGTCGCCGAACGGCGTGCGCTACTGCATCAACAGCGCGTCGCTGCGCTTTATCCCGTATGAAAAGCTGGAAGAAGCCGGATACGCCTATCTCAAGGAAAAGTTCAAATAACAGAACGCGGCCTCCGCGCGCCGGCGGCCGGTCATCCCGCAGCATATCCGCTTTCCCCACGGCTTGGGCCGGGATTCGTTTCCCGGCCCTTTTTGATGATTTTTTACGGCATAAGGGAAAACTCTTCCGCCAACGCGGCAGGAAATGTGCTATACTGCCAACGTGCGATTTTGCCCGGAACGGGAAAAATCCCGCAATTTGAGGAGAACAGAATATGATCTATCTGGATAACAGCGCGACCACGCGCGCTCTGCCTGAAGCGGCGGAAGCAGCCTGCCGCGCGATGACCGAACAGTTTTTTAACCCCGCGGCGGGCTACAAGCCTGCGGTCGAAACCGAGCGGGCGGTCAACGCAGCTCGCGCCCGTTTTGCCGCCGCGCTCGGCTGTGCAGCAGGAGAAGTGTGCTTCACCTCCGGCGGAACGGAGTCCAACAACATGGCCGTCTTCGGTTCGCTGAACGCGCTGCGCGGCCGCCGCCGTGTGATTACGTGTATGAACGAGCATCCGTCCGTTTACGCGGCCATCCGCTCTCTGGAACAAAGGCCGGATATCGAAACGGCATTCATCGGCTGCACAAAGGACGGGGCGGCCGACCTCGGCGAACTGGAGGATACGCTCACGGAAGATACGGCGCTTGTTTCGCTGATGCACGTCAACAACGAAACCGGCGCTGTCAACGACATCGAAGCCGCATCACTGCTCGTCCGCCGTCTCGCGCCGGACGCACTGTTCCACGTGGACGGCGTGCAGGCCTTCTGCAAGCTGCCCTTTTCACGCATTCCCTGTGATTTATACAGTGTCAGCGCACATAAATTTCACGCACCGAAGGGATTTGGCGCGCTGTATGTCAAAAGCGGCGTAAAATTCGCAGGCGGGCAGATCGGCGGCGGGCAGGAGAACGGCATGCGCTCGGGCACGACCAACGTGCCCGGCGTGCTTGGCACAGACGCCGCGCTCGCGCTTTGGCGCGCAAATCAGTCTGCGTGGCTCAAAACCGTCCGCGCCTGCAAAGAACGTCTCGCAAAAGCGCTGCTCACGATTCCGGACGCGCTGGTCAACGGCCCTTCAGTTCAAGCCGGCGCGCCACACGTCCTCAACGTTTCCTTCCCCGGCGTGCGGGGCGAAGTGCTGGTCAACGCGCTTTCCGAACGCGAAATTTACGTTTCCACAGGGTCGGCCTGCTCCACGCATAAAAAGAGCAAAAACCGCGTTTTGGATGCGATGGGTATTTCCGGCACACGAGCGGAAGGTGCGCTGCGCTTCAGCCTCAGCCCGTTCAATACGCCCGAGGAGATGGACGCGGCGGCGCTGGCCGTTAAGGAACAGGTAACATTCCTGCGGCGCTTTCAGCGCCGCTGAAATACGCAACGAAAACAACGGGCCCGCCGGGTGCTCCGGCATGTCCGAACAGGAGAAACCTATGGAACCGGTCATCATCGTCCGCTATGCGGAAATTCACCTAAAGGGGCTGAACCGCCCCTATTTTGAGCGCAGCCTGGTGCGGCGCATCCAACTCGCGCTTAATCCCCTCCCCGCAAAAGTCGTACGAGAACAGGGACGCATCTTCGTTTTCAACATACCGGGAGAGGAACTGGACGGCGCGGCGGACAAGCTCACGCGCGTATTCGGCATTCACTCCGTCAGCCCCGCCGTCGCCGCCGAAAAGGAATGGGAGCCGATTGTCGAGGCCGCCGGAAAAATCGTCGGCACGCGCATTGCGGGTTTGGAACATGCAACGTTCAAGGTGATCTCCCGCCGCTCGGACAAACGCTTCCCCATGCGCTCGGAGGAAATCTGCCGCACGCTCGGCGGATTGCTTCTGGAAGCGTTCCCTGCTTTAAGTGTGGACGTACACACGCCCGATTTCTACGTGGGCGTGGAAATCCGCCAGAACCAGGCGTTCATTTTCGCGGAGGAACGCCTTGGCGCGGGCGGTATGCCGGTCGGATGCAACGGCCATGCGATGCTGCTCGTCTCCGGCGGCATCGACAGTCCCGTCGCGGGTTATATGATTGCAAAACGCGGCGTTCGCGTTTCCGCCGTGCATTTCTTCAGTTACCCTTATACGAGCGAACGGGCGCGCGACAAGGTCGTGGACCTTGTGCGCATCCTTTCGGCTTACGCCGGGAGCGTCACGCTGCACCTCGTCCCGTTCACGGAGATACAGCTCGCAATCTATGAAAAATGCCCGCAGAGCGAGACCACCGTGCTCATGCGCCGACTCATGATGCAGATTGCCGAGCGGATCGCACTGGCAAACGGCGCGCAGGCGCTCGTCACCGGCGAATCTATCGGCCAGGTGGCCAGCCAGACCATCGAGAGTCTGACCGTTACCAACGACGCGGTGACGCTGCCGGTTTTCCGCCCGCTGATCGGCTTTGATAAAGAGGAAATTGTCGATCGCGCAAAGACGATCGGCTCGTTCGAAACATCCATACTCCCCTATGAGGACTGCTGCACGGTGTTCGTTCCGCAGCACCCCGTCACCAAGCCAAAGCTGACGGATATTCGCCGCAGTGAAAGACTGGTGGATTTCGAGCCCATGATCGAAAAAGCGCTGCATGAAACCATCGTACAGGACGTTGAATGACGTGCCTGAATTCACATAACATTCACAGCGCGCTCCAAGGGTGCATGTTATAATGCATTTGTGAAGCGATCGCCCGTCGCTTTGGCCTGAATTTGGAGGGAACGGCTTATGAAATTTGTCTTTCGCCTGATCGGCATTCTGGTAGTGCTGCTGGTCATCATCATGGCGGTGCTTTGCTACCTCGACACAAAGGATCTGCTCAGCGGCAAGCTGGAGCGGCTCATCGGCTCGCTCCGTGTGCTCGGCAAGGAAGCCTGGTCTGAAATCCGTTACTTCATGGACGATTCCGGCATCGCCGAAGACGCCGCCGGCCTGCTCGATAAGGGCGCGGACTACCTGCGGGAGTCGGTAGAACCGCATATCACAAGCAAACCCGGCACGGATGCGCTCGGCACGCCCACGCCCGTGCCGACGGCAACACCCGTCACGCTCAACTGACGACGGACCGCAAGTATGCGACAAGCCTTCCTGTCCGGGAAGGCTTGTTTTTGGATAACTATTCGATTGAACCGGCATGCCGTGCGGCGTTCAGCGTTATTCCGGAATGTTCGGAATTTCAATTGCCGGAAGGAAGCTGCGCAGCCAGGAAACATATTTTTTCGTCTTTTCATACAATTCCAGCGCGAGGTCCTTCTTGACAAACCGATTCGTGATATTCTTATAAGAAAACGGATAGTCGGACATATAGTAAAACATCACGTCCATAAGGAAGTCTTCGCACTCGTTGCGGCGTTCCGAAAAACGCGCGTAATCCCCGCCGTTTTTAAACGCCGCGCTATCTGTAATCTTGGAAAACAGGAAATTGACATTGTGTGTTTTGGGCGGTTCCGCCTCCATAAAATACACGTACATCGCCTTTAGCTGGCGTTCGGTCGCCTGCTGACATATAAACGCCACGTATACCCAGCGTTCACCCTGAATCAGCGCGTCGATCGTCCCGATGTCATAGTCGGAAAGCATCAGCCAGTAACCGCACTTGTCCCGTTTATTCATTTGCTTCTTTCCCCTCCGTTTGGATCGCGCCGCTCTCCACAAGATGAAGCAGCGTTTCCGTGACCTTACTGTCGAATTTCTCGTTGAGCGAAACCAGTTCTTCGGCGGCCTGTTCAAATGTTTTCACTTTATTATAGCCACGGTCGGTGGTCATCGCATCGAACGCGTCCGCAACGGCCACAATCCTGGACGGAACACTGATGTCCTCCTCCGTCAGCCCTTTTGGATATCCGCTTCCGTCGAGCCGCTCATGATGGTTCATGGCAATTTCCGCAATCTGCTCGCCGAACTCGGATTTGAGTAACCTGCCGCTGTCGACCGAATGCCGCAGGATATAGCGCAGTTCCAGCGGTTCCAGGCTTTCGGGTTTTTGCAGGATTTCCACCGGAATAAAGCATTTGCCTACGTCGTGGAACAGTGCGGCCACCCCCAAATCGTCCCGTGAAACACCGTTGATGCTCGTTTCCATCACGTCGAACAAGCACAGTGAATATTTCAGTACGGCGCCGCTGTGCCGATAGGTATAGTGGTCCTTTTCGTTAATGCGCATCAGCAGCGCATTCAGACTTTCCTCAAATTTGGAAACGGACTCGAACGACGGGCAGTTGGTCACATACAGGATCTTCGTGTCCCCCTGCATCTTGACCGGGATATCGCGCTTCAGTCCGCACGCCATAAACGAATCGCCCTGTCCAAGCG